>CALCHX010000201.1 GCA_937906875.1 uncultured Gemmatimonadota bacterium | reverse complement strand
AGCGAGGTCAACCTGTCCTCCCGCAGCCTCTCCAACTCGGCGCCTGGAAAGGTGGGTCGGAGAGCGATGTCAGCAAGCAGTGCCAGAGCGCTGTCCAGCCGTGCCGTGGGGGCGTGCAGCGACAGCATGGAGAGATCGAAGCTGCTGCTGGCGCCAAGGCTGACGCCCAGGAATGCAGCCTGATCGGCAATGGAGAGCGCGTCGCGGTCGGCCGCCCCCTCATCGAGCAATCCAGCGGTGAGTGTCGCGAGCCCCAACCTGTCCTGTGGATCCATCTCCGCGCCGCTACGGACAACGAGCCGCACGTCCACGAGGGGCATCTCGTGGTGCTCCACGACAAGCAGCCTCAGGCCATTGGCGAGCTTGCGCTCGATCACCGGTGGAACCGTGAGAGGCTTCACCGGGCCAAGCGCCGGCGGTGACGTCGGGAAACCCTCGGCCGGCGACGCCGTCGGCGCGGCTGCGGTGACCGCGACGCGTGGAGTGGTTGCGGCGGTGTCGGCGCGCGCCGAGCTGTCGCGCCCGGGCGCTGGCGTTGTCCTGACTACTGGCGCGGGAGCCGCCTGCGGCGAACTGGCGCAGCCAGAGGCGAGAAGGGCGACGGCGAGCACGGCCAGGCGGCCCGGCCTCGTATGGAGAGCGTTCACTGGTTCACCCCCGTCACCATCAATTCGCGCTTGCCCATCGGCACCACGGTGAGCGTCACACGTGGCCTGCCCAGGTACTCCCGCGCCACGCGCTGGACATCCGCCGCCGTGGCCTGCTCGTAGCGCGCCATGTCCTGGCGTGAATAGTCGGGCGTACCGGCAAAGTAATTGTAGAGGTTGAGCTGATCCGCCTTCCCGAGCACGCTGGCCAGGCGATCGAGCATGCGCGCCTGGAAACTGTTGCGCGCCCGCTCCATCTCGCGCGGTGTGACGCCCTCGCGCTGAACCCGATCCAATTCCTCGTTCACCAGCCGCTGCATCTCGGACGGCGACTGGCCGGGCTTGGGCGTCACGACGATCTGGAACATTCCGTCCAGCTTGCCACCCCAGTTGTACGCGCTCACGTCCTGGGCGACCTGCAGTTCGTACACCAGCCGCTTGTAGAGGCGGGAGTTCTTGTCACCGGCCAGTACGTAGGCCAGCAGATCGAGCGGTGCCTCGTCCGCGGCAAAGGCCTTCACGGCGTGCCAGGTATCGTAGACACGCGGTAGCTGGACGCGGTCCTCCAGTACCAGGAAGGTGTCGCGCGGGACGACGAAGGACGGCGCCACTGGTCGCGGCGGCATCTGCGGTCCGTGCGGGATGCCGCCGAAGTACTGCCGGACCCACGCCCTGACCGAATCGGGGTCGAAGTCTCCAGCGATCGCGATCGTGGCGTTGTTGGGCGCGTAGTAGGTGCGGAAGAACTGCTGGACATCAGCCAGCGAGGCCGCGCTGAGATCGTCCATGGAGCCTATGACGTCCCAGGAATACGGATGACCGGGCGGAAAGAGCGCGGCGTAGATCATCCCGTCGGCCAGGCCGTACGGGGCATTGTCCACGCGCTGTCGCCGCTCATTCTTCACCACGTCGCGCTGCAGGTCCACCTTGGCCTGGTCCATCGTCGGCAACAGGTGGCCCATGCGGTCGGCTTCCAGCCAGAGGGCGAGCGGAAGGGCATTGGACGGTAGCCACTCGTAATAGTTGGTCCGATCCTGTGTGGTCGACCCGTTGTTCTGACCTCCGGCGGCCTCCAGCCACTGGTCAAAAGCCCCTACCGGCACGTGCTCCGAACCCATGAACATGACGTGCTCGAAGAGATGCGCGAATCCGGTTCGACCGGGTTTCTCGTCGCCCGAGCCGACATGATACCAGACATTGACCGCGACGAGGGGCACGGAGTGATCCTCGTGGAGGATCACCTGAAGCCCGTTGGACAGGGTGAACGACTCGTACGGAATCGCCGGCACGCCCTGGGCGTTCAGGGCGGTCGGGGCAGCGGCTGGGACGCCGAGCACGACTGCCGTTGCGACTGCGGCGAGCACGACCTTCGAACTTCGCAAACTCACGATGCCCCCATGTTTCGCGGCTGTCCCTGGTCAGTCTGCGCGGCGCGACCGGATGACAACAATCAATCAGACGGCTCCGGTCGGCCACAAACGAAATACGCACCGCTGGGGCGGTGCGTCATCACGGCATCGGGGACCACGGCGAGTGCCGGGCTCCCGAAGCCCTCCACGGCGTCAGAGTTCTATTGCACGGCGTGGTGTGAAACTCCGCGGCGAGATTTCTACTCGCGAGATGGTGCCCAGTTCCAGAGTACGGAACTCGTTGCGGAGATAACTGAAGGCATGCAACACTCCGTCCTGGATCGAATACGGCTCCAACTCCCGCTCGTATTGCGTCCCGGGCGCAGACTCGAACCGCACCAGTACCCGGCGCTGCTCGCGGCCAGCCTCTCGAATAAGTTGCTCGAACTCAGGCATATGACCTCCTGACGTTGAGGGTGGTCGTGGCGACGCCGAATGGCGCCATGAGATTTCGTGCTGTCCTACCTCCCGGCCGTGCTCGAGACGGCACAGTGCAGCGCCAGGGGCGCGCACAGGGTTGACGGGTCTACTACCGCCCAGGTCGCTTCCGGACACGGTGCCCGACGACCATGATATACATCACAAATTACCTCGCCATACACGAACGCTGCAAGAGGGACCCCTCGACGAATGTGTCAGATAAGTGCCTCTCCCTTCGCGCGTCTCGAGACGGGAATTCCAACCAGCTTCAGCCATCTGGTAGCTGCGAAGATGGACGCGCACACAGATGCAGAGGCAGCTGCGAGAGTGGCGGCAGATGTGGATGCGCCGCTACGTGCACAGGTAGATTCGCAGACGGACGCGGCCCCCGCGTCGTGTAACGCGGGGGCCGCTGCCCGTAGCCGGATCGAGACGGTGCCCGAACCGGAGTTCGCTCTACCGTACCGCGATCAGGCGACCGCTTGCCCAGCTCGAACCGGCATGGGGACTGAGACCTCTAGACAATAGGATCACCTCCTGGATGCAGGGTTGGACATCGGGCAGGAACAGTCGCAACAGAGCAACCAGAAGTGCCTTCGCCCGGCCACGACCGCGACGTATACCCCACCACGCTCTCACGGTTCCGCCTCCTCGCTCCAGACCTCCGGCTCCGGTGACAGCGCCCCCGCACCACGCTACCTTCTGCCAGCCACAGCGGCTTCGGATCTGTCCTGACGGCCTCGCCTGACCCCTCTTCCCGCTCATAGACCCGCTTCCATGCCAGGTACGGAGCAGCTCGCCTTCGCCCTTCTCGCCTTCACGTCACTCCTGGCGATCGTGAATCCGATCAGCGCGATACCGATCTACCTATCCCTCACGAGTACCCTGCCCGTCCAGCGACGGCGTGCCACACTCCGCCGAGCGACCATTACCGGCGCGATCGTGCTGATCGTTTTTGGCCTGTTGGGAACGTGGATTCTCCGCTTCTTCGGGATCACGACCGATGCCTTCCGGATCACGGGCGGATTGCTCTTCCTGGGCATCGGCTCCGACATGCTCGCCGCCCGCCGCTCGCGCGTGAAGACAACGGCACTCGAGGAAGAGGAAGCCGAACACTTCGACGATGTCGGCATCATCCCGCTCGGCCTTCCCACCCTTGCCGGCCCCGGAGCAATCACGACGGTCGTCGCCCTGGTGGCGCAGGCCCGCACGCCGGTCGAGCGTGGCTCCGTCTACCTCGGCATACTCGGAGTGATGGCGATCGCCTGGATCATTCTCAGCATAGCCCCATTGCTGCTGAAGCGCTTCGGCAACACCGGCCTCAATGTCCTCACGCGGGTCATGGGCCTGCTCGTGATGGTGATCGGCATGCAGTTCATCATCAACGGTACGGTCAACGTGCTCAACGGGGTCATCAATCCGGGCTGACCGACGTTATCGGCACGCGGCCCACCCGTCTCGACAGCCAGTTCAACAGTTGCGGCCCGGCTAGCCTGATCACCAGGGCGACGGCGAGAAAACGCAGGCCCCGCCCCACGAGCAGTGCCGGCGCGAACTGCCAGGCCGGCACACCAAAAGCTCCGGCGGCCAGACAGATGGCCTTGGTGGAGAGGGGCGATATCGTACTCAGGAGAACGAGTTGCCAACCGTGGCGAGCAAAGGCCGCCCGGCTCGCATCCAGCCTCGCCGGGCTTACCCCCATCAGTTCCAACAGCGGCCTCCCCAACTGATCGAACGATGTGAGACCGATCGTGTAGGCGATCAGGCCGCCCGCCGTAGCGCCCAGTGTCGCCCATGCCGCCAGCCGGAAAACCCTGCCCGGGTCGGCGATGCCGAGCGGGATGAGAACAGCGTCCGAGGGACCTGGCACTACTGAACCCTGAAGCAGTCCCCAGCCAGCGACCGCTGCCCCGCCCCAGCCAGATTCCGCCCACCGGTGGCAGCGAGCCAGTATCCGGTAGACGAAACGCGACAGCCGGCCACCGCTGCCTTCGTGGTCGCCGCCAGCCACGGCGGGAACGGTTACGTCACCGCCACCGCGATCGGTTCTTCCCTGGTCCTCCTTCCCGTCGTTCATGGGCTGGCCGGACATCCTTCACCACCGCGCCCCCGGTCAGCGACCCTGATAGGTGATCCGGAAGATGGTTCCTCCCTTGTCGTCGGACACATAGATCGCTCCGTCAGGCCCCTCGGCCAGCCCGGTCGGGCGGTGCACGGCCCCGGAAGGCGTAACCGTGGCGCCGGCAAAGCCGTCGGCGAAGATCTCATAGGCGCCGCTGGGCCGACCGTCACGCATTGGCTGGAAGACCACGTTGTAGCCACCCTGGGCAAGCGGAGCACGGTTCCACGAACCGTGGAACGCGATGAAGACACCTTCCCTGTACCGCGCAGGAAACTGGGAGCCGGTATAGAACAGCAGCGCCATCGGCGCCCAGTGGGCCGGGAATGCCGTCACCGGACCCTTCATCTGGGCGCAGCGACCGATCGCCTTCCCGCCGTCGCCGCCGTACTCCGGAGCAAGTACCATCTTCTTCTGGTTCATGTCGAAGTAACAGTAGGGCCAGCCAAAATCGTCGTTCCGGTTCACCCGCAACAGTTCCTCACCAGGATTCTCGGCGCTCTGCTGTTCGGTATACAGATCGCCCCAATTCTGGAACAACTGATCACGCCCATGTTGCACCACCCAGAGTTGGCCGTCGGGGGCCCTTTCCAGGGCGACAGCGTTTCGGATCCCGGCTGCATAGTGCTCTCCATCTTCCACCTTCTGGCCAGGTCGGTCGGCCTCGAAACGCCAGAGCCCGGCGCGCACATCGCGCTCGATACAGGGATCCACGCCCGGCGAACCCTTCCCGCGGTCTCTCTCCTGACAGGAGTTGGTGCGTGAGCCGAAGTTCACGATCATCCCGCCACGGCCGTCGAGGACGAAATTCCGCGCTGCATGCCCGCCCGTCGGCAGGCCGCTGACTATCGTGTCCGGGCTGCCGCTGGGCTCTAGTGCCGTCGAGGGAAGCGGGTATCGGATTATCGACTGCCTGGCATCCACGTAGAGATGTCCGTCGGCAAGCCGGATTCCAGTGCCGCCTAGTGGGCCGAAGAGTTCACGTACATCGGCCCTGCCGTCCCCATTGGTATCGCGCATGGCGACCACGCCAGGCTGGCCATTCGGACCGGTCTGCCGGACGACGAACACGGCGCCGTCCTCGCGAACCGTCAGGTGACGCGGGCCGCCCAGACTATCGGCGAAGATCGCTGCGCAGAAGCCCGCTGGCAGTTTCGGCCCTGGATCGCTGGGGCATGGCTGCGCAGCATCCGCTCCTGCCGTCTCAAGGGCGACGTCACCGCCACGCTCACTGACGGAAATGGCGGTCCGGTCCTCGATGACCTCGTCGGAACCGCAAGCACTCACCACGACCGATAGCACGAGAGCCAACGCCAGCAGGGGAGGTCGCGACAGGCTGTGCTTGTGGTCTGGCGTGCCACCGTTGCCGCGACCGGTGGGACGGGACGATCCCGGGGAATGGATGAGGGCGATCATGGGTTCACTGGTTGGGAAGATGTTGCCGCACATGTCCCGGAGCAGTACCGGGGACACGAGCACTGACCGTCATGCGAGTTCGGTGCGTCCTCCTCGCGCGTGATCCATACTGCAACCACGAACGGTGCCAGTGCCAGTGCCGCAGCCGTCGCTCGCCCTTCCATGCATACCCCCGGCCACGGCCACGGTGCTTTACCGCAGGTCGTGGTGGCAGGCCAGTGAACCCGTCCGGTAACTGCCCGTGCAGGCTGGATTCCCAGCCTCCCGCCAACTCCGGATACCGAGGGGGGAGTGCCTGATCAGTTGCTCCCCCTGTTGCCATTCGTCGACAGAGGGTGTTAGTGCTCACTGGACCTGTTGCAGGAGCCGACACGACGCACCTGCGGCACCTCGAGATCTCCGGCGTGTAGACCACCTGCGATCCGCGCGCCTGCGCGGTCCGTCCGGAGTTCGACGTCGTTCGGTCGCCACACGCGCCCGGTCCATACCACTAGTTCTCGCACCGTCGCCTGCTCACGCCGGCGAGCCCCTCGGTTCAACTGTCGTCAGATGTCATCCCAGTCACCTCGCTCCAGAGCTGGCCAACGCACCGCACGGCCGCGAATCGAACGACGCCGGACAGGCCGATTCCTGTCCCGCCCCGGAGTACGCGGTCCCCTGCGCTACTGGCCGTCGGCGGTGCTGCTCCTCGTCCTCGTCGCCGTCACGGTAGGGAGTTGGCGGTTTGTCGCGGGCAGGCCGTCGTCGCCGCATGTCATGCCGTACACCGAGCTCGCTGCCCTGCTCACCGCCGGCGAGGTAGGCACCCTTCAGGTGGAAGATGGCGGGGGTCGCCTCGTGGGCTCCCTGAAGACTCCGCTCCCTGACGGCGCCAGCCGCGTCTCCGCCACACTGCCATCTCGCGCGGTTTCCCTCCAGGACCTCGAGAGGTGGGGCGCCGCAGGTACGGTGGTGGAAGTCAGCAGCTCCGACCCGAATCGGTCGGCTTCCCAGTGGTTGCAGGCCTTCCTCCTGCTGAGCGCCGTCGGCGTGGTGGGCTTCGTATTCTACCGGCAGAGCAGTGTCGCGATGGGCCACCGCTTCCAGGCCACCGCTCCCTCCCGTCAGCTAACCATGCAGTCGGTGGGCGGGGCACGCGAGGCTCAGGCCGACCTGGGCGACGTTATAGCGTTCCTGCGCGATCCGCAGCGGTTCCGCGCCGTTGGCGCACGCTGTCCGAAAGGAGTGCTTCTGGTGGGCCCGCCGGGCACCGGCAAGACTCTCCTCGCCCGCGCTGTCGCCGGAGAGGCAGGAGTCCCGGTCATCGTCGCCGCCGGCTCCGACTTCAACGAGATGTACGTGGGTGTCGGCGCCGGAAGGGTGCGCACCCTTGCCAGGCGCGCCCGCGAGCAGGCGCCGTGCATCGTCTTCATCGACGAGTTCGACTCGCTTGGCGGCCGACGCGGGAGGCCCAACCGCTCCGGAGAGGAGGAAGTAACACTCAACCAGTTGCTGGTCGAGATGGACGGAATGGGCGGCAACGAAGGCGTGGTCTGGATGGCCGCCACCAACCGTGAGGACATGCTCGACCCGGCGGTTCGCCGGCCGGGCAGGTTCGACCGCGTGGTCGAAGTGCCCCTGCCCACGGCCGCCGACCGGCTGGAGATCCTTCGCATCCACGCCGAGCAGTCGCCGCTGGGCGACGACGTGGACCTGGAGCGTCTGGCCCAGCTCACCGTGGGGCACTCCGGCGCCGAACTGGCCAACCTCCTCAACGAGGCGGCAATCGTCGCCGTGCAGGACGACGAGACACATATCCATGCTCGCCACATCGAGGCAGCGCGCGACAAGATCCTTCTGGGTCGCATTCGCTCCGGCGTCGTGGTCAGCGACGACGAGCGGCGCCTGATCGCGATCCATGAAGCCGGTCACGCCGTGGTGGGACTGGTGGCCTGCCCGGAAGATCGTCTTCACAAGGTCACGATCGAGCCCCGCGGGCGATCGCTCGGCGCGGCCCACTTCGCGCCGGAAGCCGATCGTCACCTCTACCCCCGCCACTACCTGGAGGGGATCATTGCCAAGGCACTCGGCGGACGCGCCGCCGAACTGGTATTCCTCGGCGAGGAGCACGTGACCTCGGGTGCCGGCAGCGACCTCGTGCAGGCCACGAGCATTGCCCGCCGGATGGTGGCCGAGTTCGGGATGAGCAGCGAGGTGGGGCTGATGAGCGCCGACCCGTCAGCGCACGGCGGCCATCTGAGCGCGCAATTCCAGTCGCGCATCGACACCGCGGTTCACAAGCTTCTGGAGGCCCAGATGAAGCGCGCCGAGGAGCTGGTGCGGCAGTACCAGGGCGCGGTGCAGGCGATCGCCGATGCGTTGCTCGCGCACGACGTGGTTGTGGCCGCAGATATCCACGCACTGGCAGAGGAGCACGGGGTGCCACTTTCACCACTGAACGCCGGGACGCGCGAGCGCGACCTGGTGGTGGCCTGACGGAGCCGGCGCGGGGCGCTGGGTTCGCCCCGAATGGCGACCGGTCAGATGACTGCAACCTCTCCCCTGCGTCCCCTGGTGTCGCGCGTGCCCTTGTGGACGCCATAACCGACGGCGATACCGAAGACGATGGCCGTGCCCGCTCCCACGAACGGCAGGAGCGCTACCACCGGCATGGCGATCAACGTCGCGATCACTCCGGCAATCCAGGGCGCCTTGCCTGAATGCGCTGCGTCCACGTACCTGAGGCGATCACGGACGAATCTCCGTGTGCCTGCGAAACCGCCTACCGAAGCCGCGCCGGCGGCTGCCAATCCGATGATCTCGAACATTTGCTCCTCCGCGTTATGAATCCCTACGTGCTGAGGAAGGGCAAGGTTTCATGGGATCCAACGTGCCGTCACTGCACGAACAACTGCGCCGATCCCACCAGCTCCACTCGCACGACGAACGCATTCGGTGTCACGTGCAGTCCGGTCACTCGCACGCCACTGATGCCGCCGCCGACGGACACACCCGGCGCGAGCTGGCGATTCAACTGTGCGTTGAGCTGCAACCGCGCCGTATCGAGTTGGGCGCCCACCCCCAGCCGGCCGTGCGAGGTCGCCCGATCGATCGCCCGCCGGACGAGTGGCGCGCCAAGCCTCACCCTGAGCCGGGTCATGAGATGGGTGCTCTCCACGGTGTAGCGCAGATCGTCCAGGCGGAGGGCCCGGTCGGCGGGGTCGTAGCGCATGCGGCCGGCAAGGTTCAGTGTGCCGTCCACACGGCCCTCGAGCTCCACCCGCACCAGCAGCGTATCGGCGACACCCCGCACGTGGACTTCCCGTACCCGGATGTCCTTGCCCGCGTTCTCCACGGCGAGCAACTCCGTGGCCCGTTGGCCCAGGTCGTCGAATGGAAGGACGACGTCCACCGGGACGCGCAGCCCTGAGCTGTGCGGCGCGACGGTCAGCGATGGCAACGGCCGGGTGGTGGGCTGGGGTCGGTCGCCGAGAAGGACACGTGGATGGGCGGTGAGCACAACCGCAGTGCGAATCGTACCGCCAATGCCGGTTGCCGGCGCGAGCCCGACCGCGTCCGGTTCCAACGCCAGCCAGAGGCTCCCGGCACTATCCAGTGCCATGGGCCGTTGCAGCAGGCGCCAGAGCGAGTCGGCGGCCGGCCTCAGGTCCACCAGCGCCGGAATGATCGAGTCCAGTTCGCGCCGCATGTCCAGTAGCTGGGCGTCGGCGATACGGCGCATGAGCGGCGTGACGTCGAAATTGAGCAACGTTACGTCACACCGATCGCTCAGTTCGGCGCCGAGTACGGTGCCCCTCGTGCCCAGTCGCCAGTCGCTGCGCCAGTAGAGCGAGGTGGCGAAACGCAGCTCGGCTCGACGCATGCGCTCCGGAGCGTAGCCACAACTTGCCAGACCACCCATGACGGGGAGCGCCACGCGACCCCGATAGCTCAGTGGGGCAACGAGCGAGAGGCGGTCGCTGGTCATCGCCAGTTGGAATGGGTCGCGGCGATAGACGTACTGGTGACAGACCGCCCCGCCGAGCGCGCTGCAGCGGGCGCGATCCAGACTGTCCGACAGGGGAAATGCGAGGTCCAGCCTGGAGCTGACCGCGGACAGCGAGATCGTCACCGGGAGCGCCATCACCGCCGGCAGGGCCGGAGTGAGCGGCGTGACCAGCGTCGGGCCGTCCGCCGCCGGCACGCCCGGCGACGAACTGCAGGCGGCGACGATGGCGATTGCCGCAATGATCAGCGAACCCGGATGGGTCAGTCTGTTTCTATTCATCGACCCTTGAAGTCTAGCCGACGGGAACGCCCACCACCTCACCACCGCCGGGAGCGTCTGCCGCCTCACCACCGCCGTATCGCCGCTTGTCGCCTCACCAGGTCGGATTCTGCGGTTGGCCGGACAAGGGCCGTCTGCCGCGCGTACCGACCGACGATTCACCCTCCGTCCCGCCAACCGCTTATCTTTGATGCATGTCCGCACCTGACCCGTCCTCATCCAGCCAGACAGAGCCATCGTCGGGAGATACCGCCAGGTCTCCCCTGTCAGGCTGGGCATGGCTGCTGCTCGCCGTCGTCGCAATTGGCGGGGGCGCCTGGCTGGGAACGGCGCTCGATGGGAGCAGGAGTGACGGAAGCGGCGAGCGCACGCCGTGGCAGGTTGCCGAGAGCGGAGCGCGGGCGGACCTCAGCGATTACAAGGTGGTCATGGCTGACGGCGCCCGCGTGCCACTTGCCGCCGAGGGCGTGCCGACCGTCGTCATGGTCAGCTCGTTGACCTGCGCGGTCTGCCACAGTGCCTTGCGCGACTTCGCGACTCAGGCCGATGCGGCCGGGCTGCCGCGGTTGCGTATGGTGACACTCGAAGGGGCCGCTGCGGGCGACGAGATGCTCCTGAACACCGGCCTGCCCGGAATCTGGCACGCCGGACCGGCCGATCACGCAGGCGGGACGTTGCTGACCTTCCAGTTTCCCGGTACGCCGACCTTCCTGCTGCTGGACGCCACAGGCAAGGTGCGCGCGGCGATGCCGGGTTACCCCGGGAAGGAAGTCTTCCAGCCCTGGTTCCGGGTGATGACCGGCGAGGCCGAGACGCTCTGATTCCTCATCCGCGCCGTGAACCGGAGCGGCATGTCGGAGCGCCACTCGGCGTGAGAAAGCCCGCGACGCCGGAGTGGCATCGCGGGCGAATTTTCTCTTCGGGGCCAGACCACGCTCCGCATAAGGATCACACGATAGCAGGGGCGGGGATCGAACCCGCGACCTCACGATTATGAGTCGTGCGCTCTCACCAGCTGAGCTACCCTGCCGTACTGCCCTTGCCGCGACGTATACAAATTCGTACGACGAGGGCTCCCACGCAAACGGCCGGCCCATAGGGACCGGCCGTTTGCCATAGCGGGGGCGGGATTTGAACCCGCGACCTTCGGGTTATGAGCCCGACGAGCTACCAGGCTGCTCCACCCCGCGTCAGTCCGAAAAACATACCTGTTCCTGAAGCCGGTGTCAACCCGGAGGACGCCTCCAGCAGCTCATTTCTACCCGCCCGTGGTATGCCACAGACTGCCGGGGGATGGATCGTGGCGCGCCTCAGTCAAATTCAGCGACTGCTGTCCGCAGCAGCGGCTGACGGGTCGGCAAATCGGTACAGCCGCTCGCCCTCACGTATCATCCCGAACTCTTCCCGGGCAACCCGCTCCTGCACTTCCGGATCCTCGGCCAGCGCCGTCCTGTAGGCCCGCAATGAATCGATGACCTGTTGCAGAGAGTCGACCGTGAACTGCAACCGCTCGCGCCGGCTGCGCTGCTTGAAAAGGTCTGATGTGCCATACTCCCCGCCCTGCACCGAGAAGAACACGGCCGCCGCAGCCAGCGCCAGCCAGGCGAGGGTTTTCGGGGTGAAACGTGATCCAGATGCGCGGCGGGCCATGTGACTGGTACGCTCAGGAGTCGGGGCGGTTTCGTGCCTGGTCGTCCGGGACGTCGTTCTATCAGAGGCCGTAGACGCTGCCGCCAGGGTACTCGGCTGCCTCACCCAACTGTTCCTCGATGCGCAGCAACTGGTTGTACTTGGCCACCCGGTCGCTGCGCGAGGCCGAGCCGGTCTTGATCTGCCCGGCAGAGGTGCCGACGGCCAGGTCAGCGATGAACGTGTCCTCGGTCTCGCCGCTGCGGTGCGAGATCACCGACAGATAACCGGCGTTGCGCGCCGTCTCGATCGCGTGAAGGGTCTCGGTGAGGGTGCCGATCTGGTTCAGCTTGATGAGGATCGAGTTCGCCACCGAACTCTCGATGCCGCGCTGGAGTCGCTCGGTATTGGTCGCGAACAGGTCGTCACCAACGAGCTGCACCTTCTCACCCAACTGTCGCGTCATCGCCTCCCAGCCGTCCCAGTCGTCCTCCGCCAGTCCGTCCTCGATCGAGACGATCGGGTACTCCTCCATCCACTCCTGGTAGAGCTCGATCATCCCGTTGGCGTCGCGCGTGCCGGCGCCGCTCTTCTTGAAGGTGTAGGTGCCCTTCTTGTGGAGTTCGGAAGCCGCGACGTCGAGTGCGAGAGCGATCTCCCTGCCCGGGGCGTAGCCGGCCGACTCGATCGCCTCGATGATCACCTTCAGCGCTTCCTCGTCGTTCTTCAGGTCGGGCGCGAAACCGCCCTCGTCACCCACCCCGGTGGCCAGCTTCCGGTGGATGAGCACCTTCTTCAACGAGTGAAAGACGTCGGCGCCCATGCGCAGTGCATCGCTGAACGTCTCCGCGCCCACGGGGACGATCATGAACTCCTGGAAGTCCACCGTATTGGTCGCGTGCGCACCGCCATTCAGGATGTTCATCAGCGGCACCGGCATCATGCGCGTCATCGGGCCGCCGAGATAGCGGTACAGGGGCAGGCCCACCTCCACGGCGGCAGCGCGCGCAACCGCCATCGAGACGCCCAGGATGGCGTTCGCCCCGAGCTTGCCCTTGTTGGGCGTACCATCCAGGTCGATGAGCGCCTGATCGATGCTCATCTGGTCCACGGCCGACATGCCGCGGAGCGCCGGAAGGATGCTCTCCTCCACGTTGCGGACCGCCTTCAGCACCCCTTTCCCGCCGTATCGACGCTTGTCACCATCGCGAAGTTCAACTGCTTCGTGCTCGCCGGTGGAAGCGCCGCTCGGCACCGCCGCGCGCCCGGCCGCCCCGCTCTCCAGTATGACGTCGCACTCCACTGTCGGATTCCCGCGACTGTCCAGGATCTCGCGCGCGATGATGTCAACGATCGTAGGCATAGCGTTCGGCTCTCGGGGATGCGCGGCTCAACCCACAGCCGCGGAATGTTTGGACGCCGATCCATCATCGACGCCGTAGATGTCATGCAGCGCGTCACTCATGCGGCGCCACACCTCGTTGCTCAATCTGTCACGGTCGCCGTAGTTCAGGCCAGTCGTGGACAGAGGTTCCAGAAAGTGCACATTCACCGTGCCTGCGTTCATGCGCCACGATCCACGCCTCTGAACGGCGATGGTGCCATGCACGACCACGGGCACGATCGGTACCTGGGCAGCTATGGCGAGGACGAAAGGCCCCTTCTTGAGCGGGCGCAGTGTGTAATCGTAGCCGCGAGTCCCCTCGGGAAAGACTATCACCGAGGTGCCAGCACGAATTCGCCGCGCCGCCTCGGCATAAGCACTGAACGCGGCCTTACGGTTCTCCCGCTCGATCGGTATGGTGCCAACGGCCCGTGCGGCTGGGCCGAAGATGGGAATGCGCAACAATTCCGCCTTGGCCACGAACTTGTAGCGTGGGATGACGTTGGCAAGGACGAACACATCGAACCAGCTGACGTGGTTGCTCGCATAGACGCGAGGTCCCTCGGTGAGCCGCTCGGTGCCGTGAACCACGATACGCACCCCCGCGGCGCGTATCAGCAACTTCATCCACACGCGCGTCGCCCAGTCGTAGACACCACCTGGCCGGTCCTCCACGCCGCCGATCGCGGCGAGAACGACGACGAGACCCAGAAGGGGGGTGAAGACAAGCAGGGTGAGGTAGACGATGATGGCGCGCATCAGCCGGAATAGTGGTCGTAGCCGCCCGGCAGGTCAACGCGAGCCCCGACCACCCCCTTCTCGTGCCAACCGTCCACGCGGCCCACAACCGTGAGTGGAATCCCGAAGCGGCGCTCGAAGCCGACATGGTCGAGATCGGGAGGTGCAGCGACGAGAAGCTCGTACTCCTCGCCGCTGGCGACCGCGTCCAGGGGCGTGACTCCCATCATGCAGGGTACGGCGTCCAGATCCAGCCAGATCTCCACGCCGCTGGCGGAGGCCAGGTTGCGAGCATCGGCAGCCAGGCCATCAGAAATGTCGACCGAGGCAGTGGCGCCCGATCGTCGCAGCCAGCGAGCCTCCCGCAATCGTGGGCGCGGGGCGGCAAAGCTATGTCGATGCGCGAGAGCTGGAGTGCGGCCGGACAGCCACGCGGTCACCGCCGCCGCCGGCCCGCCCAGCCGGCCCGTCACGTACAGCAGGTCGCCCGGGCGGGCACCGCTGCGCCTGAGAGGCGACGCGCTCTCGCCATAAACCGTGACCGCCAGCGCCAGATCGCGCCCCATGGACAGGTCACCGCCCAGCACGGGTGCGCCGCTGTCGAGCACGGCGTCGCCCACCCCGTTGGCCAGGTCGTCGGCGTGCGTACGCCAACGTTCGGGGAGCGTCAGCGCCAGCATGAGTCCCAATGGCTCGGCAGCGACGGCGGCGAGATCGCTCAGGGCAGCAACGCACGCCCGGTAGGCAATCTCCCGCGGTGTCAGCCAGTCGGCCCGGAAGTGGACACCCTCCACGCTCACATCCGTGCTGGTGAGAAGTCGCAGGCCCTTGCCCAGGCTCACCTCGGCGCAGTCACCGCCCAGGTCCACCGCCAATGGACCCCACAGTTCCTGGAACCGTCGGATGATGTCGAACTCCGCGCCCGGGCGTAGCCGCTGGGCGCGACGTCCATTCTCGTGACTGTCAGTCACCTGATGGGCAGACTCGATTTCCACACCTCATCGTCGCTTCTCCCTCAATGTACTGCAGGGAGTTGGGCGAGCACTGGCAGCACGGGCGTGACGCCCCTTTCGCGCCACACGCGGGGCAGTGTGACCAGCACGTCATGGAGCGTGATCCCCCTCGCTCCGCTGCCTCCGCAGGCCAGCTCGGCGGCCCTGCCGTGGGCCCACGCCGCACAGGCGCCGGCGCGCAGCGGATCAGGGAGCTGGACGAGCAGAGTCGCCGCGATTCCGCTCAGCAGGTCGCCGCTTCCGGCAGCGGCCAGCGCGGGGGTGCCGGCCGCGCTCACCATGCGGCGGCCGTCCACTCCCGAGATCACCGTCGGTACGCCCTTGAGCAGGACCGCGGCGCCGACCGTCATCGCCAGCTCACGACCCGCTTCGAAGCGTTGCTCCAGCACCTGGTCCACGGTCATGCCGGTCAGTCGGCCGAACTCCCCGGGATGCGGAGTCAGCAGCACGGGCCGTCCGGCGATCATGGTAGCCAGATCGTCCAGCCGCCCGGCGAAGACGTTGAGGGCATCGGCGTCCAGCAGTACCGGTCCGCGCCAGCGTCTCAGCACCCGTTCCACCAGTCTTCTGGTCTCCATCGTGTGACCCAGGCCCGGCCCGATCAGAACGACGTCACTCCAGCCCGCGACCTCCTCATCCACCTGCTCGTCGGTGGCTGGCCATTCGCCAGCCATTGCTTCCGGCACCGCGCCCTGCACCACGGGCAGGCTCGGCGCGCTGACCAGCAGACGCACCATGCCGATGCCGGTCGCCATCGCGGCACGCGCTGCGAGCACGGTCGCGCCGGCCATTCCTGTCGCGCCACCTATCACGACGAGCTTCCGGCGGGTGCCCTTGTGGGCATCCGGTTCCATCGCCGGCACCGTCGCCCTGACCCAGCGGCCATCCACGAGCAGTGGCTCGTCCTCGCCGGATCGCGGCAACAGTCCGATCTCGAGGACGGCGATCTCGCCCGCCGCGGCACGTGCAACGAGCAGGCCGCGCTTCACGCTGCCAAAGGTGAGTGTCAGGTCGGCCTTGACCGAGCCCGAGCTGGCGCCGGTGGTGGCATCCACGCCGGAAGGCACGTCCAGGGCGACGACCACTGCGCCAGCTTCCCGGGCAGCGGCAATCCTGCGAATCACATCGATCGCCGCGCCGCGCGGCTCTCCCTTCGCGCCAGTACCGAGCAGCGCGTCCACGATCACGCCGGTGCCGCCAAGGGCCGCTGCTGCATGATCATGGACCGTCGACGTGGTCAGCAAGGGCTCGGCAAGCGATCGCTCGGCGCGTGCGTCGTCGGTACGGCCGTCGCCGATCGCGATCACCTGGCACCGGATGCCCGCGGCCGCGAGTGAGCGGGCCACCACCCAGCCATCCCCGCCATTGTTACCTACACCTGCGTAGACGACGACGCCGGCGTGGAGCCGATCAGGAAAGCGTCGCGCGATCTCCGCGGCGGCGGCGGCGCCGGCGCGCTGCATGAGCGCCCGTGAGGGCACTCCGGCAGTGATGGTCGCTGCGTCCGCGGCGGCGGCCTGGGCCGCTGAGCGAACAGGGACGGTCGGCTCCTTCAGGGCCATTGCGGGTTCTGCATCCGGATCGCACCCCCTGACAGCCTGAGCAGACCTTCCACCTTCACTCCGACCGGGCGCCTGCCCGTCGTCGGGCGAGCGAGATATCAGCGTCCGGTCTCACGCCCTCAACGCACCGTGCCAGGGATAGTCGCGCTCGAATGCAGCCTCGAAATCGAAGATCTCGACGAAATCGTCGCGTTGATCGTGCGCCTGGCTGATGAGGAGCTGGAGGTCGACGAGGGTGAAGACGATATCGCCGATGTCCGCCGTGCTACGGATGCCCCAGTGCTCCAGCACGAGCTTCGACATCACGCCGAAGCGCTCCAGCGCGAGTTCGCGACAGGCGTGCGCGAGCTCGGCGCCGGAAATGTGGCGCCGCTCGGGAAGCTGTTGCTGGCAGAACTCCAGCGCCGAGAGCACGAAGAGATAAGCGCGCTCGTCAAAGCGCGGTTCCCTCATACGAATACGATCCATGATCCCGTCTCGAAAGGCCAACTGCTGCGCCAACGTCACTCCGTCGTGAAGAGGCCGAGACAACAGGACCGGGTGATCTACCCGGTCCCGACACAAGCCAAAGATGTGGAAGTGGCCGGCACTCCACAACCTCCAGTTGCATCATCGCCTCGCGCGGGCCAGGCGCCGCTCGTCGGCCCCTGATGGCAGCATCGGCCGAACGCGGCCAGAACTGTAGAGAGACCGTGGGCCCGTGCGCCGGAAAAATCATCCGCCACACGGGCCCTCGCGCGGCCTTGCCGGGCCGAACGGTCTCAGTAAAGCGGGAAGCTCGAGGTCAGCTCACGCACCTCGATAGCGACACGTGCAGCCACGTCCTCGTCGTCCGCCGAACTGAGAACCGTGTCCATCAATTCCGCGATCCGCGTCATCTCCGGCTCACCCATACCGCGCGTCGTGACCGCGGGTGTACCGACACGGATGCCGCTCGTCACGAACGGCGACTGGGTCTCCTTGGGGACCGTGTTCTTGTTGACTGTGATTGCCGCCCTGTCCAGCGCCTTCTCGGCCACCTTGCCGGTGAGTCCCTTGTTGCGCAGGTCGATGAGCATGAGGTGGTTGTCGGTACCGCCGGACACGATCTGGTAGCCGCGCCCGGCCAGAGCGGCGGCGAGGGCGCGAGCGTTGGTCACCACCTGGGCGGCGTAGGTCCGGAACTCCGGCTGCAGCGCTTCCAGGAAGGACACCGCCTTCGCCGCGATGACATGTTCCAGCGGTCCTCCCTGGGTGCCCGGGAACATCGCCTTGTCGATCGCCTTCTGATGTTCGGCCTTGCAGAGGATGAGACCTCCACGCGGGCCACGGAGCGTCTTGTGGGTGGTGGTGGTGACGACGTCCGCATGGGGAACTGGCGACGGGTGCACGCCGCCAGCCACGAGGCCGGCGAAATGAGCCATGTCAACCATCAGGAGTGCCCCGACCTCGCGTGCAGCGCGTGCGAAGCGCTCGAAGTCGAGTATCCGTGAATAGGCGCTGTAGCCAGCCACGATGATCTTCGGCCGATGCTCACGCGCCATGCGCTCCATCGACTCGTAATCGATCAGTCCGTCATCGTCCACCAGGTAATGCACGGCGTTGTAGAGCAGCCCGGACGAATTTACCGGCGAACCATGGGTGAGGTGTCCGCCATTGGAGAGGTCCAGTCCGAGGATGGTGTCGCCCGGCTTGAGGAAGGCCAGGTAGACCGCGGCATTGGCCTGCGCACCGGAGTGCGGCTGGACGTTGGCGTGGTCTGCCCCGAACAGTTGCTTGGCTCGATCGATGGCCAGTTGCTCCGTCCGGTCCACGAACTCGCAACCGCCGTAGTAGCGCCTGCCGGGCAACCCCTCGGCGTACTTGTTGGTGAGTGGGGAGCCCATGGCCTCCATGACCGCCGGTGAGACGAAGTTCTCGCTGGCAATGAGTTCCAGGCCGTGGTTCTGGCGCTCGATCTCACGTTCGATCCACTGCGCGACCTCAGGATCCGCCTCCCTGAGCGCGGCGCCTGGTGGCAGGCAATCCCACCGATTCCACTTGAGCATCAGCTTTCTCCGGTACCAGGTTCATGGGTGCCGCAGCCACGGCCGTCCCCATCTGCTTCCCCTTCCTCGCCGTCGCTCATCAGCGACAGCATGGTAATGGATCCGGCCACCTCGGCGCGCGAGTGCAACTCGATCTTCGCCACCCGTTTCTGATGGCGGCCGCCCTCGAACGGCGTGTCGAGCCAGCTACGCAGGATATCGCGTCCCTCCTCGTCACTGACGAAACGCGCGGGCAGGACGAGGATGTTGGCATCGTTGTGCTGCCGCGCCAGTCGAGCGATCTCCGGCGTCCAGGCGACCGCCGCACGTACGCCGGCATGTCGGTTGGCGGCGTAGGACATGCCCAGCCCGGTGCCGCAGAGAAGTACTCCGCGGCTCACCGCGCCGCTGGCGACCATGTCGGCGAGCGGGTGGGCAAAGTCGGGAAAGTCCACCGGATCCGCCGTCGCCGGTCCGAGGTCATCGACTTCGTAGCCCAACTCGGTGAGCAGGGTTGCAAGAGTGCTCCGGAGCGCGCAACCGGCATGGTCCGACGCGATGGGGATACGTTCGCGACCGACGCCGACCCGCCCTCTGGAAAGGGATTGCGTCATTGTCAGGAGGCTCCCACGGACGCGGGAGACCGCGGCACGAGGTTCCGTACGTCGGTCAGGCGCTTCTCCGCCAACCGATCGGCCGCGACGTAGGTCGGCACGCTCTGCTCGCGGGCAATCTCGAAGACGTTGAGCATGGTGTCGTAGATCTCGTCGGCCTTGCGGAGGGAGCGCTCGGCGTCCCATCGGTGAAGCTCGCCATAGACGTTGATGACGCCACCAGCGTTGGCAACATAATCCGGAGCGTAGAGGATCCCGCGCTCGGCCAGCATGTCGCCGTGCCGGGTCTCCAGGAGCTGGTTGTTGGCTGCTCCGCTCACCACTTCGACCTTCAACTGCGGCAGGGTCCTGTCGTTGATCACGCCGCCCAGGGCGCACGGCGCGAATATGTCGGCGTCCACGCCGTAGATGTCGTCACTGCCAACGGCAGTGGCGCCGCACTCCGTCACCACCCGCCTTACACGCTCCGCGTCGATGTCGGTGACAGTGAGCTGTGCACCAGCAGCGTGCAGTTCGCGACAGAGATGATAGCCCACGTGACCGAGGCCCTGGACCGTCACGTGCTTGCCAGCGAGGTCGTCGGAGCCCCAGCGCTCGTGGGCTGATGCCTGGATCGACCGGAAGACACCATGTGCGGTCACCGGAGAGGGATCACCCGATCGGCCCGGCAGTCCGGCGACGTGGTCGGTCTCCATGTACACGAATTCCATGTCAGCCGGCGTCGTCATGACGTCTTCGGCGGTGATGTAGCGACCGCCCAGGCTGTCCACGAAGCGGCCGTGGGCGCGGAAGATCATCTCCCGGCGAGTCGTCTTGCCGTCGCCCATGATGATCGCCTTGCCGCCCCCGAGGTTGAGCCCGGCCACGGCGTTCTTGTAGGTCATGCCGCGGCTGAGGCGGAGGACATCGATTATGGCCTCCTCGTCACTCGCGTAGTGCCAGAATCGTGTCCCACCCAGTGCCGGGCCGAGGGTGGTGTCATGGATCGCGATGATTCCGCGGTAGCCGCAGGACTTGTCATGGCAGACGACGACCTGCTCGTGGCCCATCTCTGCGATCGTGTCGAAGAGGTTCATGTAATGGCGGAGAGGAAAGTGGTTATGGGCATCCGCACCGGTAACAGGTGAGGCAGCCGGCGGAGAGTGCTGCACCCCGGATGCTCAGCGATCTGCGCGCGCATCCGGACCATACAACTCACGAGCTATGACGATGCGCTGGATCTCCGAGGTACCCTCATAGATCTCGGTGACCTTCGCATCCCGAAACAGGCGCTCCACTGGATAGTCGCGCACGTAGCCATAGCCACCGAACACCTGGATTGCTTCGGTAGTGACGAACATCGCGGTCTCGCTGCAGGCCAGCTTGGCCATGGACGAGAACTGGGTGATCCGCTCGCCGCGATCCTTCGCCCTTGCGGCGGCGTACAGAAGCATACGCGCCTGCTGGACGCGAACGGCCATTGTCGCCAACTTGAACTGTATCGCCTGCAGGTCGCGGATCGGACGCCCGAACTGCTTGCGCTCGGCAGCGTAGGCGACAGCATGGTCGAGCGCGGCGCCGGCGATACCGATCGCCTGGGCGCCGATGCCCAGCCGACCGTTGTCCAGCCCCTGCATGGCATAGACGAACCCCTGCGACGGGTCGCCCAGCAGGTTGGCACCCGGCACGCGCAGTTCGTCGAACATCAACTGGACAGTCGGCGACGCCCGGAGGCCCATCTTGTCCTCCTTCTTGCTGACCGAGAAGCCAGGCATGTCCGGCGTGACGATGAAGGCACCGATACCACGGGCTCCCTTGCGGTCGCCGGGGCTGTCGGTACGGGCCATGGCCACTATCACATCGGCGGTGTTGCCGTTGGTGACCCACGCCTTCGTGCCGGTCAGCAGCCAGTCGTCGCCATCCCGCACCGCCTGCGTGCGGAGCGCGGCCGCATCCGAGCCGGCGTCAGGCTCGGAGAGGGCGAACGCGCCCAGCATCTCACCCCGCGCCATCGGACCCAGGTAGCGGCTGCGCTGGTCGTCGTTGCCATTGTGCAGGAGGAGTTGCGTGGGTAGCGAGTTGTGAACGCTCATCAGGACGGCTACCGAGGCATCCACTGCCGAGATGGCCTCGAGAGCGAGCAGGTAGGTCACGGTATCCATGCCAAGACCACCATGTTCCTCGGGGAGGAGCATCCCGAGAAATCCAAGCTCTCCGAGCTTGCCCACCACGGCGGGTTCGAAGTAGGCGTCCCGGTCCCATGCCGCGCTGTGCGGCGCGAGCTCTCCGAGGGCAAAGTCGCGTGCCATGCGCTGCACCTCGAGTTGCTCCTCGGTCAGTTCGAGCAATTCTCGCATCGGCCCGTCAGTTCGTGTAGTCGTGGAAGCCGCGTCCCGACTTGCGACCGTACCAGCCAGCGGCGACGTACTTCCTGAGCAGCGGGCATGGGCGGTACTTGGGGTCACCCAGCCCTTCGTGGAGTACCTCGAGGATGGCCAGGCACGTATCCAGGCCGATGAAGTCGGCGAGGGCCAGCGGGCCCATCGGGTGGTTCATACCGAGCTTCATCACGGTGTCTATGGATTCCGCCGAACCCACTCCTTCCATGAGGCAGAAGATGGCCTCATTGATCATTGGCATGAGGATCCGGTTGGCCACGAAACCAGGGTAATCGGCCACCTCAACCGGCGTCTTGCCCACGGCACGAGCCAGCTCCATGACACGTGCCGTCGTCTCGTCGCTGGTGGCGATGCCCCGGATCACCTCGACCAGTTGCATGACCGGAACGGGATTCATGAAGTGCATGCCGATCACCTGCTCTGGCCGCCCGGTTGCGGCGGCGATCTCGGTGATCGAGATGGAGCTGGTGTTGGAGGCCAGGATGGCCGTGGGCAGGGCGATCCGATCCAGGTCACCGAAGATCGCCAGCTTGATCTTGCGGCTCTCCGTCGCCGCCTCCACCACCAGGGCGGCATCAGCCAGGCCCTCCAGCTCACTGGCCGTCGTGATGCGGGCCATGGTGGCGGCGCGGGCATCGGCGTCAATGGTGCCCTTCCTGACCTGCCGATCCAGGTTCCTGCCAATAGTCTCCATTCCGCGTTCCAGCGCGTCGGTTGAGACGTCTATCATGGTGACGGGGAAGCCGCTCTGCGCGAAGGTATGCGCGATGCCGTTCCCCATCTGTCCCGCTCCAATGACCGCGACGCGGTCCGCCATGCTCAGCTCTCCTCGCGACGCCGGCGCCGCGACATCAGGTATGTCAGTGTGAGGGCCATGCCAACAGTGGCCGCAAGGCCACCTTCCGGGCCCCAGGCACCGCCGGTGGCCCAGTCAGGTCCGGCGTCCACCAGACGCCAGACGGGAAGTGCGAAATCCAGGCCGCTTACCGGCGCGTGGAAGACTGCGGCCATCGTCCAGTTCCAGGCCAGATGGGCCATCCAGGCTGCGTAGAGACTTCCGGTGGCCAACAGGACACCGGCCAGCCAGACTCCAGCGAAGACCACCTGGCCGACCGTCTGCAAGTTAGCCCCGGCGTTCTGGAGATGCAGAAATCCGAAGGCCAGGCTCGTGACGAGCACCGCCGCTGGTGCGCCCGAGGCGTCGCGAATCACCGAGAACGCATAACCGCGTACCAGCAGTTCCTCCCACAGTGCTGCCGGCGCCAGCAACACCAGCAGCCGGACGGCGGCAACGAACGCATTCCCTGGCTGGGATCGTTCAGGCCTCAACCAGCCCACGGCAAGCAGTACGGCCATCGGTAAGCCGATGGCCAGCATGCCGATGAGGAATCCGTGAGCCAGCACCACCGGCCGCGACGCCGCCCTCCCCAGGCCGATGGAGTTCCAGTCGTCACCGCTGCCGTCCAGTCGCATCGCGACGACATGGGCGAGGAGGAGCGCGACCGCCATGCCGGTGAAGTAGACCGTCAGGCGCGACCGTGTGAGAAACCAGGCCGCCCCCACCAACAGCGGCGCGAAGACGGCCTGTACGACCACCACGGCAATGATCGTGGCGGTGAGGAAGAGCGCGATGCGCCAGGGCGCACGGAGCGCCCCGGAATCCGTCTGGAAGAGAGATCGCGTCGTCACGACCGCCGGCGCGTACGCGGCATCCGGCGGCGCACGGCCGCCATCACGCGGACACCCTCAAGCGGCCGCCATCACGCGGCCGCCATCACGTCCGGTCCATTCACGCGGACTCCTTCACGCCATCACCATCAGTCGACACGCTCGACGCTCATCGCAACGGCGTCGCCGCCACCCAGGCAGAGTGTCGCCAGCCCGCGACTGGCACTCCGGTCACGCATGCCGTGGAGGAGCGTGGTCAGCACTCGGGCGCCGCTGGCTCCCAACGGATGACCGAGGGCGATCGCCCCGCCATTCACGTTCACTCGATCCCAATCCCAGCCGAGGCCACTGCCATCCGCCAGAGCCTGGGCAGCAAAGGCCTCATTGGCCTCGATGAGGTCGAAGTCGCCGATGGTGGTCCCCGTCAGGCGCATCAGGTTCTGCACCGCCAGGATTGGCGCAAAGAACAGTTCCGCCGGCTCGGTTGCCCCGGTAGCATACCCCGTGATGCGCGCCAGGATGGGTAGCCCGTGCGCGCGCGCAAACTCTTCCGAGGCGACCACCGTCGCTGCCGCTCCGTCGTTGAGACTCGATGCGTTACCCGCCGTCACCGACAGGTCGGCCGCGGCAATATCCCTGGGAGCGGCGTCGCCGAAAGCGGGCCTGAGACGTCCGAGGCTCTCCTCCGTGCTGTCGCGTCGGGGCTGCTCATCCACGCTCACGACTGTCGTACCCTTCCGGCCGGGGATCTCGACCGGAACCAGCTCGGCGTCAAAACGTCCGGCATCCTGGGCCTCGACCGCCTTCCTGTGGGAATTCGCGGCAAATTCATCCTGCATCTGCCGGGTTATGCCAGCCTTGCGGGCCGTGTGCTCGGCATGTCCGCCCATGTGGACGTTGCAACTGGCACACCAGAGCCCGTCCAGGATCATGCCGTCCACCATGGTCTGGTCGCCCAGCTTCACGCCACTTCGCATTCCGGACACATAGTATGGCACGTTGGACATCGACTCCTGGCCGCCGGCCACCAGCAATTCCCGGTCGCCCGCCTTGATCGCCTGTGCCGCGAGCATGACCGCCTTGAGGCCCGATCCACAGACCTTGTTGATGGTCACCGCGGAGACGGTTGCGGGGACGCCGGCCCCGAGTGCGGCCTGCCGCGCTGGGGCCTGGCCACTGCCACCCTGCAGCACCTGACCCATGATCACTTCCTGGATCAGTCCGCCGTCGACTCCGGCGCGCTGGAGCGCGGCACGGATGGCGACAGCGCCCAGTTCAGGCGCGGAAAGAGAGGACAGGCCGCCAAGAAAACGACCGATTGGCGTGCGAACGGCGGACACGATAACCGGTTGCCGGGAAAGATCTGCCATCGGATTTCAGGACTCGGGAGTCGGGCAGGCGTCGGCATGACGATGACGCCATCACTGACGCAGACATTCCAAGTTACCCAACACCGCGAGCCGTCACAACGCTCCCCGTCCCGCCCCGCGAACAGGAACAGGGGGCACGGAATCGGCTGCCGCAGGCAGCTCGCCGGTTGGAGCCGGCCTCGCCGACGATGGAATCATGCCGAATAGCCGGAGACCCCACTGCGCCGACGGCCCGACCCCGATGGCGAAGAAGATCGTACCGATTCCCACCTTGCCGCCCATCGCCCAGCCGGCGCCCAGCGCGGAGAGCTCGATGATCGTCCTCACCAACTGCACCGACCAGCCGGTACGCTCAGCGACGGCGAGCATGAGCCCGTCACGAGGACCGGAGCCCATCCGGGCGGCGATGTACATCCCGGTGCACAGCCCGATCACGGCCAGTGCCGGCAGGTAATAGACAAGCCCCATGAGCCAACCGTCGGCCACCGGCACGCGCGGCAGCAGAAGGTCGATGAAGACACCGATGAGGATCATGTTCGCCACCGTACCGATGCCCGGCCGGACGCCGAGCAGCGCCGAGCCGGCCACGATGACCAGTCCGGTGACAATGCTCGCCACCCCTATACTCAGCGGCGTCCAGAGGGAGATGCCGACGTGGAAGGCGTCCCATGGGCCGAGGCCGAGATGGCTCTGGATCATGAAGACGATGGCGACGGCAAAGCCGAACAGGCCCAGTAGCAACTGCGCGGAGCGCACGGCCAGCGAGTCGCGCCAGCGGCCAGGCCGGCGCGACTGTGGATGGGGCCTGATCAGACGGACACCGGCTCGATGCCCGCTGCCATGTTCGGGGCAAGCGCGCGCGAGGCGATCTCGCTCCGCACCCGGTCGATGAACTCGTCCACCGCGACTATTTCCTGCTTCTTGCCCGTACCGCGGACACGGAGGGCGATCGTACCACCTTCCGCCTCACGCTTGCCCACCACCGCCATGTACGGGATCTTCAGCATCTCTCCCTCGCGGATACGGTAGTTGAGCGTATCCGGACGGGCATCGAGCGTGGCCCGGATGCCCGCCTGCTTCATCCTCATGACGAGCTGCTGGCAGGTCGGGGCGTTCTCCTCGGAAATGGGAATCACGCGCACCTGCTCGGGAGCCAGCCAGACGGGGAAGGCGCCGGCGTAGTGCTCGAGCAGGACGCCGAAGAACCGCTCGATCG
>CALCHX010000200.1 GCA_937906875.1 uncultured Gemmatimonadota bacterium | reverse complement strand
GAGAGTGAGGATCTGCTCGTCCTGGTGGAGGCGGAGGAGCCGGGTGGCGCGGGCGGCGATGTCGGTCATGGGCGTCACCCTGGCACTGCTACCCCGCCGGCGACCAGGGTCGGTCAGCGTCTGGACGACGCGACGCGACACCCGACGGCAGCGGCACCGTCATCCGGACCGGCGCCGACGAGCCTTCCCCGACCCACGCTCGAGCGCCGGAATCACCACGTCGTCGATCGTGCCCGGCATCACCGTACTACGAATGACCACAGTGTGGTGCGTGGTCTTGTCGCGGAGCGCCATGCCTATCTGCTCGCACACCCGATCGATGTACTGCAGGTCGATGCTGCCGTTCGGCCGGCTGGGGGTGCCTACGCAGATGAGCGACACATCGCTAGCCAACACCGCCTCGGCAGCGCTCGTAGTGGCGTTCAGGCGACCGCTATCGCGCATCTCGCGCACCAGCTCTGCGATCCCCTCCTCCACGATCGTGCTCTGGCCGGCGTTGATCAGATCCACCTTGGCCGTGCTGACGTCCACTCCGGTTACGTGGAAGCCCTCGCGTGCGAAGCAGGCGGAAGAGACACAGCCTACATAGCCGAGTCCGAAGACGCTGATTCCGAGTTTCATTTGCTGGCGGGTGATGTGAGCGCGGGCGGGGTCTGCGTCGTCCTGCGCGAAGGTGCGGAACTGCTCAAGCTGGCTGCCTCTACCACCAGCCGGCAGCTCTCGGCAAAGCGGGCTGCGACGCCGTCCCAGCCATTCTCGGTTCGGACCACGGTCGCGGCAGCCTGTCCAATCTGTGCCGCCCGCGCCGGATCTTCCAGCAGGGCGACCACCGCGTCGGCGAAGGCCTGCGGTTTGTCGGCGATCACTGCGTCCACGCCGTCGTTCACCGGCAGCCCCTCGGCGCCGATGGCAGTACTCACCACAGCGCGCTCCATGGCCATCGCCTCGTAGATCTTGAGGCGCGTGCCACCTCCCACCCTCATGGGCACGATGAACACTGCGGCACGCTCGATATAGGGCCGCACATCGGGCACTGATCCGGTTACCCGGATGGCCGGATGGGTTTCCGGCAGCGCCCTGATGGAGGCCGGCGGATTGCGGCCCACCACTGTCACCGTCACGTCGGGCACGCGGGCCTGGACGAGTGGCAGGATCTCAGCCGCGAACCAGTTCATGGCGTCCTCATTCGGCATCCAATCCATGGATCCTGTGAAGACCAACTCGTGCGACTGCTGCACCTCGTTGCCCGACGGCTGGAAGAACTCCGTGTCCACGCCCGTGGGCACGTGGGAGACGTTGCCGAGTCCGAACTGGGTGGAGAAGACAGCGGCGTCCTGCGGCGACACGGCGATCACGTGATCGAAACGAGCACACTCGGCGCGTTCATGTCGCAGCATTCGCCGCCACTGTTCGCGCATGTACGCGCGCTTCACCGGGTTGGCGGCCACCTGGGCATGCCGCTCCCAGATCATCGCCTCCACGTTGTGCTGGAAGAGCACCGTGGGCACGCCCAGGTCGTCGGGCACATTCAGCGACGGGGCCAGGAAGTCGCACACCACCACGTCCACGTCGCCACGCGCGCACAGCGCCGCTATTCGTTCACGCAACGCCATCGAGCGATAGCGGTCGACGGCATACGGCAGCGACGAGAGAGCGTTCCGCGCCAGATCCATCCAGAAGGCCAGAGACCCCTTGGCCGGCGGCGCGAACGGCACCCTCTCCACCGCGTCACTGTACTCCCCAGCCAGTGTTGCGGCATCGGGGGCCGCCGAGCCGTCATCCAGGGTCAGGTAGGTGATGCGATGGTCGCGCTTGAGGGCACGAAGCATCTGGTAGCTGCGGATGCGCCCGCCCTTGTCTACCGGGTGAAGGAACTCGGTCTTGATCCAGAGAATGTGCACGATGTAGTAGTCGCCTTCAGGTAAGTGCTGCTGCCGCGGTCGCCCGTACCTCGGGCAGTTCCTCCGACGGCTCCTCGCCGTCCAGGAAGGTGCGCTGCCACATCTCGAAGGTGACCAGTGCCCACAGCCGCTCGCTGTGGTTCTCGCCGCCCTCGCAGTGTCGCGCCACCAGTGAGCGCACGGCGTCGGGCTGGAAGATGCCACGCTCGCGCGCCCGCTCGCCCAGCACGTATTCCTCCAACAGGTGGCGATAGGGACCGCGGAACCACGCTCCCACCGGCACCGGGAAACCCATCTTCTTGCGCGACAGGATCTCCGGCGGCAGGGCGTCGCGCATGGCTTCGCGCAACACCCACTTGGTGGTGACTCCGCGCAACTTGAGCCGCTGCGGCAGCGCCGCCACCCACTCCACCAGCGGATGATCCAGGAACGGCACCCGGCTCTCGATCGACGCCGCCATGCTCATCTGATCCTGCTTCATCAGCAACTCGTGCAAGTACGTCTTGGTATCGGTGTAGAGCAGCTTGTCGAGCAGGGTATGGGCGTCGGTAGCGGCAAGCGCCGCATGGTACGCCGCATACGGATCCACACCGGCCACTCTTTCACGAGCGGCCGCGGTCAGGAGACCCGGCTGGTCGGCTCTGGCAAAGACGGCGAAGTTGTCGAAGTAGAGCGTGTCCAGGTCAGCCGATCGCGTGAGGAAGGTGCGGCTCAGCTTCTGCCGCACTCGCGACCCGCCGGGCAGCGCGCCAATGCCACCGCGCACCAGCGAGCGCAGAGCGCGCGGCGTGAGCGTCTCGTAGCGCTGGCCGAAGGTGCGATTAAAGATCGTGGCCCGGTAGCGGTTGTAGCCGGCCAGCGTCTCGTCACTTCCCTCCCCGGTCAGCACCACCTTCACATGCTCGGCGGCCAGTCGCGACACAAAATTGAGCGCGACGCTGCTGGGGTGGGCCAGCGGCTCGTCCTCGTGCCAGACCAACCGTGGAAGGGCGTCGAAGAACTGCTCCGGCGATACCACGATCTCATGGTGGTCGGTGCGATAGCGCTCGGACACCATCCGGGCGTATCGCAGCTCGTTGGCCTCCCGCTCGGCGAAGGCGACGCTGAACGTCTTGATGGGGCCGTCCACCAGCTTGCTCATGGCCGCCGTGATGGCCGCCGAGTCGATGCCGCCGGAGAGGAACATGCCGAGCGGAACGTCGGCCATGAGACGCAGCCGCACCGCCTCCTGGAAGCGTTCACCGAACTCGCTCACCAGCTCGGCGTCGCCGCGGGTTTCGACGGTGCCGGCGGGTGGGAAGTGGAGATCCCAGTACTCGCGTAGCTCGACCTTCCCGTCGCGCCAGGTAAGAGTGTGCCCCGGCGGAAGGCGGCGCACGCCGGCAAAGAGCGTCTCGTTACCCGATGGCGCGTGGTTGGCCAGAAAGTCGGGGAGGGCGCCGTAGTTGAGCGACGGTGAGACCGCGCCGGCAGCGAGTAGCGCCTTTATCTCCGACGCGAAATAGAGCGCGCCGTCGTCCGCGTGCACGTAATACAGCGGCTTTATCCCCAAGCGGTCGCGAGCCAGCAGGAGTGTGCGGGTGCGCCTGTTCCAGACGGCAAAGGCGAACATGCCACGCAGCCGCTCGGGCGCCGCGGCGCCGTCGCGCTCCACCAGGCGGAGCACCGTCTCGGTATCGCAGTGGGTGTTGTAGCGACGGCCGCTGCCCTCCAACTCACCCATGAGCATGGGGTGGTTGAACACCTCGCCATTGTAGACGATCTGCAGTTCCCCGTCGTCGCTGGCCATGGGCTGGGCGCCGTGGGCGAGGTCGACGATGCTCAGCCGGCGGTGGCCGAGTCCGACGCCGTGATCCATGTAGAGCCCGGCGCCGTCGGGGCCGCGATGCACGAGACTGTCGCGCATGCGCTCGACAAGCGGCGCGTCCAGGGGACGCGAAGAGCCTTCAGGTAGAACTATTCCGCAGATACCGCACATTTATGGCGTCACTCCGTGTCGTCGCTCCGTGTCATCGCTTCGTCGGTGCTTCCCTCGCTCACCGTGGCGTCATTCCATCGGTCATTCGCCCACCTGCCGCGCGCTGGCCGACTGCGAACTCGAAACGCCGGCACGCCACGGATGGCGACCACCCGCGGCGACGAGAGTGCTGCCGGCCACCTCGAGACTCGCCACATCGAGCGCTACAAAGTCGCGCACGGCGCCGCCAGCATCCCGCCTCAACCAGAGCCAGTCCGCATCGGCGCGCACGTCCTCCCACTCAAGCAGGACGTTCTGACCGCCGAGTAGCAACCAGTCGTGCCCACCGTCGGCGCGGGCGAGTATGACGCCGAGCCCACCCGCCATCCGAACGACAGACTGTACGAAAGGTGGCTTCTCGCCCCCGACTGTCGGTATGAGGCAGGTCACCATCTCCGCACGGCCGACGATCCTCTGTCGGAAAACCAGCTCCGCCGCGCGCTCGCGTCGGCCATAAGTTGGCGAAATCCAACCCTGCCGCTCCTCGAGCACGCCGTCCCCGGCGACAACCGCCATATGCAGGACCGGTGCCTCGCCATCCATGAGTTCGGCATGCGCTGCGGAGTCGGAGCTGGATGAGGCCCTGACCATGCGCGCCCTGAGCCCGGGCGCCGCATGCCAGTGCGTGGCGCCCTCGTGTTCCCCCGCCCCGTCCACGATGTCGCGCACGATCAGGTAATCGCCGTGGAGGGCCAGCAGCTCGCGCCGGTAGCTGACCGGGGACTCGAGCGCCGAGAATCCGTCATGACTGCCGGCAAATGCGGTGAAGCGGGGCTCGGCTATCCACCGGTCGGCGTGGCAGTTGGCGATGCGCTTCCACTGGAAGGGCGTGCCGGGCTCGGAAGAGCCGGTGTCATCGGCCGTGACAGCGTTGTGGGCGGCGGTGGCGCGGAAGAGGTTGCGCTCCGGCCCCGGGTAGCTGTAGGTGCCGCTGTCCACCAGCAGCGGCCGTCCATTTGCCGCCAGTTCCAGCGACAGGGCGTCGGCGTGGGCATGGCCACAGTTCATGGTGCCATGGGGGCCGCAGTCCACCACCGCCCAGGTGGCGTCGGTGCCCCAGCCATCCCGGATGGTGTAGAAGCCGCCGTCGGGAAAGGCCCGCGAGAGCGCCGTCGGCGGCTCGGCTGCCATAGCCTGGAAGCGGTCCAGCCCCTCGGCGCCGAGCAGCCATCCCATGGCCGCGACGTCGCCGCGTGCGGCGTGGGCAAGGTCGGCGCGGTCGACCACCACGGCGCCGGTGGCAAGGAGCGCGCGCACGTCGGCCGGGAGACGATCGTCGAGCTGCACCAGCCTGCCACCGTCATCGTCGCCCAGTAGCGGTATGGCTCCGTCGGGCCGGGCGAGGTGCAGGAGGAAGTCGAACAGCCGGTGGAGCGCCGGGCGCACGTCTGGTGAGATGGGGAGCGCGTTCCGCTCGCAGATGAGCACCAGGTGCAGGTAGAACTCGGTGGTGTAGCGATGGTACTGGGAGGCCTGCTCGAAGTAGACGCCGTCGGGCCGTACGTGACGCGGCAACTGGGTTTCGAGCACGCTGATACCGAGCCGACGCCAGCGCTCGGCGTGGCGCAACTCAGGGAGCAGGATGCCCAGATAGGCCAGTCCCAGCGCTTCACCGGTGAGGTGGGTGTTGGGGCTGAAATAGGTGGAGAGGTAGCTCTCCAGATGTCGCCCATGTACGTGGAGCATGCCGAGCATGCTCGCGTGCAGCGCAGGGCCGATGGCGTCGCTATCCCGCAGGAGATGGAGCGCCCAGAGCCAGCTCATCGCGCGAAAGGCTACTTCGAGGGTGCTTGCCCAGTTGATGCCGATCTTGCTGGCGGGATTGGCCGCGATCCACGCCTGGACATGCTCGGCGGCAGCCGTCGCATATCGAGCCTCGCCCGTGTAGGCCCAGGCCTGGGCGAGGGTGACCAGGTACTGCTGACGATTGAGCTCCCAGACGACCTTGTGATCGCCGACCACGGACGGATCGAGGTAGGGAACGCGGCTCCAGTGGACCAGGGGCGCGGCGAGTCCGGCGACGGGATCGCGCTGCCAGTTTATGGGATGACCGTAGTCCAGCCCCTCGTATCCCAGCAGGTCGAAGCGGCCGGAGAGGATACGGTCGGCACGGGCGACGGTGGAGGCGACATGGTCAGGACAGCGATGCGCCACTGCGGCCGCGGTGGCTGTGGCGTCGTCCGGCCCCGGGAAGAAGTTGGGTCGTCCAGGGGCGCGGAAGGCGGCGTGCAGGCTGGCCGGGTCGCGGGACACGCCGGGCGCGAGGGCGCGCTCGAGCGAGGCATCTGTGAGGTCGAGCACGCGTCCGCCAGCGGCAGATCTCTCGGCGCGCGAGGAAAGGAGCTGGCTGGCGCGGGTACGCAGTTCGTGCGCGCTGCGGCCGCGGAGGGTGCGCAGGATTCGCGAGGCGCGACCGATCATGCGTTGGCGGGCGAGTCGGAGCCAGCGGCGACCGGCTTGCGGCTGGCCAACTGCCTGTAGAGAGCCAGCCATTCGGCCTCCACTGCGGGCCAGACGTAGCGCGAGAGACATTCCTCGCGGGCGGTGCCAGCGAGGCGGGCGGCGAGACCAGGCTCGCGGATCAGCCGGAGCGCGGCGGCAGCCATGCCGTCGGAATCTCCGCTGGGCACCATGAGGCCGGTCTCATCGTGGCGGACGATGTAGGGGATGCCGCCCGCGTCGGTGGTGACCACGGGCAGGCCGGCGGCGTAGGCCTCGATGATGGAGCCCGGCATGTTGTCGATGTTCGGGCTGTTGAGGTAGATGTCGGCACGATCGTACAGGGCCCCCATCTCGGCCGGCGGCACCCGGCCCAGGAACTCCACGCCGCGCAGACCGAGTTCCCTGGCGCGACCCTCGAGCATGGCGCGCTGGGCACCGTCGCCGGCAACTATGAGACGCGCCTCTGGGAGCTCGGCCTGGATGAGTGCAAATGCCTCCAGAATGCAGCCCACGTTGTAGAGGGGCTCCAGGTTCCGGTTACTGAGAAATACCGGTGCAGGTTCGCGGCGCTCACGATACGGGAGCCGAGCCAGGTCCACAAAATTGAAGATCGACACGGCCTCCAGGCCATGCCGGGCAAAGACATCCACCAGATAGCCCGACGGCGCGACGATGACGTCGGCGAAGCGACGCATGGTGGGCACGGCCGAGCGCCAGTTGGCAAGATCGTCGTCCGCCTCACCACTGTGGTAGTTGAGCAGGGTGCGCTTGCCATAGAGCTTGCCGATGACCAGCGCTGGCAGGGGGGCGAGGAGGTAGGAGTAGTATGACGCAGAGAATGCGTGGATGACGTCATGGCGCGGCACCCTGGCGAGCAGGCTGACCAGGTAGGCGATCGACGTGACGATGGTGCGGACGTACTTTACGCGCTGCAGGGCGGCGAGGGGTCCCGGGAGTCGCGGGTTGACGGGGAGGAAGTCAGCCTGGATGCCCGGGACGGCGCGGAACTGTTCGAGGAGCCGGGCGGCCTGGATGGCCTGGCCGCCGAGTATGTCGAGGGAGGGGCCGACGAGGAGGACTCGGACGGGAGGCGCTGATGTCGGTTCGCGTCCTGACGACCGGGGTTCGAGCTCAGGCACCTATTGCCGTTGCCAATCGTTCCATCTGGACCGCTGACGACCATTCCTGCAACAGCTTCTCGTTCGTATCCGGCACCTCGTGCCTGGCATCGATGGCCGCCGCGAGGGCTTCCTGGATGGCCTGCTCGGAAACCTTCTCGCCCTGAACTACGGGCACGACGAACTGGCCGCCGACCGAGCTGAGCATGCGCTCGGATTCACCGCCCGAGTCAACGATTGCCAGCACTGGGACACCGGAACCGAGGTAGTCGAAAAGCTTGTTGGGCACTTGTAGAGGCTGGGAACATGCCAGCAGGAGGAGCAGATCCGCAGTTCCAATTATTGCTTGAGCCTTCGCTGGCTCCATCCAATCGTGGAAATGGACGATATCAGACAGCCCTAGCGCCTCTACTTCAGCCTCGACCGATATCCCTCCGAAAGACCGGCAACGACCTACAAAGTCCACCTGAATATCAGCCGGTCCAATCTTCCTGCTACGACGGGTGGCGGCTAGCGCGTGAAGAAAGGGCCGAGGATCCCTGTCCAGATAGAAAGTGCCAGCGTGAACTATGCGGAAGGGAGCCGGCAGCGGGACCGTGGTGCGTGGCTGTCGCTCCACGATTCCATTGAGCGCGAGAATCACCTTCTCCCCGTTTTCACGAACCACCCTACTGGCGAGTAGTGCACGGGTAGACTCCGTGACAGTCACTATGTGGTCGGCTGCGCGAAGGCAACGTAGCTCGAGCCAGCGGTGTATGGCCTCTGCGGGACCGAACCAGTGGTCGACTCTGTTCGGGGTTCTCTGGTCCGTCCACGGATCCCGGAACTCAGCTACCCAGCGAACATCCGCCGAAGAACGCAATCTGAGCCCGATCAAGTGGGACGAGTGCGGCGGCGACGTGGTGTAAACCAGATCTATACGGTGCTCACGCATCAATCTGCGCGACACCTTGAGCGCCGGCAGGACAAATCTCAATTCATCATCTGGTAGCCACAGGAACGAGAGAACCGCCCTTCGCAGCAGACCGGCCTTATGCTCAGGCCGGCCACTCGGTGGTGCGACGGCCACTTCGCTCTCTCCCCGCGCGCCCCTCGCGGAGTCACGTCTGAACTTGCGAATAGCGCCAACCACCCTCAGACGGTACTTCGCCTTGAGCGGAACGGTGTGAACCTGGCAGTCGCTCTCCTTCACCCTCAACCCGTCACCCTCTCCGCTCAGTCTCTCCGTGACAACGAACACTCGATGGCCTCGACTGCGCAACATTTCGGCGACTCTCTTTGCACGCTGGGCTCCAACGATGGGATAGGGAGGATACGCTTGACTGACAAGCAGAACATTCATGTGCTCAATGTGATGGAAGACGCTACTGATGAACAATCTCGCTGGGTCTCACGAGAGGCCGAAGGTCCGCAGTCAGGTTTGAGTCAAGACGGCCGTCCTCGGCGATAGACACATACTTCCGGAGGGAGGTCCCTGAGCAACTGCCCAGCACTTGTCATCACAGGCACCGGGTGCAGAGCCCCTAAGTGGCTACCCTTGCATAATTTAGCCATACTGCTTCTCACCCTACAACAGGCTCTGAGGAGTGTCGATGGAGCCCTAAGCAATGTACATTCCGACATACGGCGCAGGTTATCTGTCGGAAAGACTTGGGGAGCGAACGACATGTTGGGACAAGCGAAGCTGGCATTCTTCCGGACCGCGCATGCCACTGGCAGTAGTTCGGCTCTAGGCAAGAGCAATTGGCGTCGGCAGCGACTCCTGCTGCTCTGCTATCACGGTGTTTCCGTTCGCGACGAACACTCCTGGAATCCGGAACTCTACATCACGGCACAACGCCTCGAGGAGAGACTCTCCCTGCTCCGAGATCTGGATGCCAACATCCTCTCTCTCAGTGAAGCGCTTCAGCGACTTGCCGTCGGCAGCCTTCCTCCTCGAGCCGTTGTGATCACCTTTGATGATGGCGCTGCGGACTTTGCACTCCGCGCAATGCCCGTCTTACGGAAGTATGAGGCTCCGGCTACGGTGTACCTCACCACGTACTATGTTGAGCGCCCGTGCATGCCGGTATGGAACACAGCAGCCTCCTATATACTCTGGCGTGCACGCCACCGACGGGCTGTGGATCTGCAGGGACTGATAACCAGTTCTCGATCCTTCGATCTACATGACGCACTGGATCGCAAGGCGGCATTAGATGCTTTCCGACATCACTGGCAGAGTACTACGACAGAAGCCAAGCATGATGCGCTAGGAAGGTTGGCGTCCACGCTGGACATCGATTTCGCCGAGATACTCCACTATCGCCAGCTGCAACTAATGACGCCAGATGAGGTCAGCGGGCTCCCGTCCGATCTCATCCAGGTGGAGTTGCACACCCACAGGCACCGCACGCCCCTGGACTCCGCATTATTTCGGCGTGAACTGGATGAGAACCATGCCATAATTCAGGATCTCACTGGCCGTGCTCCCCATCACTTCTGCTATCCGAGCGGACACGCACGCCCGGAGTTTTTGGATTGGCTGCGCGAGGCAGGAGTCGAATCTGCGACAACGTGTGCCCCTGGGTTGGCAACTAGCCGACATAACCCCTTGCTGTTGCCAAGACTGGTAGACACTTCGCACACTCCTCGAGAAACCTTCGTTGCATGGGTGACGGGAGTGGCTGCTTGGCTACCGAATCGCACCAGGACCCTGGCTCGGCTCTGATCGTAGACGTAAAGGCTTCCGCCAGCCATATTTAGGTTCATTCATGGGTATCCTGCCCTTCGCCAAGCCAGCAGGGCCTTCCGAGGCCAGAACAGCGTAAACGCCTGCGGCCTGTACTGGCCGGACTCGAATAGCCTTCGCCGGTTTTCAGACTTGGATACCGCGGAGGCGGCGTCGCTCTGACTCGTCTCGACCTTCAGGAATATTGCGCCTCGCGCTTCAGGCAATTGACGAAGATAGGCGAGCCGTGGGCTTATTTTTGCGACAGCAGGGTCGTAGTACCAAGCAGTTCCAAGGATCCCACGGGCACTCGTATCATGGGCGATCGCCTCTGCTACCACGCGATAGGCGTTCATCCGACCTTCCGGCGTGAACCGGTGCAGGAGGCGGCCATAGACGTGATGCTCATATGCTGGCCTCGTGCCACGGCCTCGCATCGTAGCGCGGATAAGGTCTACTGTGGCCGCTACTCCGGCGCGTAGAACTCGCGATCGCTCGATACCCCTGTGGGCCTCGAAGAACAACCCATCAACACCCCATCCCCTGCCCGTAGCAATCGCGACATCCTTCGCAAAATTGTCGTCAGGGTACGACAGCTCACCGCTACGGGGTTCGTCGCAGGAAAGCGCAATCTGCGACGCTGCTTCGTCAAAAGACGACAATGCCAGACGCCACGCCGGGTGTTGGCTGTGAACGCGGCGCTGTTCTACCAATCCTGTCAGCAGCACTGCCTTGTGAACCAGCGTAACAAAGCCTTGCTTGCGCGCTTCCGCACTTCTCAGGAGTATCTGCACCGCGGGCGGCACTCTGTTGTAAGGCCAGTCAGCGGGCCACGACCTGTGCGCGAGACGATATGCATCGAGGAACTCGGCAGCACCGGACTCCGCCTCTTGGAGCCGCTGGACTATAGCCTCAGATCGTTGCTCGATCTCCAATGGATCCAGCACGATATTGGGATGGTCCGGCCGCATACTGGTCTGCTCCATTTTAGCGTCGATCCGATTGGAGAGGGTGTCGGCACACACCACCCTGAAGCCACGCCCCGGCCTAACGCGAGGTAGTAAGTCTGGCGGACATCCAACCCGGGCTAGTGGGTGAGCAAGGGCCGCTGCGGTTGTGGGCTATCTGCACCATGGTTCACGGCTCGCGGCGATGATAATTACCTCACTAGGCAGACACTGCGTCTATCTTGGCCATCAAACGGAACGCGTGGCTGCCAGCGATCAATTGCTCGTATGTACCGCGATCTCTCACCACCCCGTTCTCCAGAACAAATATACAGTCGCACTCTTCGACTGTGCTGAGTCGATGCGCGATCAGGATGATCGTCTTCTGACCGGCAAGGTCTCCAATGGCCTGCATCACTCCATCCTCAGTAGCGCCATCCAGTGCGCTCGTCGCTTCGTCCATCACCAGGACCGCAGGATCATGGTAGAGTGCGCGCGCAATACCTATCCGTTGCCGCTGGCCGCCCGAGAGGCGGACGCCACGCTCGCCAACAACGGTCCCGTAGCCCTCTGGCAACGTCTGGATGAAGTCGTGAAGGTGCGCAATACGTGCAGCGCGTTCTACAAGCACAGGATCAATTGCCCTGTCGGACATGCCGAACGCGATATTCGCGGCGATTGAGTCATCAGAGAGAAAGATGTTTTGCGGAACGTATCCAATTTGCCTACGCCAGCCCGGAATCGTATCCGCATCAAGCAGCACCGTGTCGATCCGGATCCGCCCCTGCTGGGGTTCGTAGAGGCCGAGCAGAAGGTCAACCAGGGTCGTCTTGCCGGCCCCGCTCGTGCCCACAAGTCCGACAGTCTGATTGCGCGGGATACTCAGCGAGGTGCCTTTTAGAGCCCAGTCGTTGGAGCCAGGGTAGCGAAACCGTACATCCTCGAAATGAATCGCCTCTCGCAGTGGTAACTCTGCAGAGGTCACCTCGCGCAAAGGGCTGCTCCCGATAGTCTCGAGGTCGCTACTCAGATCCTCCAGAGCCGCCCGGTTGAAACGAATCGACGAAAACGCACCGAATAGTTGCTGCAACGCAGGCATGAGACGGTACGCCGCGAAGGCGTAAAGGCTCAGCTTTGGCAGGATCTGCGCGACGCCCTGGCCCGCCCTCAGGTAATAGACAACGATCAGGAGGATTCCGCCGAAGGCAATAGTCTCAAGGAGATAGCGCGGCAATACGGCAATCGCTCCGTTAGATGCCATTGCCCTTGAGAAGAGCAGTGACGGCGGATCGAAGCGGTCCGCAAACGCCGATTCACGCTGGAGAACCTTCACGTCCTTGATTCCGCCAAACGCTTCGCTGGTAACCTTGTAACGCTCCTGATTGGCATTGACGCGGATCCGACCGAGCTTCCCTTGCTTACGACGGATGGCCAGATAGATCGCACCGTATGCTCCGCCGAGCGCGATGACCACTATCAGCGCAAGCATCGGATCTATCGCGACGAGCAGGCCAACAATGGTAAGTGTAACGAGCGAGCGGGCGATGGCCGTCAGGACAGGCAGCAGCACGCCACTAATTGCGGACTGCACCTCGGACAGAACATTCTTGTGCAGGGAGGCGGTGTTACGCTGCACGAAGAAGGCGTAAGACTGACCGAGGTAGCCGCGCAACAGACGGTTCGCCAGGCGATGGTGCGTCCCCCAGACAAAACGAAGCGTCGCCCATTGGGTCAGCGCGCTCACGCCATTGCTGAGCGCCAGCGTAGCTATGGCGCCGAAGCCGATAGCAGTGAGAAAACCGGTGTCAGAAGTAAATCCTCCCCAGGAGTAGAGTCGGGAGAGAATGTCGTTGCGGTGAATCACCGACGGATCGGCAACGATACTCATGAAAGGCGCAATGCTCGCCACGCCGACGAGCTCAACCGCCGCCTGACCGATCATGGCAACCAGCAAAAACGCGGATTGAATCCGTTCTCGCCGGCTCAGCAGGGAGAGAAGCTGGCGATACAGTGGCACGCTCACGAGGCACTCCAGGTCGGCACAAAGGACGACCAAGTGCCGCACCCCGGCCTGAGTCTGTGATTGCAGAAGATTGGCATATAACAGTAGGTCCGCCTGAAGAGGTCGGACACATGCATTTCCTGATGGAGTGGATTGCGTGCCACAGCTAGTTAGACTATCGCGGCCATCTCCGAGTCACCTTTCCCTTTCCTCAGCACGCCAAAAGCTATCGGAGCCGGTATCACCGAGCAAGAATCGCACGCACCGTGGCCCTAGTAGGAGATCACGGGCTTCTCGGCCGCTGCCACGGCGCTCTTCGCGAGCATTGATCAGCTCCGCCCCACGCCGCACCGTCCTGAGCTGCAATCATGACGGAGCCATCAATTCAGCGCCGTAGCGCAGAAGCCAGAAGTGTGCTGCCCGCTTGGTGCGCGAGCCAGCTGCCCGGGCCGGTCCGGGTACGTTTTGAAATCGGGTGGCAGGCCCGCTACTTGACTCCAGCGAGAGCTTCCCTGGTGGCGTCGGATAAGAGTGTCGGTGCACGATATCGCCCAGAGGCCCGGCGGTAGGCGTGGCCTGGAGGACGAAGGCAAGAACGCGCGTGTGCACGAGCCGGCGGTGGAGTGAGAGCCTCCGCAAGGCAACTGAGCATGTCTTTAGATGGAGCTCGACCGTCCGGAGCGCCGAGGTGCACCTTCAGCGATTCGGTTCTGACGGGTATGCGGTCGCGCGGGTCGCCGGGAGTGTGGTCTCAGCGGCCCGCATCGCACGGGTAGCAGAGTCACCGCCTCTTCCTGAGAAACGGGCCCATTCAGTCAGTCGTACCCCAACGCCATGTTCGGTACGCTCGAATCCAAGGCAGGGGTATCGACGTCTTTGCAAAATAGATGTACGCGCTCGGCCTCGGGTGGACCTTCGCTGACTTCAGAAATAGAGAGCGCGCCTCCTGCTTGAGGCCCCCATTCCAGGCCCGTTGGCCCAGTCGAAGCCAGGCGTCAGCAAGAGAGTCCCGTAGCTCTCGCTTTTCGAACGTTGAAAGCGAGTCTTCCAACTCCTCCATGAGCGGAACAAGCGTAGCAAGACCGTCTGCAGCGTACTGACGATCCTTGGTTCGACGACTGATGCTGCCGGGAGTTCGCCGATGAAAACTCAGCGCTTCATCCAGGAATGCAAAACGAGTCACTCTTGCCATTCTAATGAAGAGATCCGTGTCTTCCGCCACGATTACATCTTCGCGGAAGCGCAAGTCGTGAGTCTCAAGTATCGCGCGTCGGATCATGATCGTAGAACTGTGCGCTCCTACGAGGCCAGTGCCGAGGAGCATCTGGCGAGCCAGACTATCTCCGCTCAGATAGACGCCGCCGCTGTGTTTCGCCATAGCCTCTGCTCCAATACGCTCGAGATAGTGCGTCTGGCGCAGGTACGGCTCTTCCGCATCCACGTCCGGTGAAACAGTAAAGAACTGTCGATCGGTGAATACGACTCCAGCGGTATCATGCTCGTGAGCAACTTTAAGCTGTCGCTCAAGTTTTGCTGGATGCCATTCGTCATCAGCGTCGAGCAGACAGATGAACTCGCCACGGGCCTTTGAGATGCCCGCGTTCCGTGCACACGACGGCCGGCCTGAGTTTGGCTGCCGGTGGACCGCAACACGCGCATCCAAGGCTGCGATATCGGATACGAGGGCGAAAGTGTCATCGGTCGAACCGTCGTCGACTACAATCACCTCGAGATCCTGAATCGTCTGACGGAGCACAGACTGGAGGGCCCCGACGATGTAGAGCTGACTGTTGTAGGCCGGGATGATGACCGATACCATTTCCATTGCTTGATCAAGGTGTGAAGAAACTAGCCGAGAACGGACATCAATAGGCCATTTCCCACGCGAGAGGATTGCCAGAAGCTTGCTGGCACTGGCCACATTCCCCGTAAGGCATTCACGCTGATCTGCCTCCGAGCGCCAGCTTGGCGCGTCCAACAAAGGCTCTAACGCGACTCAAGTCGAGCCGCGCCGCGATGCGCGTGCTGAGTGGCATCTGAAAATTCACATCCCGTGCGAACTGGACTATCTCAAGCTCCAGCAGTTCCGTGCTCCTCAGGACCTTCAACATATATTCTGCCCGGGCCGAGTTGTACGTGTCCAGATCAAAGGTTCCGGCGTAGCGATCTATGTATCCGGCGATCTCGAGCGTCAATAGGGTTCGTGCACACTTCCAGCATTTGGAACAGTTGCCAGCGTGTACCGCCTTTGCACAAACGTCGAGGGAGTCGTACGAGTCAGCTATCTCAGCCACGCGCCGAGTCTTCTCCACACGAGAATACTGCCCCCCAACCGAGAACGCATCCAGGGAGTCGGAAGACAGGAGTGGTAGCGTGACAGCCTCGGTACGAGCGCTGCCATTCGAGGGGCCAACGAAGGTGTCGGCACAGCGTAGCGAGGAGGCATACATGAATCTTCCGATACCGCCTTGCAGCATGTGCGCTACCGAGGTGCTACGTGGCGTGTGGGTCTGCATAAACCCCATACCAGAATAGAACTCGTCGAGATTGGAGTTTACCGCGATGAACGGGAGAGACAGGCGCTCAGCGGTCGGCTTCAGTCTCTCGTATCGCTCCCGGAACAGCCTCTCCGCGCCATCTCCGGCACCGTGAGACCCAACATTGCTGTATAGCAGATGTGTAAGGCGATACCCCGGGACCGGGTCGGCGTAGTGATGGTCACCAAGCACGCAGAACGAGTCGATGCCCGCAGAGAACCCTGTCGCCACACCGTTGCTCCGCGCCATTGATGGCGATACATGCTCAGCGCGAATGCGAACCTGTTTAAGCCACGGCATGACCAATTTCGCAACGGACTGATACATGCCTGACAGGTTGTAGTACAATCTCTCCGATACCACCCCATCTACATGGATATCCTCTCCAGCATTCATGGCTGGTATCAGGAGCGCGCAGAGAGCTGCATCGGCTCTCTCGGAGATCATCGCGGCATGCTCACCGCCCAGCCTGTACCACAGCTTTCGCACGCCCTGCTCGGAGTCTACACGGACGGAGTAAGAAGCTGTGCCATCACGCTCCGTAATTTCTGGTTTTAGCAACCTCATACCTGTAGATACACGCCTAGAAGAGTGAGGTTGGAAGGCCAACGACACAGAGTTCGTTGGCGGCGAGGCCAAAATCCAATTGATGGACGCTACTCAGTGCGCCCAACCCCCGTCCGACGAAGTATTACTGGGATGTTTGATGCGGCCAGCATCGACTCATTCGACTGATCGCCTGCGCTCTATCGCTGGGAAGGCTCTCATCAACCCGTCCAAGTCCAGGTCTATCGGCCAGCATCTCGCTTCATCGAGCAATTGTGCGACGGTGGTCTTGCTGTTGACCTGTAGCGCATTTCCGGCTTCGGCTCCAATCGATTGGAAGAAATCGTGGAACTTGAACCCACCCCCTAGGACGTCGGCTGAAAAATCTACCCAGACGGCTGGGATACCATAGGCTTGGGCAATGATCAGACCGTGCAGCGAGCTCGACGCAACCGCCTGGCAGGCACATATCTGTTGAATCACCGTGTGGGGATGCTGCTGAACGTCGATCACACTGGTTCCCTCGAGAGCGGACAGCCTGAGCAGTTGGGGGTCGCTCTTGTCTACGAGATGCGGCACGAGTCCCAGGGCGGCTCCCCGCACTAGCTCAATCGGCCTGTAGAACCGGGGATATAGGAGAGCAGGATCCCCGAATACTTCAGGACAGGTCAAACCCTGCTCAAGCAACAATTGCCTGGTTAGCGGTCCCCTAACTGCACGAATCTCCGTCGGAGGGCTCTTTACAAACCGATCGGCGCCAATAAGACCGGAGTCCCACACAATCAGCCCTCGCCCCTCCCGATGCTGGAGGATGCTACCGACACCCAGGAGAACCGGACCGCTGTATCCCTGCGGCATGTCGTCGACGTGAACAGGGCGAGCACCCACTATGTGTTCAACCAGAAGCGAAGTGAACTCGTCCCCAAAATTACGTCGCCCCCTCCACCAGTAGGCGACCGAAACATTCTGATTCATTGCATAGCGGGCGGCTTCCCGCAACCGCGAGGACCTTCTCTGAACGCCACCCGCTATGCGATCAGCGAGCTCGCGAATGCGACGCCTGGCGGATCCGTGATCAGCAATTCGGACTGTCTGCATAGGGTACTCCTCATCACCATCTCTGAACCGACCTCTGCCTCGGCAGCCCGAGCTCCGCTCGTACCGCACAACGCACATTCTAACGACACACCGGCAAGTCGCTCGGTTTAATCAAGAGTCGTTCCAGACGGTGCGGGTGCTTCTTGGCCGGCGGAGCCTGAGCCGGACGAAAAGCGCAGCGAGACGATCACCTTGTCCGACGCCATCGCGGTAGGGCCGAGCCATTTCACTTGGGATTGATCCGACGTACGTCGTCATAGCAGGTCGTCGAGATATTTGAAGAGCCTTCTTGCGAGCGCGTCCCGACGATGATCGCGAACCCAGGCTTCCCGCTCCGGTTTACCCCCGAGTTGGGTATTGCTCGAAAACAGGCAGTCAAGGACAGCCTCCAATGCACGGTCATCTCCGTCCTCGACCACGAAGCCGGCCGATAGCTCTTTAACGATCCGACCTGATTCTCCTTGAGAGCCGTAGACCAGAATAGGAGTATCAGTCGCGAGGTATGAATAGAGCTTCCCTGGACGGTAGCGGTCCATTTCTCGGTTAACGAGCAGGAGCAGCAGGGATGAGCGCCGCATCATCGCATGTGCATCACGGGGGGATACCTGCGATAGGATGCGTGACACCTTTGTTTCGTCCATGCGCCTGAGTAACTCACGCTGTCTCGGCTGCACGGTCCCCACCCACAGGAGGCAGACGCGCTCGCCCACCCCGGGCCGCCGTTCGATTACTCTGGCCAGCGTAGCAAGGAAGCCGGTCGGGTCCGTGTGGTCGGACAGATTACCCATGAAGGTGATAGAATGACGGTCGTTTTCGACCCATGCCGCCAGCGGCTCATCGTCACTTATCGCCATCTCATCCACCGTGACTCCGTTCTCGATCACGGCACAGCGCTCCGGCGCCAGCCCCGGGAAGCACTGGAGTGCATGTTCCATCATGGTAGGCGTCGTGAAGATCACGAAGTCGCTCGCTGCTAAGCAACGTCGCTCCCACCACCTATCCATCGGCCCCTTCCTCACAAAATGGAACGGACACTCCGACCATTCGTCTCGATAGTCGAGAACTAGTTTGGATCCAAGGGCCTTCTTGATAAATAGCCCCGCCACAAACCCGTGAAAGCGAGGTCCTGTGGCCAGGACGATGTCGGGAGTGTCGGTACAGGTCTGCCGGACTGTGTTCGCCAGCTTGAGGGCGTTCGCGAATCCGCCGTCGATATCCCACCGCCAGAGCAATGGCAGCGAGACGCCTACATCGGCCACGTGATAGACGTCGACCTCCGGCGGAATGTTCTGCGCTAGGTCTGCCCCCACTCGTGAGACAGGAGCATTGGGAGTCCTGGCAAACACTGTCATTTTCCAGCCGTTCACTGGCGCCCCGACCGCGAACGACAAAGGGCGGTATGTGCCGCCAGACACTGCCGGAGGCATTTGATCTGCCAGCATCACCACGCGGTTGCCGGTATGCGCGGTCCGACCGCGGCGAGCCATCCGAGGAGCCGCAAGCTCCAGAATAAGCCAATTCCACAGGACACGGCACGTATCCAGGAACCGAGATGGTAGTGTGGTGAGTAGCATCAGCCAAGTTCCGGGAAAACTATTGAGTGCGACCTGGCAGCTATGAATATCTGGCTGCCGACCGACCCGTACCGCTATGGCCAAGGGTCTCTACTGGCCAATGGTAGCTGGTCATCATTTGTGCAGTCGCAGCCCAGTCGAACAACCTTCCTAACGGTGAGGCCAGGGGGAATAAACTCGAGCGCTCGTATTCACGGTATTGAAGGTGGGTCGGAGTCCCAATCGCCTTCAAGTCCGCAGGCGCCACCAAGCGATTGTTGACGTCTCCTCGTGAGGTGCGACGAGCGAGAACTTCTCGAGACGCACTGGCGCAGCACACAGGCGCCAAGACCCACCCCCTCGTATCGCCTCGAAGTTATGCGCAGGGAGCGCAACGAGCGGTGCGCAGACTCCTTCAGCGTGCCAGCAGTCAGGTCTGCATCATACACTTGGCGCGGTCTTGGGAAAGTTAACTTGGGGATTCGTCTCCCCTTGCTGAAAGAGCGCTCTCCTTTCATCGCCCATAGGCACGCGGGACATGTGCCGGTCACCTGCCATATCGCACACCGCAGCTTGCGCCGCGACGTTGCGGGTATCCAACCGGTCCCCGCCTGTTGAATAGCGTTTCGACGCCCAAGCCTACCCGCACCTTCGTCAACACATCGCCATCAATCACCTGAGCGAAGAACCGGTGCTTCCGACTCGTGGAGGCGCGAAGGACTCATCCACCAGTAGTGAGGCTGACGAACAGCCCGCCTCGTGCAATTCCGCGACCACCGCCCCGCGGGAACTGTTACAGTTGGACGACCGAGCTTCCTGCGCGCCACTCGACTTTCCGACCACTTACGTGACGTCAGCGTCATCCCCAACCGGATCCCGCCCGCGATTCCAGGCCACTGGCGCCGCCCTGCTGGTCGCCATGGTCGCGCTCATCGCCGTCGCCACCCTCACCCCCGGATCCCCTGAGCGGCTCGAGCCCACCGACCTCACCTGCCTGGTCTGTGGTAGCGCCGGCGGTGCCGACGTCATCCGGAATATCCTCCTCTTCCTCCCACTCGGCGTCGCCACAGCCCTCCTCGGCTGGCGATGGCCCCGGGCCCTGGCGACCGGCATCCTGCTATCCCTCTTCGTGGAGAGCATGCAGTACTTCGTGGTGGTCGGCCGCGATCCCAGCCTCAGCGACCTGCTCACCAACAGCACCGGCACCGCCCTCGGTTACCTGCTCGCTGTTAGCGCCCCATGGTGGATCCTGCCTACCCCAACGGCCGCTCGACGGATCCTCGTCGCTGGCACCGTCGTCTGGGCGGCATTCCTGGGCCTTACCGCTGTCGGCCTGCAGTGGGATGCGCCACCACTCCCCTATCAGATGACAGAACTGCCGCCGCGGTTCGCCGGCGTGCGGGAGTATGAGGGCGTGGTTCACGAGCGCAACTTCGACGGAGCGCCTCCCACTGACGCCGACGCCGGGGCCGCGGTGGCAGCCGCCATCCAGAGCGGCAACTTCCACCTGGGAGCCGTCGTGGGGCCCATGTATCCGCCCGGCCTGCTGCGCCCGCTGGTCGCCTTCTACCGCCCCGACTGGAGCAACGCGCTTCTCTTCGGCCAGCAGCGGCGGAACCTGGTGCTGAGCGTTCGCACACGTGCCGAGCGCGCCAGGCTGCAGGGACCGGGCTGGGTGCTGCACGACGTCTTCCCCGACCTGGCCGAGTCGGGCACGGCGGAGGTGCAGGCCCAGCGGATCACACTGGCGGCGACCGTGGACGGGTCAACAGTGGAGCTCAGCGCCAGTCGGGGTGGCCAACTGTACACCGCGACGCTCCATCGGCGCCTCTCGCTCGGCTGGACCTTCATCCTGCCCGCCTTCGCCCTGCTCTACCGGATGGGGGCGCTGCTCGGCGCGCTCTGGCTGGCCGCGCCCCTGCTGCCCCTGGGCTACTGGACCCGGCGCGCCGTGGCAGAGGGCGCCGGGTGGCGCGAGCATGTGATTGTCGCGGCGCGAGTGGGGGCGACCGTCAGCGCGGTGCTGCTCATAGTGAGCGCCGCCGGCGGGCTGGCGGCGCCATCCACTCTGGAATGGGCGGCGCTGGTGGCCGCTGCCTTACTCGGATGGGCGCTCGGCGCCCTCACCACCCGCCCTTCCTGAACAGCACCACCGGGATCGTCCGCGCCAGTATCAGCAGATCCTTCCAGAGGCTCTGCCTGCGCACGTACTCCAGGTCGTAGTGCACCTTCTGGCGCACGTCGTCCAGCGTCTCGTCGTACGACCGGTTCACCTGCGCCCAGCCAGTGAGGCCGGGCTTCACGCGGTGGCGTGCGGCATACTCGTGGATGTGCTCGCGTAGCTCCATCACCAGCGTCGGGCGCTCCGGGCGGGCCTGGTATATCGATCAGTCAGGCGGCGATTTCTGCCCCGTTTTCCTGCCCCACCAGCGCGAACCGGGCACCCGGACAAGGCGAGCGTTGTCCCTCTGGTCGTTCACACTCAGGCCAACTTGCTGACGAGCTCCCAGGATCGTAGAATGGCCGGCCAACACCGGCCGCTGCAGCTCCCAGAATTTTTCCGCAGCTCCAGCGGGCCAGCAATCGGATGGAAATTCTCACATCAGGAGCAGCCTATGACGATCGTACGTAAACTTGCAGCCACAGTGGCACTGGCCGTCGGCCTGGCTCTACCCGAGCCGGCAGCTGCGCAGTTCGATCTTGGCGGTTTTATCGGGCCCGTGACAATCTCGCATTACGGCACCTGCCAGGATTTCTTCTGCGTCAACGCAGCAGTGGGCGTCGGACAGAACAGCAGCGGACGCTATTTCGCCAGACTTCTGAAGATGGGTTCGTCGTTCGATGCCGTCGGATTCGACGCCGTGGGCAGCGACAAGTTCACAGGTTACGGCATCCGGTCACTCGAACTATGGTACGCCGAGCCGCACCCCCTGGACCCAGCAGAGGGTGAGTGGCACTTCCTGACGACGGGGGGCGAGGAGCGCTATACGTCCAGCGATTACGGCACGCCGATCGTTCCCGGAAAGCTCCTGGTCGGGTACTATCGCTCTCAGATCGAAGACTACCCCAACGGCTCGGAAATAACGACAGATTGGGGAGTGTTACTCTCGGCGCAGCGCGTGACGACGACCCCGGAACCGATGACGTTCGGACTGGTAGCCGCAGGCCTTCTGATGCTCTACGGCACGGCCCGATTCCGGCGCCAAGCGTAGCGTCGCCGAGGCGAGCACGTCGCTGATTCGGTGAGGAGGGAGCCTGAAGGAGCAGTCGCCAGTGCAACCGTGCCTGAGGGCGTCAGGCCCTCCTCACCACCCGCCCTTCCTGAACAGCACCACCGGGATCGTCCGCGCCAGTATCAGCAGATCCTTCCACAGACTCTGCCGACGCACGTACTCCAGGTCGTAGTGCACCTTCTGGCGCACGTCGTCCAGTGTCTCGTCGTACGACCGGTTCACCTGTGCCCAGCCAGTGAGGCCGGGCTTCACGCGGTGGCGCGCGGCATACTCGTGGATGTGCTCGCGTAGCTCCATCACCAGCGTGGGCCGTTCCGGACGGGGGCCGACGAGGTTCATGTCGCCGCGGATGACGTTGAAGAGCTGGGGCAGCTCGTCCAGACGGGTCGCGCGGAGCACCCTGCCCACTGGCGTCACGCGCGGGTCGTTCCGTGTCGCCCACACCGCCCGACCGTCCCGCTCGGCGTCGGCGCGCATCGACCGGAACTTGTAGATCGTGAACGGACGGCCGCCGTAGTCGTCGCCGCGCCGATCGTCGGGTAGATCATCCGGCCGATTTCGACGGTCCAGCCCCACGCGCACCTGATGATAGATCACCGGTCCGGGCGAGGTCAGACGCACGGCGATGGCCACCAGGATCATGATGGGCGCGGTGAGCACGAGGAGCACGGTGGCGAGGAGGAGATTGACCACCCGGGTGACTATCTCGCTCCTGCGGCGCGGACGGATGGTCGACAGGGTGGGTGTCACGCCTCCGCCCGTCGCCGACTCGGTGCCCGCTCTGGCCGGCAGAATGCCTTCAGCCGGTGCGCCAGCACAGGTCTCCGTTGCTCCTGGTTCCTGCTCCATCACGGCCACTCCCTGATTTGCGGCCGCGAGCTGGCGCCGTACTCCGTACTGATTCTCTTCACTCATGACCCGGATCCGTTCAGGGTTCACACCATCGCCCCTTGCGTGGAGCGTACCCTGATAGATCATCGGCAGCACGACGCCCATTCATGAGGGCTTCGTCATCGGAAGTTGCCGTACCCGCTCAGACTCTGTAAGGGCAAACGGAGTCGAATCGCGTGCGGGCGTGACTGGCGTCACAGCCCTGGCGCACGGCGGGACGAAACGGGTCGAACAGGCGGCCCTTCACCGCTGCCAGACGGCCCACCTGCCTCGCAGGCCATTGTACGTACCTATGACCGCGGCCGCCTGCAGCAGCACCAGCCACTCCAGTTGCTTCAGCACGCGCCGACGCACGAACGGAATGGCGATGACGGCGAGTGAGACGATAGCCGCGCCGAGCAGGGCATTCCAGCCACCAAGGCGCCAGAGTAGCGCCACAATTAGCCACGCCATCGCCAGCCCGATCGCCAGCACCAGATAGGGCGTCAACAGTCGCAGCAGCTTGTGGCAGACGAACTGGAGCCAGATCGGGTTCCGCCAGGGCAGGAGGACGCCCGGCAGCCAGGCGCAGAGTTGAACGTTCCCGGTAAGCGTGCGGACCTTGCGCCGGAACTCCTGGCGGGCGGTGAAGGTGCGGCCGTCCACCGCCCGGGCGTCCACGGCAAAGCCCACCCTGTGCCCCTCCAGCACCAGCCGCATGGGGATCATCAGGTCGTCCAGGATGAGCCCCTCCCGGAGCGGCGCCCAGAGTGCGCGCCGCATGGCGTAGACGGCGCCGGTGACGCCCACCACCGAGTGCAGGCGAGCCTCGTTCGCGCGCAGGCGTCGCTCCATCACCCAGTAGAGTTCCGCCGGGGTACGTGCGCTGCGGCCATCGGACAGGGCCAGGGCGCCGGAGACGGCACCTAGCCGGTGGTCGAGCACGAGGGCGCGCGCCAGCACGGGGATGGACCGCTGGTCGAAGCGCTGGTGGGTATCGGAGAAGACGAGCAGCTCTCCGGAGGCCGAGCGGACGCCGGCATTGAGGGTGCTCGCCTTGCCGCCGGGCTGGTCGCCCATCACGACGCGCACGCGCGGGTCGTCGAACCGGAGTGTCTCGGGCGTCGCGCGACCGTTGACCGCGTCTATGGCGACTATGACCTCCAGCAGGTGAGCCGGATAGTCGGTATCCAGCAGGTTGGCGACGCGGGCGCGGATGGCATCCGCGTCGTCGGCGCTGGCCACCACCGCCGACAGTGTGGGCATGGGCCCGACGACAGCAGCGCCTTCCTCACCGACCGGGCGACGGCCCCGGATGGCGGCCAGCGCAGCGATGAGCGCCGGGTAACCCAACCAGATGAGTAGGAGGGCGGTGATGAGTGCAGCGGAGGTGATTGCGGCTGGGAGCACGACGGAAGGATGACTGGACTGACGCCGTGCTGCTGGTGCACGGACCGGGCTGCCCCGGCTTTCGCCGGGGGAGGGCGGGCGTCGGAACGATGACTGCCATGGCAGGCAGCGGCAACCCTGCCCTACCACTTGCCGTCACTCCCCGCGCCGGGTCATACTCCGCTGCGTGACAGCCTTCCTTACCAGTTTCGCCCTCGTCTACGCCGCCGCGCGTGTGCTCTTTCTCGTCGCCGCGGTGTTCGCCGCCGTCGCCTTCGGACTGGACTGGATGGTGCGCACCCGCCGCATCAGTCCGTTCTCCCCCGTGGCCCGGTTCACCCGTCGCGCCGTTCAACCGCTGGTGCGACCGGTGGAACAGCGTGTGCTGCGCGCCGGCGGCTCGCCACACACGGCGCCCTGGTGGGCGCTGGTGGTGGTGGTGGTCGGAGGCATCATCGTCCTCTCCCTGCTCGGCTTCGTCCGCGACCAGGTGGTGATGGCGGCGATGGCGCTCCAGCGGGGCTCCTCGGGCATCTACTACCTGGCCATAACGTGGGCGTCGGCCATCCTCCAGATCGCCCTCATAGCGCGAGTGATCAGTTCGTGGGTGGGAGGCTCGCCCTTCTCCCCCTGGTGGCGCTGGTCGTTCGTGCTCACCGAGTGGATCATCGCTCCGCTCAGGCGTGTGGTGCCGACGCTGGGGATGATCGATATAACGCCGATCATTGCCTACTTCCTGGTGCAGATAGTGGCCGGGCTGCTGCTCAGGATCTGAGGATTGGCCACGGAGCCGCGGCACCCTGACGACAGGCTGCACTGTCGTAGGCCAATCTGCACTGCCAGCGGCTCCTTGACGGACACTACCCCGCGCGCCATGCTAGCCGCGACCCATAACAGGAGGTCGTGCCAGGAATGGCCAACGTCGTACTTCTCGGTTCCGATCCCGCAGTCCTGAAATCTCTGGCCCAGTCGCTCGCCGACTCGGGCCACAGGATCTTCCTGGCGAACGACACCGCCGACATCCTGGCCATAGCCCGGGCCGCTGGCACGACAGTACTGGTCACGGAGCGCTCGCTCCTGCTGGCTCCTGAGGTGGCCGAGCGATTGCCGGCCAGGCTGGGCGCCGACGCACTGATCGCGTTCCACAGCGGGATTTTGCGCGACGACGACTGCTCACCTGCCATCCCACAGCGGCTCCACCGGCTGGTACTCGCGGACCTCTGCCTACCGCAGGAGATGATGCGATTGCTGGCGCTGATCGGCGCGGTAGAGCATCTGGCCGAGCGGGCCGACCGCGGGCTGGTGTCCGGCCTGGTGGGGGCGGTGGTGGGCGGCTGACCCACGGCTTGCCACAGCTTCCCTGTCGCCCCGCCCTCCGTCATCCCGGCGAACGCCGGCATCCAGTCCCGCCCACCGTCATCCCGACGAACGCCGGCATCCAGTCCCGCCCACCGTCATGCCGGCGAAAGCCGGCATCCAGT
>CALCHX010000199.1 GCA_937906875.1 uncultured Gemmatimonadota bacterium | reverse complement strand
CAGTCTTGCACGACAACGACCGCGGTTCGCACACAGTGGCATCGCCATCGCTCTATCCGCACCAGTGGAGTTGGGACGCGGCGATCATCACGGTGGGCCTGGCGCGACTGTCTGTCGACCGCGCGATCACCGAACTCACGTCGCTGCTTCGGGCGCAGTGGCGGACGGGCATGATCCCGCACATCGTCTTCGCCGACGAGCCGGGGTATTTCCCTGGGCCAGATCGCTGGCGGACCGCAGCGGTTTCTCCTGTTGGGGTGCCGACCTCCGGAATCTGCCAACCGCCGATTCACGCGATTGCGGTCCACGCGATCGTGGCTGCAGGCCGCCGCCGGGGTGGCACCGACAGGCAGGTCGCCGACGAGTTCGCGGCGTCCTCCTTCGACGCGTTGCTGCGGTGGCATCGCTGGCTGTCAGCCGCGCGCGGCGCCGCTGGTACCGGCCTCATCGAGATCCATCACAGCTGGGAATCCGGGATGGACAATTCGCCGCGGTGGGACGCCCCGTATGCCGCGGTCGATCCCGGATCGATGCCACCGTATGTACGCTTGGACACCTTGCACGTCGCGGACGCTGCGCAGCGCCCGACGGATGCGGACTACCGCCGGTATCTGTGGCTTGTCGAACAGATGGCCGATGCAGGCTGGGCCGATGACGCTGTCCGTGAGTCTGTCGACTTCCGCGTTCAAGACGTGTTTTTCTCCGCGCTTTTCGCCGTTGCCAGCGACGTTCTGGCCGAGCTCGGCGACGAGATGGGCCGGCACTCCGACGCCGCCGACCTGCGAGCCGTCGCCCGGTACACGCGAAGCGCGATATGCGAGTCTGCCTCGCCGCAGACCGGACTGGCCAGGGACCGCGACCTGCGCGCCGGCAGGTGGATTGACTCACAGACCGTGGCTGCATTTGCGCCGCTGCTGTGCGTCCAATCGGGCGACCGGCGTGCCGACCTCACGGAGCGGTTTCTCGGCCCGGAGTGGGCCGGCCACCCATCGCTGAAGTACGCATTGCCGCCGACTACCGCACCCGGATCGGCGCAGTTCCAGCCGCTCAGCTATTGGCGCGGTCCGCAGTGGCCGATCGTGAGCTGGCTGTTCTGGTGGGCGGCCCGGCGTTTCGGCGACGACGAGTTCGCACACCATCTGCGCACCGAGTCGCTCCGGCAACTCGGCGACGGGTCATTCGCCGAGTACTACGACCCGCTCACCGGCGCGCCTCTCGGCAGCCGGCGCCAGTCGTGGACTGCGGCCGTAGCGCTCGACTGGCTGGCCTCGTCATGATGTTCCTGCCCAGGCGCTCCGCGGCGGAGTACAGACCCACGCAGATGGGTAGCCGCCCATCGTCACACGAAGGCGTCCGGGTTGACTATGTGCTGCGCCCGCCGGCCCGCCAACACGGCCTTCAGGTTCTCCCCAACCATCGACAGCACCCGTTCGCGCGCCTGTTCCGAGTTCGCGGCGATATGCGGGCTGAGGTACACATTGTCCAGAGTGCGCAATCGGGACGTCGCCGGGAGCGGCTCAACGTCGAAGACGTCCAGCGCTGCTCGCGCGGGCCGGCCTGCCAGCAGCGCGTCGATCAGCGCTGTTTCATCGACGACGGGGCCGCGACTCGCGTTGACCAGCAGCGATCCGGCGCGCATGGACGCCAACTGCGCGGCGCCGATCAGGCGCTCCGTGTCTGGGGTGTGCGGGACGTGCACGGTCACGATGTCGCTGCCGCCGAGCAGGCGATTCAGTGGCATCCTTTCGCCGATGGCGCCTGGGTGGTCACGCCTGCTGGTGTAGGCGACACGACTGCCGAAGGCGGCCACCCGGCGCGCAACTGCCGAACCGATGTTGCCCATGCCGACGATGCCCACGGTGAGTGCGCCGAGTTCGCGTCCATTCGCCCACGCGGGCCACTGGCCGGCGCGCATGACGGCGTCCGCCCGAATGCCGTCGCGCAACGATACGAGGATCGCCATCAGCACCCAATCGGCGACCGCGTCGGTGTTGTAGCCGGGGGCGTTGGCGACCGGAATACCGTATGCGGAGGCAGCGTCGACATCGACTGTGTTGTAGCCGACCGACGGCTGCTCGATCAACCGGCAGCAGTGCATGGCGGCGATCGCCGGCCGGTCCAGCACGTAACGCCGCGCCGCGTCGCCGATCACGATATCGGCATCCCGGGCCAAATCCGTGACCACGGCCTGGCGACGGCGTGTGCTCGCACGCTCCGTGCCGGGAGCCGGCACGCGCACGTCCACGTCGGGGCGTCCGGCGAGTTCGCGGACAAGGTCGGTCGAGTACGAGGAGAAACATGCGATCACCGGTGATGGCATTGTCGAGCGCTCCTGGTTTCCGGAGAGATGATTGTTTTGTTCACCGTACGGGTAAAAGCAGGTGCGCTCTGCGCGAGGCGGCGGTGTCTATGACGTGGCAGCCGCGCAGCGGCCACGCCGGAAGGCAGTCGCGATGACCCGCGCACCGGCACCCTTGGCCACCACCGTGCAGGAGCGGTCCGCGCTAATTGTCGGGCAGTCGCTGCCGGCCGACGACGCGTGGCCAATCGTCACCGGGGCGCTGGAGTTCGTCACCGATCGGCGTGTCGATGGCATGCTGCACGCGGCGATTGCCCACGCGACAGTTCCGCACGCGCTTATTCAGTCGATCGATGTGACCGCTGCGCGCGCCGTGCCCGGCGTCGTGGCCGTGCTGCTCGGCGGCGATGTACCAGTGAACGCACTCGGTGACGACGACGGGGACGGGCCCGTCATCGTCGACACAGTCGTCCGCCAGCTCGGTGATCCGATCGCCTTGGTCGCCGCGGTCGACGAAGCGACAGCGCAGGCCGCAGCAGCAGCGGTCACCGCCGCCTACCTCCCGTTACCTATCGTGGACTCCGCGCGGTCGGCGCTCGAACCGGGCGCCCCGCAGCTGCACGACAAGGGCAATGTCGCAGGGCATCTCGCGTTCGCGTCGGGCGACGTCGACGCGGCCATACGAGGCGCCTACCTGACGGTAGAACGGCATGTCCGAACCCCCGTGCAGGAGCACGTCGCGCTCGAAACCCCGGGCGGTATAGCGATGCCCGACGGGGTCGGTGTCACCGTCTGGTGCGGATCTCAATTCCCCGGCGTGCATCGGCGAAAAATCGCGCGCGCCTTGAACATCGACATCGCCGACGTGCGCCTCATCTCGAATCCGGTCGGAGGCGCGTTCGGCTCCCGTAACGACGACCCGATGCCTGTGTACCTCGCCGTACTCGCCTGGGCAACAAGACGACCGGTGCACCTGAAAATGTCGCGTGAGGACGTGATGCTGATCGGCCAGAAGCGGCACCCGTTCGACATCACGACCCGTACCGGTTTTTCCAGCGATGGGCGGATAGTCGCCTCGGACATGACGGCGCTCGTCGATACCGGCCCGTACACGACTTCCGGCCCGAACGTGCTGAAAACTTCGGCGGAGCTTTCGGTGGGCCCGTACCGCATGCCCATGGCACGTTTCGACGGCACCGTCGTGTACACGAACAACGCCAACGGCGGCGCGTTCCGCGGATACGGCGTGCCGCAGTCGGCGTTCGCGATTGAGACGGCGATGACTCAGGCCGCCGCGGACCTCGGTATCGACCCGGTCGAGCTGCGCCTGATGAACATCCTGCGCGGCGGCGACGAACATGCGCTGTACCGTCACCACGTCACTACCAGCCTGCGCGCCGCCGAGACGCTCCAAGCCGCCGCGGAGCACGCCTGGTGGCGAGACCGCGCGGCCTGGCGGGCCGCGGCCACCGGCCCGTGGTTGCGCGGAACCGGGATCGCGCTGGCCATGAAGGGGGTCGGTCTCGGCAGCGGCAAGGGCGACACGTCCCGTGCCCGGCTGATCGTGTCCCGCGAAGGTGTAGTGCAGATCTGGGCCGGCCCCAACCACACCGGCCAGTCGATCGACAGCAGCTACCGGCAGGTCGCCGCGGATACCCTGGGCATCCCCATGGACCGCATCCGAATGACCGTCGGTGACAGCCAGCTCGTGCCCGAAGCCGGTTCCACGTCATCGTCACGCAGTATGTACGCGGGTGGCGAGGTGGTACGCCGCGCCTGCGTCGAACTCCTTGACCGCATCGAGACATCCACGGGCACGCGGGTTGTCGACCCGTCGACCTGTCGAGCGCTCATCGACAGCGGCGATGCCGAAATCCTCGCCGAGTTCCGGCTGCCGGACTCCGACCTCGGCATGATCCCGCCGGGACAGCTCGTGACCTTCGCACCGCACCTCGTCTTCGGGTGCAGCGCACAGGTGGCACGTCTCGAGGTGAATCGCTACACCGGAGAGTTGCATGTCTGTGGCATCGTCTGCGCCATCGACTGCGGCACTGCGATCAACCCGGCCGGAGTTATCGGCCAGGCCGAGGGCGGCGTGACGCAAGGCCTGGGTTATGCGGTCATGGAGGAACACCTCATCGCCGGCGGTCGGCCGTTGACGAAAAGCTTGGAAACGTATGCCATCCCCACATCGCGTGACGTGCCGCCGATCGAAACGATTCTGGTCGACGGTTCGGAGCCGACCGGGCCGATGGGCGCCAAAGGCATGTCGGAGGTGGTTGTCGTGCCAACAGCGCCAGCCATTGCCGCCGCCGTGCTGGATGCCGCCGGCGTGTTGCCCGATCGGATACCGATCACGCCGGAACGAATGATGCGCTGGATGAGCGGCGAGCAGGAGGCAATCGCGTGAAAGGGGCAACGGCATGAACGTCAACGGCCAGCGGGTCCACCCGGAGGATCCCACCGCGCGGCTCCTCGACTTCTTGCGGGACGATCTCGACCTGCGGGCAGCGAAGGAGGGATGCGGCATGGGCGAATGCGGAAGCTGCACCGTCCTGGTCGACGGGCGCACGGTCTGTTCCTGCCTGGTCTTGGTCGGACAGATCGCCGACTCGGACATCGTTACCGCCGAGGCACTGGAACGCAGTGACCCGCCCGGGCGCCCAGGGCTCACCGACCGGCTGCGCGCCGAGCTCGTCGACCATCACGCGCCGCAATGCGGATTCTGCATCCCCGGTCTCATTGTCTCTGCCCATGCCGTGCTCACCGAACACCTGTCGCCCACCGACGAGCAGATCTGCTGCGGCTTGGAAGGAAACCTCTGCCGCTGCACGGGCTACCGCAGTTTCGTGCGCGCCATCCAGGCAGTGGGCCGATGACCCGCGCGACCCTGCATGTGCCGAAATCGGCGACCGAAGTCGATCGCCTATTGGCCGGCGGAGCGGACGGCGCGCTGCTGCTCGCCGGCGGAACCGACCTGTTGGTGCAACGCCGAGCAGGCCGAGCCGTGGCGACGATGATCGACCTGACAAACGTGACGGACGGGCCGCCGCCGGTGGCACAGCAGGGCGCGCACACGCTACGGCTGTCGGCCATCACCCCGATCAGCGTCATCGATGATCACCTCGGTACGGCACTTCCAGGGATTCGGGCGGCGATCGCAGCCTTCGCATCACCACAGATCCGGCATCGCGCCACCATCGGTGGAAACCTGGGCACTGCGTCACCGTCCGGAGACCTGATGCCCCCGCTCATCGTCTGCGATGCTGTCGTGCAGCTGCGGGGCAGCACCGGCCGCCGCAAAGTGCCGCTCGATCGATTTCTGCTCGGTCCCAGGCAAACCGGCCTCGCTCCGGGCGAGTGGATCGAAGCAGTCGACGTGTCCGACGCTCCGCCCGACCCGGGTGCAGATGTCTTGCACGGGTTCCGGAAGATCGGCGCGCGCGCCGCCCTCACGATCTCCGTCGTGAACCTCGCCTGGTCGGCGAGCCTCATGCCGAACGGCACGCTACGGGCAGTCCGGTTGGCGGTAGGAGCTGCGGCACCGACCGTGGTGCGCTGCCGACGCGCCGAAGCTGCGCTGGAAGGCCGAACGCCCGCTGCCGGCCTGGGCGAGGCTGTCGCCGCGATTGCCGCCGACTTGCAGCCCATCGACGACGTCCGCGGATCGGCCGGGTACCGCCGGCGGGCGGCGGGCGGCCTTCTCGCCGAAATGCTGACGGCTGCGCTCGTACGCAACTCGAATGATTACCTGCGAAAGGATCACCCGTGAAATACGGAGTCACCGTCCGGCTGGATCGGCCGCTGACCGAGGCAGCCGAACTCGCCCAGCGCATCGAATCCCTCGGCTTCGACGGCGTCTGGCTGGCAGACCATTATTTCGCGCGCGACGCCGTGGCCGCGCTGACGCTCATGGCCGAGCGGACATCGCGCGTGACGCTCGGCACCGCCGTGGTCAGCCCATTCTTGCGGCACCCAGCGTTGCTGGCCAGCGCCACTGCCACCGTGCAGGAGATCTCCGGCGGGAGGTTCATCCTCGGCGTCGGCCCCGGGGGCTTCGAGTTCGCCACCCAGCTTGGCATGAAGATCGCAAGGCCCCTGGGCGCCACGAAGGAAACCGTCGAAATCGTGCGCGGCTTGCAACGCGGAGTGACCGACGTCCACGGAACGACGTTCGCAGTCACCCAGGCCCGGCTGCAGTTCACCGCACCCGCCTCACCCATCTACCTAGCTGCCCGCGGCCCGAAAATGCTACAACTGGCCGGTCGCATCGCGGACGGCGTCATCACCCACGGCCTGGCGAAAACCCATATCGACTATGTGCGCAGCAATGTCGCCACAGGCAGCTCTGACGGTCGCGCGACCTCAGTCGTCTTGATGCTCGATGTCGAGATCGACGAGAGCCGAGCGGCGGCGGTCGACCGGTTGCGGCCTCGCTGCATCACCATGGCCGGCGGTTCCTACGCGGATGAACTCATCGAGGTCTACGGCCTGGACCGCGACGACGTCACCGCCCTGCGTACAGCGGTCCGCGCGGGCCGCGAGCCGGCGTCAATGGTCACCGACGAAATGGTCGACGGGTTCTGCGTTGCCGGGCCACCGGGGCATGTCGCCGACCGCATGGCGGAACTGCGTGACCTCGGCGTCGACGAGGTCATCCTCTCGGTCAGTCCTGGCGACCTGGACGAATGCACCCACTATTTCACCGAACTTGCAAAGGCGGTCCTTCAATGACGACACCGACGCGCGCGCACGACGCATCCCTCCCCAGCACGGCCCTCGTCCTCGGATCCGGCGCCGGCGCGTTGACGACGGCCGTCGAGTTGTCCGGGCACGGGGTCGCCGTCACCGTCGCGGACTTCCCCCGGTTTTCCGACGGCATCGAAGCAATCGACAAAACCGGGTCGATCCGGATGCAATGCGGTTGGCACGGCGACGAAGTCGCGGAGATCGCCGGGACGAGCACCGATCCCGCCGCGGCCGTTACCGCGCACCAGCTCATCGTCGTTTCGGTGCCGTCGTTCGGGCATGCGCCGTTCGCGGAGCTGCTTGCGGGGGTCGTCACCGACGGGCAGCAGGTGCTGTGGGTGGGCGAGGGCGGCGGCGCGCTGAGCCTGGCCACCGCGCTCCGCCGCGCCGGGCGTGATCCACAGGTGGAGATCGCAGAAACGAACAGCCTCCCCTACGGCGCGCGGGTTCGCGGCCCGGCAACGGTGTCCGCGTCACGGAAGAGCGGTGGCACGGTGGTCGCGGGCCTGCCGCCGACCAGCCCTCTGGTGGGTATCGCGCAGAAGATATGGCCGTGGGTCAGCCCTGCCCAGAACGTCTGGGAGACAGTTCTTCTCAACTTCAACGCGATTGACCACGTACCGCCGATCGTCTGCAACCTGGGCACCATCGAGGGGCGCACCAGCAGCATGCTGCTGTGGGGTGAGGGCGCGACGCCGGCGGTGGCCCGAGTGATCGAGGGGATCGACAACGAACTGTTGGCGATCCGCGCCGCACTCGGTATCGCGAACCGGACGGGGTACGCACAGTACCTGGTAGAGCAGGGATTCGCCCCTGAATACGGCGGCTCGCTGTACGCCACTCTGCAGTCGAGCGGGTTCGCCTCCAGCGTCTTCGCCTGCGGTCCCGACGCGCTGAAGACACGGTTCATCACCGAGGACGTGCCGTTTGCGCAGGTGTTCATGTCATCGATCGGCGCCGAGCTGCGGGTGCCGACCCCAACGATCGACGCGATGATCACATTGGCGTCGATCGCGGCCGAGACGGACTTCCGTGCGAGCGGCCGCACCTTGGCCGATTTCGATCTCGCCGGCGTCGGGCGCGACGGCCTCATCGATGCCGTCACCACCGGGCGGTGGTGACGATGCAGCGTCGATGGTGACAGTGCAGGCCCTGTGACATCGTGGTCTGGCGGCGCAGCGCGCGCCGCCAGACAGTGTGGGTTACCCGACCGGCCGGTGGTCGACGAGCGCGCCGACCGATCGTGTGGCCACGACCTTGTCCGGGTCAATCGCCATCCCCAGTCCTGGCAGCGTCGGCGCCGTAATCACGCCGCCGACCGGCTTGATCGGGTGCGCCAGGAAATGTTGATAGAGCACTGCGTGCCGTCGTAGGTATTCCGCCTGCGGGACCAGCGCGGGCGACGCCGAGAATGTGATCGCCGCATTGCACTGCATCGATTGTCCGTGCGGTATCAACTGGCCGCCCATCGCGCTGACGATGGTCGCAATCTTGGACACCTCACTGATTCCGCCGGCCCATTGCGGGTCAGCCTGGTGGAGGTCCAGCGTCGCCTCGCCGGCGAGACCGGCGAATCCCCAGCGGGTGTATTCGTGTTCGCCGCCGACGATGCGCGTACGATCGCCGACAAGCCGCCGCAGCATGCGATAGCCCTGCACATCGTCGGCCATCAGCGGCTCCTCGATCCAGGTCACGCCCAGGCTCTCGGTTGCTTTCGCGACTTCGACGGTGAACTGAATGTCCCACGACGACCAGGCGTCGAGCATGATGCCTAGGTCCGGCCCACCGGCGTCGCGGATCGCCCCGACAAGTTGGACCACCTGATGGATGCCCGCCCGGCCATCCTGGGGGCCCGATCGCGGGAACCACTTCATGGCGCGATAGCCCCGCGCCGCAAGCTCGGTCACCTCGGCGCGGACGCTGCTTGGATCCAGCGAGCTGCCCAGCGTGGACACGTAGGCCGGGGCCGTGTCGCGGGTTGGCCCGCCGAGCAGCACGTGAGCCGGGACTCCGAAGTGCTGGCCCTTGATGTCCCACAGCGCGCAGTCGACGGCGGACAGCGCCATCATCCCAAACCCGCGCCGGCCGTGGATCATGGCGCGGTAGCAGACGTCCCATACCTTCTCAGTCGCGAGCGCGTCGGCGCCGATCAGGTGTTCCCTCAGGTCGGACAGGATCACAGCGGCGGTGTTGATGTTGATCGCTGCGGTCGAGCCAACCAGCCCGGAGTCCGTTTCGATGTGCAGGAACAGCGCCGTCACTATTGCACGGCCGTCGGCGTCACGTCGCAGTTGCTTCGGGCCAGCCGCACGATACTCGGGATAGACGTCGGTCGGCTGTCGGAGCCGATCGAGCCAGAAATCCCGCGTGCCGTCCAGACGGCCCTCGTATTCGATGCAGCGTACATCCACGATTTTCAACGTCATACCCTTTCCGACTGTGACGGGAGCGCCGTCACACGCTGTCGTGTGCAAACTGTGTCGCTACGCGGGTGCTCGCGATAAGCCGGCCGCCGACGAACACGACCCGATCGGCGGGCGCATCGGCGATGGCGGTGGTAGGCGACGTCGCGCGAACGGCAACAAGATCGGCGACCATGCCCTCGCGGGCGCCGGCGGGCGGCATCCCCATAACGCGGCGCGCGGACGTGGTCACCATGTCGAGAGCGTCGTCGACCTCGCATTGCCCCGCGGTGATGAGCAGTGACGCGATCTCTAGCGGGTCGCACCGGCCTACCGGGTTGAAAGCGTCCTGGATGTTGTCGCTCCCGGCGGCGACTGTGACGCCCTCCGCGATCAGCGCCTGGATAGCGGTCAGCCCGCGCATTTGTGCAGCCGGGCGGTCCTGAAGGTAGAGATTCGTCATCGGGTTGGTGATCACGCTGATCCCGACGGCCGCAATCTCGCGGGCGATTTCGCGTTGCAGAGCCGGTTCGCAACTGCCCAGCGCAACGCAGTGGCTGGCTGTCGTCGACGCCCCGAGCGGATCATCGAGCAACAACCGTGCCATGCGGCGGACGTCCTGGTCTTCCGGCTCGAGCACCTCGTCGAGATGGAAGTCAACGCCGCGGCCATACTCGCGAGCGACCGCCAAGCATGCCTCCATCGCCTCGTCCGGCTCGGCTTCGAGTGACGGGTATCCGCCCACGAGATCCGCCCCGGCGTCCAGCGCCTCGCGAAGTCGGCCAACATGTTCGCGCCATGGGGAGCCTTGCGGCCAGCCGATGTCGGCGACAACTTGAACGCGGATCACGTCCCGCCACTGCTCCCGAACATCGAGGATCGCCCGGAGGCTTTCGTTGTCGATCGACCGGCCGCAGCCGACGTGACAACGGATCGCAGTGGTCCCACTAGCCACATAGCGGCGCAGCGCACGCCCCGCGCGTGCAGCGACGACGTCCCGGTGGCTACCGGTGCCGGAACTCGTTGCCGCTTCACGCGCGTGGGACTCCTGCCGGCGGATTGCGTCGGTCAGGCCCGCCGGCCCGTCCGCGTTCTGCGCTGTGGCGGCACCCTCACCTGGGTCGGGCGCCGCACTGAACACCTTGTCGAGATGAATGTGCGGCTCAACAAGGCCCGGCAACAACACATACCCGGCCAAGTCGTGCACGTCGTTCCCAGCGATCGGCAGCGACAAGCCCACTTCGGTGACGATCCCGTCGCACATGCGTACGTCGCGGACGCCGACTCCCGGGATCCGGGCGCCCCTGATCAGTGCCCCGCTCATCCCTTCACACCGCCGCCTGCAATGTGCGTCAGGAACTTCTGCAGGAACGCGAAGATGATAACGATCGGCACCGTCATAACCACGGCCGCCGCCATGAGCCTGCCCCAGTCGGTGGTGTATTGGCCCATCAGGCTTGCCAGGCCGACAGACAGCGTCCGCTTGGAGTCGGTATCGATGAAGGTGTTGGCGTACAGGTATTCGTCCCAGACCAAGATGATGCAGAACGCGCTCGCCGCGGCGACCCCCGGAAGTGCCGGCGGCAAAACGACCCGCCACAGCGCGGTGAAGCGATTGCAGCCGTCGATAAGGGCAGCCTCTTCGATCTCGACCGCCATCGACAGGAAGTAGTTCCGCATCATCCAGATGCAGAATGGCAGCGCGAACGTCACATAGACCAAGACGAGGCCTGCGCGGGAGTCCAGGAGACCGAGCACGCGCATCGCCTTGTACAGCGGGATCGCCAGCAGTACCGCAGGGAACATCTGCGCGCACACCACGATGAGCAACAGCGGCCGGCTACCCGCGAAGCGGAAACGAGCGAATCCGTAGCCCGCCAGGATCGCGACCGCCAGCGCGATCGCTGTCGTCGCGACCGCGATGATGCCGCTATTGAGGAAGTACACGAAGAACTCGGTGTCGAATAGGTTCCCGTAGTTCGTCCAGTACAAGGTGGCCGGCAGGATCCCGGTCTGCGTGCCGATGATTTCCGGCGGCGACTTGAGTGAGGTCAGCACCATCCAGGCAAAGGGGGCAATGGTGACCAGGATCGCGACTAGGGCAAGGAGGTGCCACAGGATTCCGGCCCGCTTCGTGCGTGTCATCGGCCCCTCCTCCGCAGCCCTTTGTTCCGCCTGCCTTCCAGCACATAGAAGTAGGTGGCGCTGATCAGTAGCAGCGCGATGAAGATGACGACGGAAATCGCGGCAGCCATGCCGAAGTCATAGCTCTTGAACGCGGTGCGGTACGCCAGTGTGGTCAGCGTGTCGGTGGCGCCCGCCGGGCCTCCCTGGGTGAACATCCAGATACCGTTGAAGTTGTTCACGGAGTACGCGACGGTGAGCAGGCTGGCCAGAGCAATCGACGTGCTGATGTGTGGCACAACCACATAGCGGAACCGCTGGAACGATCCCGCGCCGTCAATCAGCGATGCCTCCTCGAGGTCGTAGGGGACGGTCTGCAGGGCGCCGAGCAGGATCACGGTGACGAAGGGTGTCCACTTCCACAGGCTGATGACGATCAACACGGGGAATGCGGTTGCCGGATCTGCAAACCAGACTGGCGCCGAGTCGACGATGTGCAATTCGATCAGCAGGCGGTTGAGCGGCCCGGACGTGGGATCGAGCAGGAACAGCCACAGGAATGCGATGACGATGGTGGGCACGATCCAGGGAATGATCACCGCACTGCGGATCAGGCCGCGCGCTATCAGCCGGCGGTTGAGGATCAGGGCCAGCGCGAGCCCGATTCCGACCTGCGGAATCAGGTTGGCCAGCGCCCAAATGGCGGTGCGCAGGGCTGTCGTCCAGAACGTGGAGTCGTGGAAAAGCAGTGTTTGGAAATTCCGGAGTCCGACGAAGTGCTCCGCACCTGGTTTGGTGAGGAAGTCATCCGTCAGGCTGGTCCAGATTGCGTTTATGACGGGGTAACCCAGGATGACTGCCATCAACACGAGAGCCGGTCCGATGAACAGTGTCGGGGTCAACCAGCGTGGCCGGCGCCGCGACGGGGCAATCGCCGTCACCGCCTCAACCGTCCCGCGCTCGGCTGTCGTGCTCATCGTGTTGGCCGCCGGTCCTTCCAACCACCCGCCGCCGGGCGAGACGTCATCATCCGTTGAGTTTGGCGTTCGTCGCCTGGGCAGCCTTGTTGAGCGCGTCGGTTGGGCTGGCAGACTTCCCGATCACACTGTCCCACGCGTCCGCCATAACCCCCCATTCAATGTCGCTCCAGTTTGCGATGGCGGGCCGTGCCACGCCGACCGCACCCTGCTCAGCGAATACCAAGTTGTACGGATCGTTCTTGACGAAGTCCGAGTCGACGGCGTCCTTGCGAGACGAGATGAGCGAGTACGACTCGATGACCGGCTCCTGGGCAGCGTCCGTCATCCACTGCACGAAGGCCCACGCTGCATCGGCGTTCTTGCTGGTCTTGGTGATCGCCAAGCCGTCGCCACCGATGACCGTACCTGCCGCCTTGTTCTTCGGGAGCGGCGCGATACCGAATTCCAGTCCCGGGTTACCCTGCTTGACCGGCTGGATGCCCCACGCACCGATCGGCATCATGGCCACCGTTTCTTGGATGAATGGTGCAGTGAACTGGTCCCACGAGTTGCTCGCCGACAGGAATGCGGGCGGAACCACGCCGTGCTTGAGGTAGAGGTCGGCGTAGAACTGCCATGCCTCGGTACCGGCGGGCTCGTTGAAAGTCGCTTTTGTGTTGTCCTCGTTCAAAATC
>CALCHX010000198.1 GCA_937906875.1 uncultured Gemmatimonadota bacterium | reverse complement strand
CCCTCCCTCCCATCCACACTCGCCAGATACTCCCACATCCCTTCCCGCCCACCCTCACGGCCGAAACCGCTCTCCCGGTAGCCGCCAAAGCCCGCCGCCGCGTCGAACAGGTTCGTCGCATTCACCCAGACCACGCCGCACTGGAGCCTGGGGGCAATATCCAGCGCCAGGTTGATGTTCTCCGTCCAGACGCTGGCCGCCAGCCCGTACGCCGAGTTGTTGGCCAGCGCCACCGCTTCGTCCGGGGTGCGGAACGTCATGCTCACCAGCACCGGACCGAAGATCTCCACCTGGGCGATCGTGGATGCTGGGGCAACTCCCGTGAAGAGCGTGGGTTGATGGAACCACCCGTCCGTCGGGCACGCCCACGAGGGTTGCCAGCAGACTGCACCCTCGGCGACGCCCTGCTCCACCAGGTCGCGGATCCGTTCCAGTTGCACTGGAGCGATGATCGCGCCCATGTCCACGCCCTTGTCCAGCGGGCTGCCCACCCGCAGTCGTTCCATCCGCGCGCGCAGGCGGTCGTGTAACTGATCGGCCACTCCCTCCTGTACGATCAGGCGCGAACCGGCGCAGCAGACCTGCCCCTGGTTGAACCAGATGGCGTCTACCACGCCCTCCACCACGCTATCCAGATCGGAGTCCTCGAAGACGAGGAACGGACCCTTCCCTCCCAGTTCCAGGCTCAACTTCTTGCCACTGCCAGCGGTGGCGCGGCGGATCTGCTTCCCGACCTCGGTGCTGCCAGTGAAGGCGATCTTGTCCACGTCGGGATGAGCCACCAGCGCCTTCCCCGTCTCACCATCGCCGGTGACGATGTTGAGGACACCCGGCGGTAGCCCCACCTCGGCGGCGAGTTCAGCGAAGCGGAGCGCCGTGAGCGGCGTGAACTCGGCCGGCTTCAGGACCACCGTGTTACCAGCGGCCAGCGCGGGCGCGACCTTCCACGCCAACATCAGCAGCGGGAAGTTCCACGGGATGATCTGACCCACCACACCCACCGGACCGTACCCTGGGAACTCCGACTCCATCAACTGCGCCCAGCCAGCGTGGTGATAGAAGTGCCGGGCGACGAGCGGAATGTCCAGGTCACGCGTTTCGCGAATGCTCTTCCCGTTGTCGAGCGTCTCCAGCACGGCGAACAGGCGCGCATGTTTCTGCACCCCACGAGCCAGTGCGTACAGGTAACGCGCGCGGGCATGACCGGTGAGCGCGCTCCACGCCGGTAGCGCTGCGCGCGCCGCGGCCACCGCGGCATCCACATCGACGTCAGAGCCCTGCGCCACCCTGGCCAGCAACTGGCCCGTCGCTGGCTCGAAGACGTCGAAGTGCGACACACCGACCGCGGTGGTCCAACGGCCGCCAATGAAATGGGCAAAACCTTTCTCGTGCTCCGACAGCCAGCGCCGTGCGGCGACATCGCTCTCCGGCGCGGGTCCGTACGACATGGTCTGGAAGATCTCGGCGACGGATGACATGGATGCGCTGGCAGGACGGTTCGGGAAGGTGCAACAGACAGCCGCGAGTGACGAGCGATCGGGGGCAGGCGCACCGGCATCACCTGCCGGGAACACGATATCAGACCATCGGATGCCGATGGGAGCCTGAGTAGCGGCCGGTGACGTGATGCTCCAGTTGTCGTTCGATATCGGTGAGGAGACCGCTGGCGCCGAAGCGAAAGAGATCGGCGCGCAGCCATCGGTCACCCAGCTCCTCCTTCATCAACAGCAGCCACTCGAGGGCGTTCTTCGCGGTGCGAATGCCACCGGCCGGCTTGAAGCCCACCAGGTGGCCGGTACGTTCGTGATAGTCACGAATCTGGCGGGCCATGACGAGACCCACGGGAAGCGTGGCATTCACCGGCTCCTTGCCCGTACTGGTCTTGATGAAGTCGGCGCCAGCCATCATCGCGACCTGACTTGCCCGGGCGATGTTGGTGAGTGTGCCCAGATCGCCGGTTCCAAGTATGACCTTGAGATGAGTCTCTCCGGCTGCGGCGCGGAAGGCACACACCTCCTCGTAGAGCGCGTCCCAGTCGCCGGTGAGCACATTGCCGCGGGTGATGACGACGTCGATCTCCGCCGCTCCCGCCTGCACCGATGCGTGAATCTCGTCGACGCGCTGAGAAAACGGACTGAGGCCGGCGGGAAAACCGGTGGACACAGCGGCCACCGGAATCCCCGAGCCAGCCAGCGCTCGCACCGCCACCGGGACCAGGGCGTGGTAGACGCAGACGGCCGCGACGGTGACGCCCAGGTCGCTGACACCGAGCGCAGCCAGTATATCGGCGCGAACAGGCGTACGAGCCTTGGCACAGAGACGGCGGACTGTGCCCGCGGTATCGTCGCCGCTCAGCGTCGTCAGGTCCATGCAGCTCACGGCGCGCAACAGCCATGCGGCCTGCCACTCCTTCTTCACCGTGCGACGAGTGGGGATCGTCGCCGCACGACGCTCCACAGCACTGCGGTTCACCCTGGTTCGACGAACCACGTCGAGGTCCAACGGGCCACCCGGGTTGCGGGCGACTCCGGACTGGGAACTGGAGAGGGTCAGGTGCGCTACCATATCTTCAAGATACTTCCGGTAGGGGACGGGGCGAGAGGGCGATGGCAACCCACGACCCCCTCTTGCCCCCGATCGGACTGGCGCGTAGTGAGAGTGGGCAGGATTCCCAGGACCCGAAACCGGTATCTCATGTCATCCATCGTCTCCACCAACTGGCTCGCCGAGCACCTTGCTGACCCCAAGCTGAGAGTACTCGACGCGTCGTGGTATCTGCCGTCGGCGCACCGGGACGCCCATGCCGAATACCTGGCCGGCCACGTGCCCGGCGCCCGGTTCCTGGATCTGGACGCGGCCAGCGCGCAGGATACCGACCTGCCGCACATGCTGCCGACGCCGGAGTCGTTCGCCGATCATGTGGGCGCGCTGGGGGTGGGTGACGAGCATATGGTCGTGGTCTATGATGGGTCGGGTGTGAACCTGAGCGCCCCGCGAGTCTGGTGGATGTTCCGTGTCTTCGGTCACGAGCAGGTGGCGGTACTGGACGGCGGCCTTGCCCTCTGGCGCGCCGAGGGAAGGCCCCTGGAGACCGGTGCAGTGGAGGTAGCGCCGGCGCACTTCACGGCGCGATTGCGGCCCGAACTCGTGCGCGACCTCCAGGCGGTACGCGCGCATGTTGCCAGAGACGATAGCCAGATCGTCGACATGCGCTCTCCCGGCCGCTTCACCGGCCGCGATCCGGAACCGCGCCCGGGACTGCGCGGCGGCCACATCCCTCACAGCGTCAACCTACCATTCTCCGAGCTCGTCACAGCCGACGGCACCGTGCTCGATGAGGAGACACTGCGAGCCCGGCTGGCGGACGCCGGCGTGCAACTGGATCGGCCCGTAGTGGCCAGTTGTGGCTCGGGCACGAGCGCGGCCTCACTGCTCCTCAACCTCCATCGTCTGGGCGTCACGGACGCCTCTCTCTACGATGGCTCCTGGTCGGAATGGGGCGCGTCCGATGAACCGGTGGAGCAGTGAACCCAGGCATGACCAGTCCACCCAAGGGCTGGATGGTTCCGTGAATTGCGCGGACACTGATATCATTGACTCATGGATCGCATATTCTTCGCCCTCGGCTCGCTCTCGGCGGGCATTGCCGTAGCGGCCGGCGCGTTCGGTGCACACGCCCTGCGCGCACGGCTGTCGGTCACCGACCTGGCCATCTTCGAGACGGCCGCCCGATATCAGATGTACCACGCGCTGGCACTGCTGGCAGTAGCGTGGGCGTACCAGCGCTGGCCAGGCGCGCTTGCGCAATGGGCCGGCTGGGCGTTCGTGATCGGCACCCTGATTTTTGCCGGTAGCCTCTATCTTCTTGTCTTCACCGGACAGCGTTGGCTCGGAGCGGTGACACCCCTTGGCGGCGTAGCTTTCATCGTGGGTTGGGCCTGCCTGGCAATCCACGCCATGCGAAGGTGACGGCAGGCTGGTCTCGCGAGAGCCGTCGTCGTCGATCTGTTGTCCTACCTGGTGCACCGTGCCACGACGACATCTCCCCCTTGTAATCCTTGTCGCCTCGCTGACAGTCTCGGTCTCCGCCGCCTGGATCATCGCGGGCAGTGGCCGCGAGCGCGACGAGACGCGTTTCAGGAACGCCGCCGAGACCACCCTGGACCGGCTGGAAGGTCGATTGACGGAGTACGTGACGGTGCTCCGTGGTGCGCGCGGACTGTTCGCCGCCAGTGGCGACGTGACGGCAAGGGAGTTCGAGACTTACGTGAGCCAGTTCGATCTGGCGCGCTCCTTCCGTGGGGTACAGGGAATCGGCTACGCGGGCCGCATACTCCCGGCGAGCGTGGACTCGCTGGAGCGCGCCCGGCGCGCCGATGGCGTGGTCGGCTACCGAGTCCACCCTGACCTGCCCCGGGATGAGTACTTCCCGATCATCTACCTGGAGCCACTGGACCGTCGCAATCGCGCGGCCCTCGGGTTCGACATGCATAGCGAACCCGCCAGGCGAATGGCGATGGATATGGCGCGGGACAGCGGCCGGGCAGTGGCCACCAGTGCGCTGCAACTGGTACAGGAGATAGACGATGACAAGCAGGTTGGTTTCCTCATCTATCTACCTCTCTATGCGGGTGAAGGCACTCCGGCAACAGTGGCCGAGAGGCGGGAGAGACTGCGCGGCTATGTCTATGCGCCCTTCCGTGCCGGCGACCTCTTCAACGGGCTCTTCGGCGTGGCCATGCCTCCGGTGGCATTCAGTGTATACGACGGCACGCATCCGGATCCTTCCCGTCTCGTCTATGATTCGCGTAGCGATACGTTGGGTTCCACACCGTCCGTCCTCTCCGCCAGCAAAGCCGGCAGGGCGGCCTATCAGTCGCAACGGCCGGTGAACATATTCGGCCGCAACTGGACAGTCGCCTTCAGCTCGCTGCCGGCGGTCGAGGAACGCTCGGCGCGACTGCTGGCACCAGCGGTGGCCTTCGCCGGCCTCCTCATCAGCCTCCTTCTCGCCGAGCTCGCCCGACGGGAGGTCCGTGCCGGCGCGCGTGCCGAGCGCAGCGAGCAGGCACGCGGGCGCTTCTTCGCCGCCATGAGCCATGAGCTGCGAACACCCCTCAATGCGATCTTCGGATACAACGACCTTCTCCTCGCCGGGGTTCATGGTGAACTGACAGCGCCTCAACGAGACGGCATCGCACGCAGCCAGCGCGCCGCCCGACATCTCCTGGAACTCGTCAACGACGTGCTCGACCTGTCCAAGATCGAAGCCGAGAAGATGGAGCTCGTGGAGGAGCAGGTGCTGGTGCCGGAGCTGGTGGAGGATCTCTTCCTCACCTTCCGCGCCATGGCCCAGGAGGCCGGTTCGACGCTCGAACTGTCAATCGCCGTCGATGAGCCGCGCCCCATCTCGAGCGATCCGCGACGGCTGCGGCAGATCCTGTTGAACCTGCTCTCCAACGCCATCAAGTTCGGCGCCGGCCATCCCGTTCGCGTCCTCTACCGGGAGACATCGTCGGGAGGCGTGGTGATCGAGGTTCGCGACGGTGGCCCTGGCATCGACCCCCAGGATCAGCAGCGGATCTTTGATGAGTTCGTGCAGTTGCCCAGCGCGGTGCATGGCGGCACCGGCCTCGGCCTCCCCATCTCACGCCGTCTTGCCATCCTCCTCGGCGGCGCGCTGGAAGTTGAATCGTCGCTGGGTAGCGGGAGCACGTTCCGACTCACCCTCCCGTCGCAGTTGCCGGAAAGCGACTGATCTCGCGGGCGCGGCGCACGGATGAGTGGCGCCACGATGGCATGCAGGGCAGTACGCCGGAGCCATCCGATGATGGCATGGCCGGAGATCGGAATCGGCCGGCGCTTCACCTGCCCGGCACACGCCAACCTCAAGGGGTTGGGAGTCTCCGGCGCCGCCGCGACAGGTGCGACGACAGCCGGACTTGCTGTCGTCGCGTGCGTCCCTTCCCTTTTGACCCCCGTCAGGGTCGATAGCTGACCTTGAGACCGCCGTAGTACTTCGCCGTGTACGGGCCCGGCAGGTACATGTGCGGATTGGGCGTATCGAACTTGTGGTTCAGGAACACCTGGGTGAAGTAGAGGCTGTTGGTGAGGTTGCTGCCACCCACGAACACGTCCAGCATGAAGCGCTTCGCGAGGTCGTGGGCGAAGCCCACTTTCGCGTCGAGCAGCGAGTAACCCACCGCCTCGTGTGCATTGTCGTAACTGATAGGCATGCGATCGGTGTGATGATACGTCGCATTCATGTGGAGGCCCGAGCTCAGCGCCGCGTCGATGCCGGCGTTGAACACGTTCGGCGCCACGCCCACCACCTTACGCCCGGAGTAATCCACCGTCTTCGCGTCGTTGTTGTTGTCGCTTCTGAAGTTGCTGTAGGTGAAGTCGGAGTAGGTATACGAGGCGAACGGACGCAGCAACGACACGACACCCACGGGGCTGTCGATCAATGCGTATGATGCAGCCACTTCGAGACCCCTGTTGTTCTGGTCACCGGCGTTGACGGTGTAGCTGTAGAGCCTCGAGCCGTCAGTGTCGAAGACCGCCTGCGAGGAGAGTTTGTCGGTGACCCGCAATTCGAACAGCGCGAGCTGATACGACAGCCGCCGGCCAAGGAGGCTTCCCTTGCTGCCTATCTCGTATTGCGTGGCGCGCTCCGGCGACAGGTCGCCGTTCGGCTCACCGGTGAAAGGGATCACAGCGTCGCCAGCCGTCGGCGGTTGGTAGCCCTGGCTGATGTTGGCATAGACCGAGGCATCCGAACCGAACATCCTGCGCAACGCGATCCGCGGCGTGATCACGGGGTCGAAGGTCCTGCGCCCCGAGCCGTCCAGGTGAGTGGGGTTCGCCGTCGTCGCCATGCGGTCGATGATGTCATACTCGAGGAAGTTCGCGCTGGCCCCCGCGGTGAGCGTGAAGTCCGCCGGCAGGGCGACGTCCCACTGCGTGAAGAGACTGTACTGCATGGTGCTCGTCTCCAGGTCACTGCGCAGGGCTCCCAGTACCTGCTTGCTCAGTCCGTAGCCCTCGGCGGCGACATTGCTCTTCTGGAACTCGAGCCCCGACGTACCATGTAGCGGTCCGCTGGCGCCTGTCAGATCGGTATCGAGTACCAGCCGTGCACCAAAGTTCTGGTTCGACCTTGAATTCAGCCCGGCAGCGTAGACGTCCTCGAGCGTGTTGCCGCTGAAGTACGCGGCCGCAGTAGTGGCGAAACGATCGCTGAGCTGGTAGGCATGCGACGCACCCATGCGGAAGCTCTCGACGTCGAGATGGGCGTTGTTGTCGATATACCGTTGCTCGCCGGTGTTCAGTTTCTGCGCGAACTGGGCACTGTCCAGTTCACCTGCACGCAGGTCGCGGGAGTTGGCATAGCTCACGAAGGTGGTGATGGTCCGTCGACCCGAAGGCCTGAATTCGCCGAAGAAGGTACCGAAGTCCTTCTTCGAGTCGCTGTGGATCCGGTAGCTGTCGTAGCCCTGGTGGCCGTAGTCCAGCATTGTCGTGGCACCACTGCTCACATGTTCCAGCCGCGTATCCGACCTCAACAGGCCGTTGCTCCCGGTGGTCGCTTCCTGTACCACGGTCGTGCCGATGCGACCGGGACGCGCGGTATAGAAATTCACGACTCCGCCAATGCCGCCACCGTAGGTCGTCGACGCCGGACCACGTATCACATCCACCCGGCCGAGCGTGGCGAAATCCACGTCGTCCAGGGTCGTGAGTCCCTCGGCGTTGGTGAGTGGGATGCCATTCAGGTACGCCTTGAAGCCAGTACCGGTGAAGTTGCCGGCATCACCGTCGTTCCTGTAGCCGCGGATGGTGAAGGTCTGCCCCCCGGACATGGTGCGCCGCTCCATGCGGATGCCTGGAGTGAGGTTGATGGCATCCTGCAGGAAGAGACCGGTGCCGCGCTGCAGTTCGTGCAGGGACAGTACGGTGTTGGACTGCGGCGACTCGATGTTGGCCCCTTCCCGTGTCGTGGCCACGGTTCGCACAGCGCCCAGGACCTGCGCGCCGGGTATCAGTCCCACCAGTAGTGGCTCCGCGCAGTCGGTGACGACGCGCTGGGCTGGCTGGTACCCTGCCTTGCGGAACTCGAGAGTTGCCTGGACAGAGCAGCCTGTCTCGAAGCGACCGTTCCTGTCGGTGCGGACGGCCTGGTCGCTGGACGAATAGGTCACTGCGACGTCGGCCAGCGGCGCGTCGGTGTAGCCGTCAAAGACCCGGCCGCGGAGCTGGCTCCGGACCTGGGCCATGGCGCTCGTGCCGGGCACGAGCGCCGCCGCGAGGTAGAGGAGAGTCGCGTAATGTCTCATGTGTACGGGCTGGTAGGGGTGAAGGCGCCAGGCCGGGGATCTGCCGCCATTGCGGATCATCCTCGGTCGGAGTCCGTCGCCTGACGGACCCTCACCCGTTCCTACGACACAGCCGACAGGCACGTTGAAGCGCACGCCCTGGCCGAGCCACGGCCGTGTCTCCAGCCCTGCCGGAGGGCGCCAGGCCAGCCGCTGGCAATCACCGAGCAGCTTCGCGTAGAGTCAGAAGCGCTCTCCCTTCGCCTCCCGCAGGGCACTGCCGACCGGCCGGATGCGGCTCCACATGGTGTGGAAGAAGAGGCCTATGCCGCATACCTGGAGAGCGCCGCAGGCGATGATGACCCATCCCATCCATGCCCCCGGGACCGCCGCCCTTGCCAGTTCGCTCGCAATCCTGCCGGCGGTCCCCGTCGTCAACACCCAGTACGCCAGCTCGGCCTGCATCGGCTTGTAGCGCGTATCCGCCTTGTCAGGTCGGGGGAAGAGCCAGAGCGCGACGCCGAGTATCATCATCATGACGAAGCCGACGAAAAGCGCATGCGTATGTGCGCTGAGCTCGTAGCGCGTCGGATAGCGCTGCCAGAGTTCCCGTCGAACCATCATCCACAGACCGAGCAGCAGCCCCACTCCAAGGAAGCCGACGCCGGTCTTGATGTAACGACGAACGAGGGTGTACATGGTCGGTCAGCCGCCGCGAGCGAGCCGGACGGCGGCAAGGACCACGATGAGGCCGACGAGTGCGTTGACGCGCGCCAGCAGTGCTGCCTTGCGACGCAGCGCGATCGCCGGTGGAGTACCCGGTTCGATGCGGCCGGCCGCCGGCCCTAGTGCGAAATCGTGGACCGCGCTCACCATGATCATCGTCGTCACGGCCACCAGCTTGACAGCGAGTGAACGACCGAATGTCGTGGCCCAGAACGCCGGTGCGCCGAGCACTCCCTCCCAGTGGAGCAGCCCACGAAGCTGCAGGATCCACACACCGGTCGCGACGAGCACCCCGATGGCAATCCAGCCACTGCTACGGAACCGGCTGCCGAGATCGTGGAAGAGCCGCTGGCGCAGCGCCGCTGGCTCGATGGATCGAAGCACCGGAGCACCCACCACACCCAGGAAGAACATGCCGCCGAGCCAGAAGATCGCAGCCAGCGCGTGCAGCGTCACTGCCACCAGGTATGTGGTACTCACCTCGCCGAGCTCACCGGCAGTCGGGCTCCCTCACTTCGCGCTACCCGCTCGGTCGCCCGACGCAGCCCGGCAGGGCCGTCCATCGTGCGCCAGAGAACATAGACGAACGTGTACGCGCCGAGCGCCGCGAGCGTCCCTCCGGTAGCGAGAACGAGCGTCGAACCGGCGATGCCATGGGGCCGCAGGACGAAACCGGTCACCATGAGCGCCAGGCCAGCGTTGGAGAGGTACCACTGTACGCCGGCAGCACGCCGGCTGTACAATGCGAAGCCGGTGAAACGGGGGATGACGTGGTAGGCCACGCCGTAGATCATCATGGTGACGAAGCCGAGCAACGCCATGTGCAGGTGAGCGGGTCGGTAGATCACCCACAACGGTATCGCCGCCATGCAGACGCCCAACGTCACCGCCAGCGCCAGCCATGCCAGGCTCGCCTTCACGAACGCCTTCACGAACCACTCCATCAGCGCGCTCCCTTACGCGGCGTGATTGTGACCAGCAGAAGGAGCGCATCGTCGCCGACTGCGTGCATTCCATGCGGCTCCCCCGGACTAAAGCTAATCACATCTCCGGCACGGCATTCCATCCCGTCCCCGTCGGCACCGATATCCGGCAGTTTCCTGTGCATCGACACGAGAAAGGGGTGGAATGTCGCAGGAGGTGCCGCGACCTCAGAAGCCTACCCGGAGCTGCAGATAGCCCCAGTGCCGCAGCACACCCTCATCTCCCAATCCCAACGCCTGACCGCCAGCGCCCGGGCGAAAGAGGGCGTAGCCAAGCTCGATACTGGCCGCCTGGGATACACGCACAGGCATCGTGAGGTCGCCTTCCCAGCCGAGAGCACGGTCAACCGCGCCTGCACCGGCGGCGGCGGTCCGGAAGTGGTGCACATCCGCCCGCAGTGCGACACGCGGGGAGAGCGTCATCGCTGCCCCTGCCGTCGCATCCACCAGGCCGCGGTCGCCGGTGCGCGCGGCGGGATCCAGGAAGAGGTCCATGATCCCGTACCACTTGTGGTTGGTCGCGTAGAGGGTGTTGAAGGCGCCGTAGTTTCCATCGGCCGGGTCGGAGTCACCCGAGAGCCAGTCCACCCCCAGCGTCAACGAAGCTGGCAGGGAACTGTCTGCCGGCCGATTGACTCTCGCCCCGGCAAACCAGGCACCGATGTCCTGATCCGTAGCCGAGCCTGATCCACCGGTCGGCAGTCGCCGCTGGCTTCCGGTCTGGTACGCGCCCTCCAGATCCATCACGAAGCCAGCCGCGGACGGCGTGCGGTAGCGGACGTAGCCAGTGGTCCGGCGGAGCTGGTCGAAGACACGGAAATGGACACCGCGATCGTGGACCAGCAGCGCCTCGAATGTGCCTCGGTTGATAGCCAGGCCGAGCAGCGTCTCGTCATCGCGGGCCGGATCGTCGCCCACCCTCGCGGGCGAGCGTCGTCCATGCTCGGCGAGAGTGGCGGCAAGGGCCGTGGCGTGCCAGGTCGCACCTTCAGCCGTCAGGTCCACGCGAGCGCCATCGAAGCTGCGACCGGTGTTCGTCCAGCCAACCGCGCCCACCAGGCGCTCGTTGCCCAGGGCGATCTCCTGCCGGCCGGCACGCAGGCCCACGCCGCGCCCCTCCCACTTGCCGTTCAACTCCAGGTATCCCTGGTGAAGATCGAGCTGGTCTGCTGAACCGGATGTCGTCCCCTTCTCCCCGAATACGCGGCTGTCCTGGATCTGGACGAACATGCGCGCCCCGCCCGCCAGACGCGCATCTGCGCCGAAACGCGAGCGGAGCAGGGTGACGCCGTCGCCACCCAGTCCCGAGCCTGGTCGATCGTACTCGGCACGCGTGCGTACCTCGCCGGAGAAGATCAGCGAGCTGTCCGGGCGCTGCTGAGCCAGCGGCTGCTGCCCCAATGCCGGTTCTACGAGCACGGCCAGCGCCGCGACGATGGCGCCACAGAGGATGATTCGAGGGACTGACATTGTCTTGCCGGGGTCGGAACAGGGAGTGCGCAGGGAAGTGGCAGTCATCGGCCGGACTGACTGCGCGTTCGAGCCGCCAGGCTCACGGAATGAGCCGGACGAGCGCACCCAGCGCCTTGTCGTACCCACTGCCCACGCCACGCTGCTGGTAGGCGATCGAGCCACGAGTATCGATGATGGTGAGCGCGTTGCTGTGAGCGATCTCGCCCGCCTCACCCGGCCGGTAACGGATACCGAGCGTGGCGGCGAGGATCCGCACGTCGCTGCTCGTTCCGGTCAGCAGGGTCCAGTGCGCCGTGTCCAGCTTCGAATCACGGGCAAAGCTCTGGAGCTGCGCCGGTGTATCGGTCTCCGGGTCGAGCGTGACAAGGACGAAGTTGATGCCCGCACGCTGCGCCGGCGTCAGTGCGCTCTCGATCTGCTTGAGGTCGGCGATGATGAGCGGGCAGGTGTGGGTGCAGGTCGTGTAGACCATCGCCATCACCAGCGGGCGACTGCCCAACTCGGCCAGCGTCCGCGGTCGATCGTCCTGATCGGTCCAGATCATCTCCAGGTCGTGCAGCGAGCCGTCGCCGAGTGCATCTGCCGGACCGTCCACCTCCATCGCCTCGCTCGCCGGCACCAGGGCGGATGCGGAACCGTGGGCCGAGTGGTCCTCGCTCGCGGCGGCAAGCACCGCGTCACCGTCAACGCCCCCATCACTGGCAACAACCTGACAGCCGGCGGCGAGGAGGACGAGGAGCGACGGCAGGACGACCGACCTGAGGAAGGGATGACTGTTCATGGTGATCAACTCGCAGCGCAACGGAAACCGAGGGCCGACATGGTCGTACGCCCCTGAAGGCCGGCGCGCACGGCGTAGCGGAGGAAGGCGGGATAGTTGGTGACATTCGTGGCGCCCACCGCGCCGGCCGCACAGAACAACTGCTGGTCGCGCGCCGATATGCCGCGCGAGTCGTCGGAGACGAGTACGCTGTTGAAGTCCTCCGTCCACTCCCAGACCAGTCCGTGCATGTCGCGCACGCCGTAGGCGTTGGCCGGAGTGGTACCGACCGTTGCCGGCCGGTCCCCATACGGACGGGTGTAACTGGCGAGAATCGTCCGGGTAGTCGCCGCGTCGCGGCTGGCGTCGCGCACAGTCTCGTTTGCCGCGGCGACGTATTCCCACTCATCCACCGTCGGCAACCGCTTGTTCCGGGCACGGCAGTAGGCAGCGGCCGCAAACCAGCTGACCTCGGTGACCGGACGGTCCATGGCCGACACTCGATCGCCGCCAGTGGCGGCGCCGCTGTCACTCGCATCCAGCGCGCCGGCCCACCCGGCCAGGTAGCGCTCATCGGCGAAGAGCTTGCGCACGCTGTCGCGCCGCCATGCCGGATGTTCGCGGACGAAGGCGAGAAACTGCCCGCGGGTCACCGGCACGCGGTCGATGCGGAAGGCCTCTATCCGGGTCGCGCCCGCGCCCAGATCGTACAGTGGCTCGTAGCTACCCGCCGGGATGCTCGCCATCCCGCGCGCCGAGTGCCCGTCGCGCGATTGCGCAGCGAGCGGGACGGCGAGCAGGAGTGTCGCGAGCAGGATCAGCGGGCGCATGGCAGTATCGGCTGGAAACGGGAGAGAACGGTACCGCGCGAAACTGGTGATACGTGTAACCGGTGGTGCGCCTGGCCGGTGGTGCGCCTGGCCGGTGGTGCGCCTGGCCGGTGG
>CALCHX010000197.1 GCA_937906875.1 uncultured Gemmatimonadota bacterium | reverse complement strand
CGTGCACAGAAGAGCCTCGCCAACGTGAAAACGATTTCGGGGGCTAACCACTAGCAGGGCTATGTGTCCGACCCAAAGAGGCTACTCGCCCGATCGGCTGAAGCACCAGCAATCGCCACCGTCGAAGGCTCTCGAATGAGAATGTTCAGCGTGCCAAACACGCGGCCAGGCTAATGCTTTGGACGGAGCGCTTCAAGGCCGCTGGGAGCTCCTTGCCGACGCTGTGCCGATTGACGTCGACTCGGAGGCACGGCGAGAATCCATGTGCTCGGTCAGCCAAGCGTTAAGCGAGTGACGTCTCGAATTGGTATGTCATCCACAACCATGCATTCGTAGGAGTCCGCTGCATGGTGCGACCGCTGCCCCTCCGGCCTCGCCGCACTGGATGCCCTCCGGTCGCGCGTGTGCTTTACCGGGTCGAACGACCGCAGTCAGCCAGGTGGTAAGACAGCCCGAGCCAACTGTGCAGTTTCGGTTGGGTGAGCCGGCCGTGTTGCCTCAGCACTATCAACCGTCCGTGCTGGCTTCGTAAAGGATCTCTGCCTCGGGGAAAGCTGCACGCAGCGCATCCATGGCGGGGACCGTGTTGAGGCCCCACTGATTGGTGAAGGCGTACGTACGCCCCTGCAGGTGGAGCAGTTCCCCGTCGCCCGTGAGGAACCGCCTGGGATCAAGACGAGGTCCGCCGTCTTCCCCAAGAGCTGCCAACCCAGCGCGGAAGCTCTCCGGGGTGTGCTCTCCGTCGAGCCACGCCCACAGTCGCGAATGCCGTACGACCTTGTCGATGTCTTCCGGGGTCTTGTCAAGCTGTTCGATAACGTGACGGACAGCGTGGTAGACGAGCCGCCGCTTGTAGAGCCTGGTCAGTGTCGCTCCTCCTACGGTCAGGTCGTAGCGGGTCCAGTCTGCACCGCCTCCACCGGTCCCGGCGCGCTCCTGTCTCGCCTTCTCACGCACCTGGACTTGGTACTCGCTCGCCTCGCGAATCGGGATTACCTGTTCGACCTGCATCAGTAACTGGTCGCCCAGCTGGTACGGCCGCAACTGCACACAGCGGATATCGAGGTCACGTTCGTTGAGCCACATGACCGACGTCGTCAGCTCCCGAGAGAAGTCGGCAGCGACGAGTACTATGCGGACGTCCTGAGCGAACGCGGCCTCGTCCGGCTCGTCCCATCCCAGGAATTCGAGAAGCTTCGCGCGACCTTCCTCACGCGAAGTACCCGGAGCACGGCCATCCGTCGCGGCGGTGCGTCGGTCAGCTTGCGCCGATGCCACCACGGACGGCTGGCGCGACAGATAGGAGTGATATGCGTTGACAGCTTGGTCAAAGGTCATCCTGGCGACCATGGCGGCGTATCGGAGCGCTTGGAGCTCCATATGGGCACCGGTGTCGTCGCGTTTGAGCTCTATGACAACGAGGCTCCCGTCTCGGCTGACTCCGAGCAGATCGATGCGTCGATAGCTGGCGTCCCAAGCGCCAAACTCCTCGGCGATGACCAGTGTCTCCGGAGAGACTATAGCGATGTGCTCTTTGAGCAGTCTCTGAAGATCGCCGCGCTCCTGCAGCCCCACCGCGCTAAAGCTGGTGGTCGGCACCGCCGCGATTGCGGTGTTTGACAAGGTATACAGCGGCAATAGAGCCTCTTCAGTAAGTGAGGTCGAACCATTCCAGCCTGGGAGCGCGTATCACGCGCACCGCTCCGTGCGGGCGACGTTGTCGTCACACCGTAGGCGCCGTTCTGTGAGCGGCGGAAGAAGCCAGCGCAACGCTCAGGCACTGCAGACATCAACCTTGCCGAGTCTTATAGGTCAGTGGACCGTTGATCGTTGGCCTATCTGGGAAGAAGGCGGAGCTTTGGTCAATGTTACGCAAGGATTGATACTCGGCTGATAGGCTGAGAGTGCGTTTCAATGACGGTCTGCGCAAGGCGCCCGATGACAATCGCCTCGGAAGTCGCTACCAGGTTGTGGCGGAGGCCGAGGGGGCAGAAGAGGACCAGTGATCAGCGAGGACAAGGTTCACACTTTGGACGAGCGGCCCGTTACGCTGGTCAATCCGAGCCAGACTTGGTTTCCTAGCAGAACTGGAGCGCGCTGTTGCTGTTGTCATCCTCGACTGCCAGGATGGTCTGTCAGGATGCGGGTGGTCTGACAGGCCGACCTGACGGGTTCGTTCGCAGCAGACCGGGACTGCGCCAAGACAGCGCCGGCCAGCACTGCGCAGCCGTCGACCTCGACACGGTCTTCACGTCACTGGACCGCGCGACCAGCGAACCGGGACGACAGATCCTCTATCACCTCCTTCTGACGCCGACGGTAGACGAGGCGCCGCTCCTCCGGCTCGAGGCTGCGGTCGAGGCCCTCGCTGCCCCGTCCGTCGCGTCCCACTCCGAGACGGTGCTCCGGCAACTGGAAGACCCGCGGGCGGCCCACATCGTCGAATTGTTGTTCAGGGAGCTGCCACGGCGCCCACGCCTCTGGTGGTGCTTCCCGCTCCTCACCATCAGTTCGATCAGGCTCCTCGTGCTGTACATCAGCGGCCTATGACCCAATGCGGCCCTTGTGTGGCTGGGGCTCTGCCTCACCAACATCCTCCTGCAGCTCGCCTATCGGCCACGGGTGAGACAGTTCGTACCAGCCCTCCATCAACTCCCGCGATTTCTCGATGCCGCA
>CALCHX010000196.1 GCA_937906875.1 uncultured Gemmatimonadota bacterium | reverse complement strand
CCGACATCGACGGCTCTTCGTCCGGGTCATGCTGCTCGTGACCGCGTCGCAGGCAGCGGCCACGGTGCGACCGATGACCGCCGCCGACTGGCCCGCTGTCGAAACGATCTACCGCGCCGGCATCGCCACCGGAAACGCGACGTTCGAGGCGGAACCACCGACCTGGGAAGCGTTCGACCGGAGCAAGCTGCCCGACCACCGACTCGTCGCAGTCACACCCGACGGGGACGTAGTCGGATGGGTGGCAGTCGCGCCGACGTCACCGCGGCCGGTGTACCGGGGCGTCGTCGAGCACTCCGTGTACGTCGACCCGACCGCCGGTCGACAAGGCGTCGGCGGTACGCTCCTCGCTGCACTCATCGAGTCGACCGAGTCCGCCGGCATCTGGACGATCCAGTCCGGGATCTTCCTCGAGAACACCGCATCCCGAGCACTCCACGCGCGGCACGGCTTCCGGGAACTCGGCACCCGCGAACGCATCGGCCTCATGACGTTCGGGCCGTGGGCCGGGCAGTGGCGCGATAACGTCCTCATCGAGCGGCGAAGCCAGCTGTCCTGACGGCGTGCCCCAGGAGCGATCACGACACGGACCGCAACGAAAACGACGACACAAAGCGAAGCTGCTCACAAGTTTCGGTGCACCGCGAGTCGGCGTGTCGCGGTCCCGATCGTGTCGAGGCAGATCGCACCGGAAACGATCGTTTACGGGACATTGGTGCGGAAGTGTTTCTCAGCAATTCCCGGCAGCTAGAGTGACGGCGATGGCTCAGAGAAAAGCTCACCAACGCGGCAACCCGGCAGCTCGGGGGCCGGCCTCGAACAAGTCCAGCAAGCGCCGGCCGCAGGGGTATCGGCTGAGCGAGCGCACCATCCAACGATGGACGCGCGGGCTGATCTACGCGATGCTCATCGGCTTCGCGATCGGCGGCGTCATCGCGCTCGTCGGCGTCATCATCCACAACGACGACCTGCCTCCCCTCGGGCTCGGCCTCGCTGTGCTCTGGGCGCTTGTCATCCTCCTGATTGCCGCCTTCATGGGCGGCCAGGCCCTCGGCCGGTTCGGCGGCATCCTCGGGCTCGCCCTCATCGCCGGCATCGTCTTCGGTCTCACCGGCGACCTGATCGCGCCTTGGGTGCACTGGGCCGGGATCGGCCTGGCCGTCCTCGCTGGGATCGGCTTCTTCCTCATGGGTATCTGGCGGCGCGTGCCCATCTGGTTCGGGGGCAGTAACGACGGTCCCCCTCGCTGACCACAGACCTCAGCGCCTCGCCGCGGCCGGAGGGCGTGTGAGAGGGTCGATGCATGAGCGAACAACCAGAAGCGAACCCCGCTCTCCGGGACGCGCTGCTGATCGCCCGGCAGCAGTGGCAGCTCAACGAGATACGCCAGCTCGTGCGGAGCTTCGCCCGCAGCGGCACCTCTACAGCGCCGCCGGAGGCGTACGCCTACCTCGAACTCGTGGTGGATGCGATCGTGGACGACCCGGAACGAGTGATGACGCTCAACGCGGACGTGAGCCGGCTACTCAACGACGGCGGCTCAACCTTCCATCCCGGCGGCAGCCACGCCGGCTGAGAGCCTCACAGCAGTAGGCGCGGCTTCCCACTCCGGGGATCAAGACCAGCCGCCCATCGCTGGCGCTGCTCCTCCGGCGTCACGATCTGCCCGTCCGGCCCAGTGAGCGGCGCAAGGAACTTCGGCACGCCCAGCTCTGCTTCGGCGGCCGCCTACGCCGTCGCGAGGGTTTCGTAGTAGCCCAGCGGCCACCGGTCGGCGCGTTTCAGCACCCAATGGTCGACGCGGTACATCATCAACGTTTCACCCGTGAGCTTGTTCACTGCCGGCCCGTGGTGGATGAGGAAGCGCGGTTGTATCGCGTCGTCGAGAACGAGCCAGTCGCTCTCCCCCACCCGAATCGTCCTCATAAATCTATTCGAACATACTTTCGAATGATTCTGCTCTAATGGACTGGTGAGCACGAACCGGCGGTATCCCGAAATGGGGATCGGCCGCGGCATCGAGGAGATTCTGATCCGCGCGCAGCCGGTCAGCCTCACCGATGCGGAGCTCGACGTCGAGCACCACCCCATCCACCGGCCGGCAGAGCCGCGGCCGGTACGGGCCTGGGTGCGGTTCCCTGAGACGGTGATCCGCCCAGAGTGCGAGGCGATCGCCTGGACCGATCGGGCCGTACAGGTGCGGTGGACGTCGGTCAACGGCATCGTCCGCACCGCCTGGGTCTGGCGGGGCGCGATCGAGGATGGATGGGACCGGCCGCCGATTCCGCCGCGACGCTAGCTTTCCGTGAGGCGCGCTGTCGCTTGCGCTTCGAGCCGTTCGCGGGCCTCTGCGATGAGCCGGCCGAGCTGGTACATGCTGACGATGGTCTCGGGGTTGCCGTGGTTCTCCTCGTCGACGAGGGTCACTTGAAGCGGGTTCTCGTCCTCGGAGCGGTCGTCGACGACGGCGCGGATCGTGATGGCGTCGATATCCGCAAGAAGGGCATCACGTCGGACAAGAGCGAACGCCGCCCCGTCGACGGCCACAGTGCCGTCCTCGCGTCGCTGGAATGTGGTTGCCGTGGTGGCGGTTGGGGGCAGGTACCAGAGCAAGTCATTGCCCAGCTCGGAGTCGGCCGGCAGCCCCATCTTGGCCAGGAACAGACGGGTGTAGGTGGGAGCGAGCTTGCTCGTCTCCTGCGCCAACCACACGGAGCGGAGTTCTTCTTGCTCAGCCGCTTCCTGCGCCCGCTTGGCCTCAATCTCGGCTAACTCGGTGCGGTACTTGGAAAGGGCGGCGTCCGCCAGTCGTGAGTTCGTCATGCTCGTTTCCTCTCGTCCTCGCCTCTCCCGTAGAGGTCTCGGAGGGCAGTCAGGTCCGACACGAAGTCGGGCCGATGGGCGGTGAAGTGATCGGGGTGCCCGTGTTCGCCGGTGCCCTCGTCGACAGCTACGTATCGCAGCGTCACGAGGTCGGCCAGCGCCGTGGAAACAGCGGGGTTCGAAAGACCGGTGCCGTCCGTGATATCGCGGCGGGTAGCGTCCGGGTGATCGAACAGGTAGGCCAGCGCGGTCCGATGCGGACGACGTTCGAGCACGTGCAGCGCGGCCGCTGCCGGCGTCAGCGGCTTTCCGTTTGTCGGGTCGATGCGCTCGGCCATCAGCGCGATTGGCGGGCGCGATCGGTATAGGTCAGGCCGGTACGGCGCAGCGCGTCGGCCGGCGTGCCCTCGCTGTAGTCGGGTGCCTCGCCCGTCATTGGCAGCGGGGCGTGGGCGCGCGCGTACTCGTGCACCTGGTCGGTGAGCGCATCCCATGTTGGGATCTCACCCACCGGAGTGGTGACCAGTTCGACGTCGCATGTGATCCCGCGCTCAGTCAGGTAGCGACGGGCAGCCGTGAGATATGCCTCGGCGTACGCGGCTAGGTCGCGCGCGAACAGCGCTTCCACGTCGTCTACGAGCTGTTGTGCGGCCGTGGCCTGCTCTTCGGTCATTCCCTCGGTGAACGTTGCGATTGCGGCCGCGTCGCGTTCGTCGTCGTAGAGGTCGCCTAGGCCGAAGTCGTAGAACACATCCTCCGCGTCGAACGGCAGCCGCACGGGCTCGGTGCGGTAGCGCAGCAGCTCCGCGTCGTCATCGCCCACGGTGCTGCGGACGATCTGGCGCACGTAGTCGGCTTCCCATGATCCGGGCCGGCCGGCCAATAGCTCCTCAACGCCGCCCAGGTTGGCGGCAACGGCAGTCAGCACGTAGGTAGCGATTTCTCCGAAGTCGACGGGCTCGATGGTGGCCTGGTCGGTGCCGGCGCCGCGCACGCGCGTCTGCCGCGCGGCCGCAGTGAGCGCCGCGATCGCGTCGGCTACCGGGTTGGGCTCGGCGGGCTCGACCGCCTGCAGTGTGGTGCTCATCGTGTAATCCTTCCGGATCGATACTCGAGGACGGCGGCCTAGAGGTTGGCCGCAGCGGCCCCCTGGGGCAGCTCGCGGGCTCCCACGGGCGGGAAGGGCTGCCCGTTGTTGTACTTGGTTTCCAGGCGCTCGACTTCGGCCATGACGGCTTTGTGGATGAACTGCGAGAGGTTGCGGCTGCCCTCGGTGGTCATCGTGTAGAGGATCGCGCCGCGCACCCGGTCGGTGTCGGCGGGGTCTTGGTAGAACGACACCTTCGCCCGTGACTTGGGCTCGCGCGGTGCGGGCTTGGCCGCGGCGCGCTCGGCGTCTTGGAGCTGTCGGGTCTGCTCTACCTGGTCGGCGTCCTCGTGCTGTTCCTGCGTCCATCCGGTGGCGTCGACGGCGGCCGGCGCGCCCGCGGGCGCGGGCGCGGCGGGGGGCGTAAAGGGGCTCGCTCCGGCAAGGCTGGATTTGCGTGGTGCTGGTCGGTTCATGATGCGGCTCCTTCGATCGCAGTCAGGTGGTCGGCGTAGATGGCTCCGAGTTCTGTCGCTTCGGAGCCTCCCCATTCGTCGAGGCCGCGGGCGGCCTCGGCCGCGTCGGAGATGACGACGCGCTTGGGGACGACGGGTGAGAGCATCCGTAGCCCTCGGGCCGTGATGGCTTGTCCCAGCTCATCCAGCCATGTGCGGCCGCTGACGGTCTTTTCCTCGTGCTTGTTGACGATGACTCCCGCGACGCTCAGTCGGGGGTTGTAGTAGGCCCTGACGTTTTCGATCGTGTCGAGGAGCTGGCCTAGTCCGTTGGCGCTGAACAGCTTGGATTCGGTGACGACCACGACGGCATCGGCGGCCGTCAGGCCGTTGATGGTGAGCTGGTCGAGGCTGGGCGCACAGTCGATGAGGATCAGGTCGTAGTCGTCGATGACGCTGGCCAGGGCCTCGCGCAGGCGGACCTCTCGTCCTGCTCCTGCGATCACGAGTTCGTCACGAACATTCCCGAGCGTGAGGCCGGTTGTTGGCACGACGTCGAGGCCGGGCCAGACCCCGGCAACGATTACGTCACGGATGGTCTCAGGTGCGCGCGAGCTGAGCGCGTCGGCTAGGCCGGCCTGGTCCTCCCCTACGTCCTCGGCCGCGGCGATCGTCGTCAGGTTGCCTTGCGGGTCGTTGTCGACCGCGAGCACGCGCCGGCCTGCGCGCACCGCAGCGCGCGCCAGGTGAAACGTGGTCGTGGACTTGCCGACGCCGCCCTTCTGGTTGCAGAGGGCGAGGATTCGAGCGGTCACGTTGGTTACCTCCAATGGGTCTAATAGTACTGTTACCGTCACGCGACGCGGGTGCGTTGTCCGCGCGTGGCGTGACATGGCCGGGGAGCTGTCGGGCAGCTCCCCGGCCATGCGCGGCTCAGAACGGGGTTTCGTCGTTGGTGTCGACAGCGGCGGTCGCGCGCTGCACGGTGACGCTCTGTCCCCGCAGGCTCACTCCGATTTCGTCGGCGCGGACCTCGTGCTGAAGCCGACTGCCCTGGTCGCCCTTGTACTCGGTGATGCGGTAGCTGCCGGAGAAGGTCACGCGGATGTTCCCGGCTGCCTCGGCCGCGTCCACGAGGTTCTGCGCCTGGTTGCCGCTCACGGCGACGTCGTAGGCGGTCGCGGGTCCATCGGTGTACGAACCATCCGACTGTCGGATGCGGTCGCTCACGATGACGCGGGCATACGTGTACGGGCCGTGCTCCCCCTCCCGGAGCGTGGGCGTCTCGGCCAGGTTTCCCGTGCGAGTGATGTAGCTCATATCGATTCCTCCCAGAATGATGGTGACTCTAACAGTACTGTTGGGGTTTATAGAGTTGCAACGATCTAGTAGCGCTCGACCTCCATCTCTCGACCGTCCATCTGGGACGGGTACAGCACCCACTCGACGCCGCTGGCCGGGTTCGGGCTCTCAACACGCACACCGCGCACGGGTGAACCGAACTCGATCGGCCCCAGCTCGTCCGTGACGCGCAGCGGCGTGGAGTACACCCGGTCGCCGTGGCTGAGAATGCGGTCCCCGATCCGCAGGTCTGCGAGTCGAGTAACGATGATCTTGGACATGGCTTCTCCTATGGAGTGATCTAACGGTAATAGTACTGTTAGGGTCGTTAGGGCTATTTGGGGTTCTGCTGGTTCATTCGGCGGATGGCGACCGGACCGCTCTGCGGCCCTCCCATCTACATCTAATAGTACTATTACCGGCGTTGGGGGTCAAGTCACTGGCAGCTGTCACACTGCAAAGCTTCCATCGGGTCGACCGGCACCACGTACTCCGCCACCGGAGCGCGGTAGTGGTCATCGCCCTCGTCGTCGCCTTCGGCGTGCGCCTCGATCCACATGTCCGCGCTGGCAGGCTCTCCGATCGCTCGAAGCATCCCCGCCAGGGCCTCAACCTCTCCGCAGCTCAGTTGCGGCCCCAGGTCGCCCGCCAGGTCTCCGGCCGAGAACACCGCCGCGAATCGAGTGACGTCGCTGGTATTGGTAATGAGTGTGCTCATCGCTTCTCTCCCTCTCCCTCATGTTTTTTTTGCCGGGAAGGCACGTAGTGCCGTTCAGGGAGAGCGGTTGGAGTGCAACCCGCAGGGCAGCGGGGGAGAGAATTTCCGCGCGAAATAAGGGAGCTTGCGACCGCGTGCGGAAAATCTCGGTGGAGCTGGCTCCCGGAGGGAGCTTGCGCGGAGGCCGCCGACCGTAGAATGCCGCAGGCTTCCCGGCAAAAGACAGGGGCCGAAGGCCGTACAGTCGGCCGGCTCCGTCCGGCCGCCCGTTGTCGGCGCCGGCTCCGTCCGACGCCGACCGCCCTGGACGAATTCAGTCGAAGCCGGGGCCGAAGTTGTCAGCCCAGCCCTGCTCACCGCGGCCATCGTCCACTGGAACACCGTCTACCTCGAACGCGCCATCGACACCCTCCGAGAGAAGACCCCAGACCTCGACCCCGAGCTATTCCAGTACCTCTCACCGCTGGGCTGGGAGCACATCAACCTCACCGGCAACTACACCTGGCGGAACCAGGTCAAACCCGGAAGATACCGCCAACTCCGCCACCGACAAGCCTGAATCAGCTCCGGAAAACGGGCAGCAGAGTACGCCAACACCCCTGCCTGAAACCCGCTTAGCGTACTCCGACCTCCGTTTTCTCAAGCCACCCCGTCCTAAGCAAAAAACACCCGGCCACAGCGGCCGGTGGGCCGCGGGCGGGTGTCTTGGACCATGGGGAACTGGTGTGCGGATGGCGCTGTCGCGGGCGGATCCGCTGCCGCGGAAGACGCCGGTACGGGTCTCGCCGAGGCTGGGGCCGTTCAAGGACGCGATCGATGCGATGCTGCGGGAGGATATGGCACGCGCCGAGGAAGCAGCGGCACACCGCGACGAGGATCCTGGCCCGGCTCGCCGACGAGCACGGGGCGAGGGACCTGTCGTATTCGACGGCGTGGACTATGTGCGGGTCCGGCGGGCGCAGATCGATCTGGCGCGGGGCGCCGGGTGGAGGCGCGTTCGTCCCGCAGGAGCACGCCCCCGGAGGCCGAGGTGGGCTTCGGCGAGCTCTGGGTAGTGCTGGGCGGGGTGAAGACGAAGTGCCACATGTTCGTTCGATGGGCGGGCGAGGCAGTTGCGGCGCTTCGCCGACCTGGGCTACCAGCACGAGTGCTTCATGGTCGAACACGACCCCGGGCCCTTGGGAGCCTTGGGGAGGCAACGGAGGTCAAGCATGGCGGAGGTCCGCTGCCTCGCGGTGGGTGCTATTTTGGGCGACTCAGACGCGGACAGCGTTGCTTGGAGCAGGGCGATCGGGGCTCTTTCCAACGAGATAGAGTCCCTGCGCGAGGGCGTGCAGACCCCGCTGAACGTCAACATCGTGTTCCACGTCGACGGGCGGCTGGCACCCAACGAATTCGAGGGAGTCCGAACGGGTCGGTTCGACAAGCACAAGGCGAATCTTTGTCGTTCAGGCCGCCTTGGCAAAAATGATGTCAAGGATCGTCGAGCAGTCCTCATGCCCGTCCTCCAGGAGGCGATCAATGAGGCAGAGCGATATGCCGCTCGGAAAGGTCTCG
>CALCHX010000195.1 GCA_937906875.1 uncultured Gemmatimonadota bacterium | reverse complement strand
GATTGCCCCAACGCCGCCGTCGAACGATCGCTCCCGCCAATGCCGTGGCTCGCACGGGCGTCCGGCCCACGGCGCGGCGTCTGCCGGGTAATGTCCGATCCACGCGCGAAACCCGGCAGGCACGGCCGGCGGGGCGCGGCGGATGGAGGTTGTGGTGGCCGGCTCGGTTCATCAGGTGATCGAGGCGCTGCGAGAGTTGCCGTCGAATTCGGAGCGGGGCACCGCGTTCGAGCAGCTGATGGTCCGGTATTTCGAACTTGATCCGGTGCTGTCGCAGCAGTACGAGAAGGTGTGGCGGTGGATCGACTGGCCCGGCCGGGACGGCAAGGTGGACACCGGCATCGACCTGGTCGCGCAAGAGCGGGACACGGGCGAGTTGACTGCGGTGCAGTGCAAGTTCTACGAGCCGACGCACACCCTGGCCAAGGCGGACATCGACTCGTTTTTCACCGCCTCGGGCAAGAAGCCATTCACGAACCGGGTGATCATCTCCACGACGGATCACTGGTCGTCCCATGCCGAGGAGGCGCTGGAGAACCAGCTGGTGGAGGTGCAGCGCATCGGCCTGGCCGACATTGCGGACTCGCCGATCGACTGGGACATCGCCTGGCCCAACGACCGGCTGCACATCGAGCTGTCCCCGGCCGCGAAACACCAGCCGAAGCCCTACCAGCAGGACGCGATCGACAAGGTGATCGTCGGGTTCGAGGCGTATGACCGCGGCCAGCTGATCATGGCGTGCGGCACCGGCAAAACGTTCACGGCGCTCAAGATCGCCGAGAAGGTCGCGCACGACAATGGTGGCGCGGCGAGGGTGTTGTTCCTGGTTCCGTCGATTTCGCTGCTGTCGCAAACCCTTCGGGAGTGGACCGCGCAGACCACCGTGGATCTACGTGCCTTCGGGGTGTGCTCGGATTCCAAGGTGTCGCGGGCCGCGGAGGATTTTAAGGCGCACGACGTGGCGATCCCTGTCACCACGGACGCGGCCCGCCTCGCCGCCGAGATGGGCCACCGCCGCCGCGCAGCCGGCCTCACCGTCGTGTTCTCCACCTACCAGTCGCTGCCCACCATCGCGCACGCCCAGGCCAAGCACGGGGTGGACGGGTTTGACCTGGTGATCTGCGACGAGGCGCACCGCACCACCGGGGTGACACTGGCCGGCGAGGACGACTCCCATTTCGTGCGCATCCACGACGCCGGCTACATCAAGGCCGCGAAACGGCTGTATATGACGGCGACGCCGCGGATCTATGACGAGAAGGCCGCAGCCCAGGCCGAGGAGCACTCGGCGCAGCTTGCGTCCATGGATGACGAGGACACGTTCGGACCGGAGTTCTTCCGGCTGCCGTTCGGCACCGCCGTCGAGGCCGGGCTGCTGACCGACTACAAAGTGCTGGTGCTCACGGTGGACGAGTCGGTGATCGCCGGCCCGCTGCAGCAGCAGCTCGCCTACGACGACGCCGAGCTGAAACTCGATGACGCGTCGAAGATCATCGGCTGTTTCAACGGACTCGCCAAACGCGCCGGCACCTCCCCGACCGGGGCGGGATTCCCGCCCGGCGCGACACCGATGCGGCGGGCGGTCGCGTTCGCCCGGGACATCAAAGCCTCCAAGCAGATCGCCGACGTCTTCCCGCAGGTCGTCGACGCTTACCGGGACATGCTCAATGCCGCCCCCGACAACACCGACGATGACGTAGATCCCGGCCGCGCCGGCGACGAGGCAGCAGGCCAAAATCTGGGTTTGCGGATCGCGTCCCGGCATGTGGATGGCACGTTCAACGCGCTGGAGCGCGGCCGGCAGCTCACCTGGCTGAAAGCTCCCGTTCCCGATGGGGAGTGCCGGATCTTGTCCAACGCCCGCTGTCTGTCCGAGGGCGTGGATGTGCCGGCGCTGGACGCGGTGTTGTTCCTGCACCCGCGCAATTCGGTGGTGGATGTGGTGCAGTCGGTCGGGCGGGTGATGCGCAAATCCGCCGGCAAGGACTACGGCTACATCATTTTGCCGGTGGCGGTGCCGGCCGGGATCGACCCGGCGACCGCGATGGCCGACAACAAACGCTTCAAGGTCGTCTGGCAGGTCTTGAACGCGCTGCGCGCCCACGATGAGCGCTTCGACGCCATGGTCAATTCCATCCGCCTGAACGCCGGCAGCAAGGCCGACCTCGCGCAGCCGGGCAGCGACCGGCTGCTCTCCTCCCACATCGGCCCCGCCGACGGAAACGGCGAATACATCGGCGACACGCCACCCGATACCGCCGACGCGCGGCGCTCCCGGCAGATTGCGCTGTTCTCGCTATCGGAGTGGCAGGAGGCGATCTTCGCCCGCATCGTCGACAAGGTTGGCACCCGGGTCTATTGGGAGCAGTGGGCCGCCGATGTCGCCGACATCGCCGCCGCCCTGATCACCCGCATCGACGCGATCCTCGACAACGCAGCGCGCACCGGCGACACCGAGACGACGAAGGCGTTCGCCCGCTTCCATCAGGGACTCAAAGACAACCTCAACGACTCGGTCACCAAACGCGACGCGGTCGGCATGCTGGCCCAGCACCTGATCACCGCCCCGGTGTTCGACGCCCTGTTCGCCGGGCACCAATTCGCGTCGCACAACCCCGTTTCGCGCACCATGCAGCACATGGCGGCCGTGCTCGGCGACGCCGGGCTGGACGCCGAGACGGAGAAGCTGGCCGGCTTCTACGCGTCGGTGCGGGCCCGGGCCGCGCAGGTCACCACCGCCGAGGGCAAACAGCAACTGATCGCCGATTTGTATGAGAAGTTCTTCCGCATCGGCTTCGCCAAACAAGCCGAAGCCCTGGGCATCGTGTTCACCCCCGTGCAGGTCGTTGATTTCATCCTGCGCGCCGCCGACCAGGTGCTCCGCGAGCAGTTCGGCAGGGGCCTCTCGGACGAGGGCGTGCACGTCCTGGACCCGTTCACCGGCACCGGCACGTTCATAACCCGGCTGCTGCAATCCGGGCTCATCAAGCCACACGACCTCGGCCGCAAGTACGCCTCCGAGCTGCACGCCAACGAGATCATGCTGCTCGCCTACTACATCGCCGCCGTCAACATCGAAACCACCTACCACGCCCTGATTTCGAACGAGACCGCGAGCGAGAACGGCGACGATGCACGCAGTGTCACCGGATATGACGAAACAGCGGGCTACAGCCCGTTCCAGGGGATCGTGCTTGCCGATACGTTCCAGATCACCGAGGCAGGCGACTCCTTCGACGCGGTCATGTTCCCCGCCAACAACGAACGAATCACAAGACAGCTCGCCACCCCGATCACCGCGATCGTCGGAAACCCGCCCTACTCGGTGGGGCAGGGCTCCGCGAACGACCTCAACGCGAACGTGAAGTACCCGACCCTGGACGGGCGGATCGCCGACACCTACGCCAAACGCTCCACCGCGACAAACAAAAACTCGCTCTACGACTCGTACCTACGGGCGCTGCGGTGGGCGACCGACCGCATCAGTGATTCGGGGATCGTCGCGTTCGTCACCAACGGCGGCTGGATCGACGGCAACACCGCCGACGGCGTGCGGCTTTCCCTCGCCGACGAATACACCAGCCTCTATGTGTTCAACCTGCGCGGCAACCAGCGCACCGCCGGCGAACTGTCCCGGCGAGAGGGCGGCAAAATCTTCGGTTCTGGCAGTCGCAACACTGTCGCGGTCATCATCGGCATCAAGAATCCCGACCACACCGGCCCGTGCGTCATTCACTACCGGGACATCGGCAACTACCTCACCCGCGAGCAAAAACTCGTCATTCTGGAAGAATCGGCCCTCGACGGCAACGACTGGACGACCATCACCCCCAACAGCCACGGCGACTGGACCGCGCAACGCGACGAGACATACCTGTCATGGCCAGTGATCGGGGACAAGACGGTCCCAGCAGGCGCGGCGACGGTTTTCCGCACGTACTCGGCCGGCTTGCAGACGAACCGTGATGCGTGGGTCTACAACTACTCCCGCCGAAGGCTTGAAGCGAACGTGCAGCGCATGGTCAGGAACTACAACGGGGAGCTGGAGTCCTACAAGGAGTTTCTGCACCGCCGCGGAATCAGCGCCACAACGGAAAGCGGCTCGTCGTACCTAGACGAGACGCCTCGTGCGGTCGCCGCCGATTACATCAAGTGGTCATCGAGCCTCACACAGCACTTCGGCCGTGGAACAACCCTGACTTACGATACGGACGGCGTCCGCGAAGGAGCCTACCGGCCGTTCACACGCCAAAGCGTCTACTTTGGCCCGCATCTGAGCCACCGCCGCGGCGAACTCGACACGATGTTCCCGACCCCACACCACAGCAACGTCGGCATCGCAGTGTGCACACATGATCAAATCCCATTTGGCGTGCTTTTCGTCGACCAAATTCCCAGTCTCGACATCATTGGTCGCGCGGGCCAGTTCTTCCCGCGTTGGACGTATGAGAAGGTCGAGCCCGAAGCGGGGACGCTCGACTTCGCCGCTGCCACGGGCGATGTCGACGAGTGGGGCTACCGGCGCATCGACAACATCACCGACGGCATCGTCACCCGATACAGGGAACGTCTCGATGATCCGACGGTGACGAAGGACGATGTCTTCTACTACCTGTATGGGCTGCTGCATGACCCGGCATACCGGGAGCGCTATGCCGCGGATCTGAAGAAGATGCTGCCGCATATCCCCGACCCCGAAACACTCGAAAGCTTCAAGCGCTACGCCGCCGCCGGAAGGGCGCTGGCCGACCTGCACGTCGGCTATGAGTCGGTCGAGCCGTACCCGCTCGAGGTGAAGTTGAAGCCGGGCGCCGACCCGTCTGACCGCGAAACGTGGCGGGTGGACAAGATGCGCTGGGGCAAGGTCACCGACCCGGCGACAGGCAAGAAGGTCGATGACCTTTCGACGATCGTTTACAACGGCCGGGTGACCATCACCGGCATCCCGGAAGCGGCACACCGCTACATGCTCGGTTCCCGTTCTGCCCTGGGGTGGATTCTCGACCGCTACCAGGTGCGCACCGACAAGGCGTCCGGCATCGTCAACGACCCCAACGACTGGTGCGACGAACACGACGACCCCACCTACATCGTCGACCTCATCAAGAGGGTCACCACGGTCTCCGTCGAGACCGTGCGAATTGTCGACGGTCTGACTACGGCTGCCGGAACTCGGAAGGAGAGCTGATCCGCGGTGTCGGAGCAATCGAACGGGGCGCGCTTTATGGCAGCGTTCAATGACATCGAGCAGCAGCTGCGACTTCGATACAGGATGGACCGGTCCGTGCCGTTCAAGACGGTCGTGGACCGGGCGCCGTTTCGAGACATGACCCCCCCGCGCAGAAGCGTGAATTGAGGGTGTTTGTAGGTCTGCGTAACGCCATCGTCCACGATCACTACTACGACGGGCTGCCGATCGCGGACCCGGTCAACGATATCGTCGACGAGATTGTGCGCCTTCGGAATATTTTGCTCACCCACGCCGCAGGCTCGTGCCTCGGTCGTGTACCTGTCGCGCGGTCGACGTACTCTGCTATCGGCGGCGTGGAGTGAAATCTCTAGGTGAATCCGCCGGCATCGCTCGGACGCGGCTCCCGCCGTGCCCTTACGTGCTGCGGTCCGCTTGTATTTGGTGGACCAATTGTGAAACTCGCGATTTCGACAGCCCGGTCGCGGCAACAAGCTTGGCATAGCTCCAGCCGCCCGCGCGGCGAAGGTGCGCTAGCGAGCGCAGGCGAACGCCGGCAAACTGTTCGAGCTCGACGTCGAGTGCCGCGAACAGATCGTTCACGGCACGGATGCGCATGAGCGGGTCCGTCAGCTCTTCAAGTCGCGCAATTTCGGCGCGCAACGCCGCGCGAAGGTCAGTGCTCAAGACACCTTCTCGGGCGCCCGCCCGCGACTGCTTCACGGTCACTTCCCGTTCATGGCCCGCATAGACATCTGCACGGACACTTTCTTCTCGGGGGCTTGATTGAGACCCGGCGATCCGCATCCACGGTGCCCGGTCCCCCCATCTACTCTAGGGAGCGTGCTGATGACCGTTGCGGCACCCATTGATCGTGGGCCCAATCTGCAGGAAAGGCGTCCCACGCCGTTCGTGCGTGAACTTGCGATGCACGCGCCGATAGCTTCGCTCGCCGCGGATCTCGCGCTTGGCTTGCCTGGGCACCGGTCACGCAATGCACACGTGCTGTTCGAGGTTCCCGCCGCCGGAGGAATCCCGGACGTACTCCGGATCGCGTTCGATCCTGCGCAGCTGCGCCGCCGAGACCAGCTCGGCCTCGCACCGGTCACGGATCTCACCGAGTTGCGCGTCCTCATCGCCGTGGCCACCGGCCCGCAGACACTCAGTGTGGTGGCGCAGGCAGCACGCGTGACCGCTGCTCACCTGCGTCGCGCGGTACTTCCAGCCCTCGCGGAACTCGGCTGGCTCGCACCGTTGACCGGCCGTGGCGAGCGGACGGTTGTGAACCCCGCCGTCAAGTATCGCGAGTTGGCGCGATCGGTCGTCACCGTTGAGGCGAAGCGCCGGGATTGGGCCGGCGCTATCACACAGGCACGGCGCCACCAGTCGTGTGCCGACCGCGCATACATCGCTATTGACGCGGCGACTCCAGGCCCGCTGCTGCGCTTCGCTGCGGAGCTTTCTCATTCCGGCATCGGCCTTGTAACGGTCAATGCGGACACAATGGCAGCTCAAGTCGTCGCCCGACCCACCATCGGCTTGGCACGGCCTGACGAGCACGCACTTATTGCAGAGCGCGCTTGGTCGCTCGTCCTCTCGGGCCGCACTTGCTGGGAAACGTTCGATGTTTTCGGTCGTGATCTCACGGCGTAACCGCTATAGCAGGCTTGCCCACACGGCCAAGTGGCCCGGGGAATACCGGCCAGTTAGCGCGTGCGGCGTAGCAGCGATGCTGGCGACGAAGGCCTGCGCGTCCTGAACGAGCTGTCGTGCGGCACGTCGTCGGTTCGGTGTCACGAGCTGTGAGGTCAACCTCGCTGCTCGCACCAAGTAATGCGCTCCTGCGCGCCCAGGATCCCATTCGTTCGCGGCGCGCATCTGGCGGCAGAAGCGGCACCAGCAGCGCAGGTGCCCCGGCACGGCTGCGGCATCCATTGACTCGCTTGCTTGCCAAGTGAATGGGTGGAAGGCAGTCCGGTCGAAGTATCGGGGCACCGCTGGCGGCCTCTCCTGGTTCGGACGATTGCTGAAGACCCGCTCGGCAGCGAACGCTTGCTCCGCCCAACTGATACCGGTCGAGAACCCGGACCCGCCAAGCGCAGTTGCAATCCAGCCAGTAAGGCCGCTGTTAGCTAGCACGAGCACTTTTCCCTCAAGCCGCGCGGTTTGGGCCAAATCCTTGTATCCGTCAAGCATCGCGGTGTCGATAAGCTGGCCGTATCGCGGCTCGACGATCGGCCAGTACACGCGTAAGTACCACAGCGGCTCGTTGGACTCAACGATCTCGTCGAGGAGCGCCGAGCGCAGCGACGGGTTAGATAGCCAGCCGCTCGCGAGAGTCAAGTTCACAAACATCGGGTCACTCCCCGCGACCGCTCGCGAATCTGACACCCATCGCATCGCCGCGGCGAGCGATACGGGCGCCTGTTGGTCCGAAACCCAACCGCTTGCCGAAAGCAGAACGTTCGCGCCGGCGGTGCGCTGAGCGTTGAGCACATCATTCGCCCACTGCTGGCGCTGCTGCGGGGACGAGCTAACCGCGGGCACTCCAGCGATCCACGGATATTGCGACAGGTACCTGGATTTCAATTGCCCACGGGGGACACCGGTTCCAGGCAGCGCGTACACCTCCGGATCGGCAATGAGGATCTGCGCGCTAGCACACGATGTAAGGAAGCTCTGCGCTCTTGAGGGACTCATTCTCGGCAACCGGATTACGGCGCCCAAGCCAATGCTGCCCTGCGTGACTCTGCTAGCAACACCGAGTGCAGCGGGAACCTGCGCAGCGTGAAGGTGACTTTTGGCCATCAACAGGAACGGCACGTCGCCCGCGAGGAGGCTTGTAATCGGCGGCGGGTCCGGAAGCGGGTCGGTCGCGAAGTCGGGCACCTGTGAACCGTTGGCCGGAGGAGAGTCGATGTCGGGGTTGTCGGTAAATGGCCCGAGGGCCTCTACCTGTAAGTCCTCGGTGTCCTCTTCCTCCGCTGCATCCTCGTATGCATCTTCGTCCAATTCGCCGTTAGCACCCTCGCTGTCAGTCATCAGTTCACTCCAATCTGTTCCGCCTTTGTGAGGTCACGCAATGCGCGCGCCGCACTTCCTCGTTCATTCGGGGCTTTGTTGAGAAGACGTGCAGCCACAGTCCGGAGCGGTTCTGGTACATCAGCCGGCAGTGCCGGTGCACCGGCGACCATTCGCGCATGTGCCTGCGCACGGGTCAACGCATCGTCGGCCGTCCTAAAGAACGGATGCTTGCCGGTCAGTAGTAGATGCAAGATGACACCGACAGCCCACAGGTCTGCGCCCTTACGGGCCGGCTCCATGCGCACCTGCTCGGGCGCCATGAACGGCAAAGTGCCCAACAGCGTGGGATATGCCGTCATCGTGTCCATGTCGAGAATTTTCGCCAGGCCCAGATCGAGCAGCACGGGTTGCGTCCAGTCACCGCCGCGCAAAGCGATATTTTCTGGTTTTAGATCGCGATGGACGGTGTCTGTGCGGTGCATCGCAACTACACCGGCGAGCACGCCGGAAGCGAACGCGTTGATTTGCTCGTAGGTCGGCTGGTTTGCGGCTACGGCGGCGTCAACGTCGCCGCCTGGGACATACTCGAACCGCAGCGCGGCCCGCCGCCCAATGCTGAGATCCACACCGCTCGTCCCGAGCAGCCGCACAACGTGGTTCGACGACGTGCGGCGAAGACCCTCGACTTCGCGGGCGAGTCGCTCGGTCGGGTAGGCACCGTTCAGAATTACCTTCACCGCGACGTCAGGGTCGGCGCCACCGACCATTCCGGAGAGACGCCACGTCTCACCGAAGCTGCCCCGACCAAGGAGGATCGCGGCAGACGCACCGAATACTCGGCACATTTCCTCCGTCGAAAGAACCGGGACAAGTTGCGCGTGCTGGCCCGGTTCATAGAAGAACAAGGCGTCGATGTCGTCGCCGGCCATGTAATGCACCATTTCTCACGGAATTGGACAAACTATTCATAGCCGGTACAGACCTCTAAACTGGCGAAGCCACGCGGCCTGTCGACTCGTGGTGTTCGAGCGAGACCGGGCGTCGCAGTTCGCAAAACGGCACGTGGCGCCGCATGTGGACCGCGGCCGCCGAGGGGGCACCGCGGGTCGTTTGAGACGTTGACCCTCGGCGTCGGTGACGGCTTGTCACACCCGAGGTGCATCATCATCGGCGTGCCGAGATCGCGACGACGCCAAACGCCGAAGAGACTTTGCTTCTTCTGTGGGCTGCCCGGGCAAATGAGCAAGGAGCACGCTTGGCCGCAGTGGATGGGCAGAGGAGTTGAGGTCGGACCGACGCAGACAACCTGGTCCGTCAGATACGGCCGCACCGCGGAAAACGAGCTCACCGAATATCCCAATGTCGTGTCCAAGAAGCAGGGCTCGGTGCTGACGACGCGAATCCGGGAGGTATGCCAGAACTGCAATAACGGCTGGATGAGCCAGTTGGAGAATTCGGTGAAGCCGCTGCTGGAACGTCTCTGGCAGCCCAACTATGTCTTCGGACGCACGGCCATCGGGGTCGATGACGCCGCAGTGCTGGCCGCATGGGCCGCGAAAACGGCATGGATCCGCGAGCGCGCATCACAAGGTCGCGTGACGCCGACGGCGGAGATGCGTCGCCGCCTCATGGACACGCAAATGCCGCCGGGGTTCACCCGGGTGTGGATCGCACGGCACACCGGTCGCGCGAACTTTGACGCGAACGTCTGCCGGCTGCAAACGACCCACCAAGACGACTCTTGGGACACCGAGCGGCGCCGGAACATCCTTGTGTGCACGCTGACATTCAGGGGCCTATCGATCCTGGTTCGGACGGACGACGATTGGGGAGTTCCGGAGATGCATCCGCCCGAGGATCAGTGGCGGCGGTTTTGGCCCACAGCCCGCGCCGTGCAGTGGCCGACGGCTAGACCAGTGACCGACGGCGATGTCCAGGACGTTGCGATGTGGCATGACTGGGTTCGCCACCCCGATGTCCCGATCTTCAACCGCGCTCCCGAACACACCGCGACAACTCGGCACTAGCCAGAAGGCGTCGCGATCCTGCGGCCGTGGACAGGCGCCGGTTGTCGCGGCATCCTCGAGGATCACTTCGTCCTGTTTCCGGCACGGCGTGGGTGCACTGTCGCGTGGACGGGCGCACGCCTCGCCGGGCAACCCGGCGCCGCCCACGGCCCGATACTGAACCAGCGCGTCGCGGCGGCCATTGCTGCGGCCGGGGACGCCGGCACAGTCCCGACACTGGACACAGATTTGTGTCCGGCCCGGACACAGCCGGACACAGATCGAGAGGAACGCTGCATCATGGTCACTTCGAATTTTTCAGCCCCGTGGCAGGCGATGCCGAGCGCCGACCGTATCGGCACGAGCCCGTCGTCCCAGTTCAACGCGGTAGCCGCGCAGCGGAAGGCGCGCGTGCACGACGGCCGCCGACAGCCGTTATACTTGCCTGGCGCCGCTGGTGTGGCGTCATGCGCCCGTAGCTCAACGGATAGAGCATCTGACTACGGATCAGAAGGTTGGGAG
>CALCHX010000194.1 GCA_937906875.1 uncultured Gemmatimonadota bacterium | reverse complement strand
CGCTCGTGTTCCGGCCAAAGTCGAAGATCTCGCCTCCTTCCACGAAGAAAGGTCGCTTCTCGTCGAAGAACGTTTCGTAAGTGGAGAGGTTGACCACTGCCGGATCGGCTTCCACCTGACCGAAGTCCGGATTGAAGGTGGCGTTCACTGTCAACTCCGACGACAGGCGATAGAGCAGGTCCAGTCCCGCCGAGCCGGTCGTGCGGTCGCGGCCGCGGAACGGGTTGGCGCCCGGATCCACATGAGCGGACTTCGCGACTACATATGGAAGTACCTCGAGGCTGTGGCCCGGCCGGACGTTCCGGAGACCCAACAGATTCGCGTACGTCGGGATGCCACCAGGCTCGCTCTTGGGCGAGAAGGAGAGTACGGCGGACTCCTTGCGGCGACCGATGATGCGCTCGATCTGGATGCCCCATATCTGCTCGGCCGCACCCCGGAAGCGTAGCTGGCTGAACGGGATGCGATACTCGGCGGTCCAGCCGTCGGCGTCGATCGCGACACTGGCTTCCCACACCGGGTTCCAGGACAGGTCGTCAGACTCGCTGCCGCCCGAACCCATGGACTTGACGGCATCGCGCTGAACACCGGCCGGGTTGATGCCGAACGAGAACGCCGTGCGGTGGTCGTGATACGAGTCGATGATGACGGTGATCCAGTCGGAGTCCTGCAGATCCATGTCTCGCCTGCCCAGGCGGATCGTCGGCGGGCGGCTGTCATCCATGCGCACGCCGATGTAGAGCGCCTGGTCATCGTAGAGGACACGCGCCACCGTCGGTTCGCTGACCGGGCGTCCTTCTTCCGGGTCCAACTGCGTGAAGCTGTCGACCGGCCTGGCCTCGACCCACGAAGGTTCATCCAGACGCCCATCCAGGTGGATGGCGCCGATCGTCCTCGTCGCTTCGATCACCGGTCGTCCCTGATCCTGGCCGGCGAGCAGGGTCTGCGCGGCCGTCGGCGTGGCGGCGGACACGGTGAGGGCGAGGAACGTGGACAGGCAGAAGGCAAGAGCAGTGCGCATTGTCAGGTCGTCCGTCGCCGTCCGTCGTGAACCGTCTGATCCCTGGACGCCTGCCGGTGTGCATCGCACCAGAGTATTGGAGAGAGCAAGGCCCGGAATATGGTCTGGCCGTCCGGACATCGGAACCTGTAACGAGCCGCCTCCGCGCGCCACATGGCGATAGCTCGATGCTCACTGAAGCTGGAATGAAGCACGCGCTGCAGCGGTACATCGATGGGTTCAACCAGCACGACGCAGGGATGATCATCTCTTTGCCGACGATGCCACGATCGAGGACCCGGTTGGCGGCGGCAGGATCGTGCATGGGAGGGAAGCGATCAACGCGTTCTACACGGGAGCTGTCAGGGTGGTGGAAACGGTCAGCGCTGGACCGGAGTGTTCACATTCCTTCCGGCGACATCGGGCATGGAAATTCCCAGCAGACTGGCGACAGTTGGCGCCACGTCCACGATGTTCACGCCCTTCCGCGGCTGCTGGCAGGTGTAAACCCCGGCGCCGGAGAGAATCATGGCTGGTCGCAACTCGGGGATGTTCGGGTTGTAGCCATGCTTGCCGGTGGAGGGTGCGGCCGTGATCATGGGGCCTTCCATGTTGCTGCCAAACCCGAACTCCCGCGCTGCCTCCAACGCCAGGAACGACGTCGGACTTGCACCCATGGCCTTGAGATCCTCGGGGGTGTACACCTTGAGGATGCCGTTCGCCGGGTCGGCGGCCAGCTTCCGCAGGATCCCGGTCGCCATTGCAATGCTTGCCGAGTCGTTCGGATCGCGGACTTCGAACAGGGCGGAGCCGCCGGCATTGTGCATGAAGACCTTCCAGTCGGTCACCCGGCCGGCGTCATTTGTGGTGATGAGACCAGCTTCGCGCAGGGCGATCATCGGGTTCACCACCTGGTTGACCGGATAGAAGCCGTGGTCGGAGACGATGACCCAGGCCGTCTGGTCGGCGCGACCGGAACGAGCTACGGCGGCACGGATCTCTCCTATCTGGGCGTCGATCTTCTCCAGCGCCGCGTGTGCCTGCGGGGTGTGTGGACCGTTGGCATGCTGGGCGCCATCCAGGTCGGACAGGTGCAACGCCAGCAGGTCGGGATGGTACCTGTCCAGGATGCTGATGGCCGCGCTCGTCCGCCAGGCGTCAGTCATCGGCCTGTTGTCGGGGTCCACCCTGATCATCTCGTGAAAGAGCCCGGGCGTGGACAGCGCCGCCAGCATGGCCACGTCCTCCCTCGTGCGGACGGGGCGATACTCGGGCAGCAGGTAGTCGACTTCGGCGCCGATGGTCACTGGCCAGGAGATGGCGGCGGACTTGAGCCCTGCCTTGCGCACCGCCTGCCAGAGAGTTGGCGACTTGATCTGTTCCGCGTAGTAGAACCAGCCACCGAACTGGTAACCGAACGGGTCGAGCGGCGTGTTGGTATAGATGCCATGCACCGCCGGCGGCTCGCCCGTGATCATCGCCGTGTGGCTGGGATAGGTGACCGTCGGAAAGATTCCGGTCATCCCGTCGGCCGCGCAGCCGTTCGCCTTCAACGCCTCCAGGTTGGGGATCTTCAGTCCACCGTCCGGATGGAGGTAGTCCATGGTCGTCAGGCCATCGATCGAGATCAGGATGACCTGGCGCTTGGCCGCCGGCTGTGCTTCCGCCGGTCGTGCGACGAGCAGGCCGACGACAGAGAGCGACAGTACCGAAAGCCGCGTGAGGCGACGCTTCAAGAGGTGAATCATCCTGACTCCTTGGCAGGCTCTGGCCTGAGTGACGGAATGGACTGACATCTATATATGTATGGTGAACCGGCCACGCCCGGTCGGTATCGACGTGCTGGCGAGTGCGTGGCGGTGGGGATGGTGATCCTGAAGTTCTGCGGTGGTCGGACGCCGTACAGCGGACGCGGCAGACGTCAACCGAGGGCGTCCACGACCGCGGCGGTGACATCCAGCGTGTTGGCCTGGCCGCCCAGGTCTGGGGTGCGCACCTCTCCCGCCGCCATCACCCGTTCGATCGCGGTCGTGATTCGATCATGCGCGGCAGCAAGGCCGAGGTGGTCGAGCATGAGCGCACCAGCCCAGATGGCCCCGATCGGGTTGGCGATGCCGCGCCCGGCGATGTCCGGTGCCGAGCCGTGGATGGGCTCGAACATCGACGGGTACTGGCGTTCGGGGTTGATGTTCGCGCCTGGAGCCACACCCAGACTACCGGTGATCGCAGCTCCCAGGTCGGTGAGGATGTCGCCGAACAGGTTGGAGGCGACGATGACGTCGAGCGTCTGCGGATGTGTCACCATCCGCGCCACCAGCGCATCCACATGATACTTCCGCCATTCCACCGACGGATGCGCTCCTGCCACGGCCTCCACGGCGTTGTCCCAGAGCACCATGGAGTGCTGGAGCGCATTCGACTTGGTGGCACTGGCCAGCAGCCTGCGGGGTCTCCGTGCGGCAAGGGCAAAAGCGTACTGCGCGATGCGGTCCACGCCGCGCCTGGTGAAGATCCCCGTCTGCTCGGCCACCTCGTGCGGAGTGTCGGCAAACAGGCGACCGCCAAGGCCTGCGTACTCTCCCTCGGAGTTCTCGCGGACGCAGACCATGTCTATCTCGTGCGGTTCGCGACCGGCCAGGGGGCTGGTCACGCCGGGCAGGAGCCGCATCGGTCTCAGGTTCACGTACTGATCGAAGCGTTGCCTGATCGGCAGGATCAGCTCCCACACCGAGATGTGGTCGGGCACTCCGGGAGCCCCGACCGCACCCAGGTAGATGGCGTCGAAATCCTGCAGGCGATCCAGCGCGTCGGCGCTCATCATGGAGCCCGTGCGGAGGTAGTACTCGCACCCCCACGGAAAGTCCGTGAATTCGAGGGCGCAGTCCTCGCCACGTACTGCATGCCGCAGTACATCGATACCGGCCGGGGTCACCTCCGTGCCAATGCCGTCGCCAGCTATGACGGCTATGCGATACGTGGTGCTGGATGCAGTCATGATGCGCGCTTCACCATCACATGCCGGGTGGCGTGAACCGTCCGTCCTGGGCGAGCCAGCCGCCGTCGGCGAAGATGATGGTTCCGTTCACGTAGCTGGCAGCGTCGGAGGCGAGGAAGAGGGTCGGACCCACCATCTCCTCGGGCGCCGCCCAGCGGTTGAAGGCATTCTTGGATGCGTAGGCGTTGTACCAGTCAGCATTCGCCTTGATGGGAGCCGTGAGCGGCGTCTCCACCACACCCGGTCCAACGCAGTTGACACGTACACCATAGGGGCCGAATTCGCAGGCTCCGCCACGGGCGAGCTGGAGGATGCCCGCCTTGGTGGCCGAGTAGACAGCCTGACCCGGTTCGACGACGAGGGAGCGGATTGATGAGAAGAGGACGATACTGCCCTTCTTCTGCTCGACCATGATACGTCCGGCCGACCGGAGAACGTTGAAGTTGCCGATGATGTTGACGTTCAGCACGCGATCGATCTCGCCCGGCAGGTAGTCCAGCATCTTCTTGCGCACGTTGATGCTCGGGGTGGATATGACGATGTCCAGCCGCCCGTGCTTCTCGGCGATCCCGGACAGCGTTCGCTCCACCATCTCCTCGTCGGTGATGTCGATGACGCCGCCTGTCGCGCCATGACCGGCCTTGCTCGCCGCCGCGTCCGCAGCTTCCTGCTTGAGGTCCAGGCAGACGACGGTGGCGCCCATTCCGGCGGCGCCGATCGTCACGGCCTCGCCAATGCCGGAGGCGCCACCGATGACGGCGGCGACCTTTCCAGTGAGATCGAAGATGTTCTTGGTGGTCATGGCCGGCTACTTCTCCTTGTATTGGGGGTGTACGCGATCTATCGGCACGACAGCGCCGGAAAGGCGCCGGATGGTGTAAACCACGAGGTAGGCTGTGATGGCACACGCCAGCCCGCCCATTGCGGGTGTGATACCGTTGATCGTGGCGCCGCCGTAGAAGACGCGCCATCCGCCGACCACGCCTATGCCGGCGATTATCGCCGCCATAACGTCGGTCGACGTCGCCCGACGGCTGTAAAGGCCGGCGATGATGGGCACGAACAGGCTGACGCCCATGATCGTGTAGAAGATGCTCAGCGCGGCCACCACTCCGGCCGCAACGAGGGCGATTGCCACACCGGCCGTTCCACCGACCACCGCCGTCATGCGGGTGACGCGGAGTAGCTGAGCGTCCGACGCTTCGGGGTTCAGGAAGCGCTTGTAGAAGTCCTGGGCCAGCGAGGTGGTGAGGGAGAACAGGACAGCGTCGGCGGAGCTGAGTTCGGCTGAGAACACCGCGGCCAGTCCGAGCGCACCGACGAACGCTGGCACGCCGAACATGAACAGCGTGGGCAGAGCCAGCTCAGGCTGCGCCAGGTCGGGAAACTGGACCCGCGCCATCATCCCTAGCACCACCGGCACGAAGGCGTAGATCATCAGCGCGACACCGTTCAGTCCGACGCCGATGCGGACCGTGCGATCATCGCGGGCGCCGTAGATCTTCTGTATCAGTCCCGGGGCAACGATGAACGCCGGCCCGAGCATGGCCAGGTAGACGAGGCCCGACTCGCCGCCCTGCAGGGGGTTCCAGTAGTCGGCTGTCGGCTGGAGGTTGCGCACCACCGCCCAGCCGCCCGAGGCCTTGAGGGCGAACGGAATGGCCAGCGCGAAGCCGATCGCCTTGACGGTGAGTTGCACCATGTTGACGTAGGCCGAAGACAGGAGTCCGCCGGCGGCGAAGTACACGGTCACCAGCACCCCGGCCAGTATGCAGCCGAACGCCTTCGGCACACCGGCAGCGACGTTCAGGATCCACGAGACGGCAATGAGCTGCCCGGCCAGGATGAAGATGGAGCCGACCCAGAGAAGGGCTGCTATCGTCGTGCGAACGCCGACGCCGTAACGCAGCTCCAGGTATTCCCCCACCGTGCGCAGGTCGTGCTCGGCAGCGACTCGCCGCATGGCAGGGCCGATCCAGAAGGCGAGGAACATGGATCCGATGCCGGCGGAGAAGACCCACCACATGGCCGACAGCCCATCCCGGTATCCCAGTCCGGTCGCACCGATGGTGGAGCCGGCACCTATGTTGGCGGCCAGCATCGTACTGAAGAGCAGGCCGGGCCCGAGCCTGCGTCCAGCCACGAAGAAGTCGTTGGACGTCCTGATCCGACGAGCTATCCAGGTACCGAGCGCCAGCAGCCCGATGGAGTACGCGAAGAGCCACACCAGGTGAGAGTTCATCGGCGTATCGGCAGTGTAAGTGAAGTCCCCATCGCACGGTCTGCGGCATGCTGTGACATGTGGGGAGATGGCAAGCGAGAGACTTAAGCGGGTGCGCGCTCTCTTGACAAGCCATGAGCCCCCGGATAACTAGCGCCCTCCTACGCTCCGGCTTCACGCTGAGCATCGCGTGAGGCAGTTCGAGCGTTCCACGGACATCACGGGTGCTCGTTGCCCAGATCCCTGGTCGCCAACATGACAGGAACTCTCACCGCCGTCGATCGCGTGATGGCAGAGATCGACGCGGCCACCGATGAGATGGTCGATTTCACGGTCGGCATGCTGCGCATCCCGACCGTGAACCCGCCCGGCGATGCCTACGTCGAGTGTGCCGAGTTCATAGGCCGGCGCCTCGAGTCGTTCGGCTTCGAGGTCGACTATCCGGTCGCCGAGGGCCGTCCGGAGCACACGCCATCGCATCCAAGGATGAACGTCATCGGCCTGCGTCAGGGGCGGAGCATGCGCCCGCTGGTGCATCTGAACGGACATTTCGACGTCGTGCCGGCAGGCGACGGCTGGACGGTGGATCCCTTTGGCGGGTTGGTGCGCGACGGGCGCATCTACGGTCGCGGGTCGTGCGACATGAAGGCCGGGATCACGGCCGCCATGTACGCCGCGGAGGCGATCCGCCGGGCGGGCGTGGAGTTGCACGGGTCCATCGAGGTGAGCGGGACGGTGGACGAGGAGAGCGGTGGCTTCGCCGGCATGGCCTACCTGGCCGAGCAGGGGCGCCTGAGCGCCGAACGGACCGATGCGGTGATCATCACCGAGCCCACCGATACCGACCGCATCTACATCGGGCACCGTGGCGTCTACTGGTTCGAGGTCACCACCCGCGGCCGCATCGCTCACGGCTCCATGCCCTTCCTCGGCGTCAACGCCATCTCCCAGATGGGCGTAATACTGGAAGAGATACGGCAGAGGCTCCTGCCCGCGCTCAAGAGCCGGACGACCGACGTTCCGGTGATGCCACCCGATGCGCGGCACGCCACGCTCAACATCAACGCGATAGCCGGTGGGCAGGCTGTGGATGGAATCCAGACACCATGCGTAGCCGACATCTGTCGGGCCATCTTCGATCGTCGCTTCCTGGCCGAGGAGGGATTCGAGTCGACCAGGGCGGAGATCGTGGAGCTGCTGGAGCGAGCCGCGCTCGAGTCGCCGGAACTGGTGTACGAACTGCGCGACCTGATGATCGTGCATCCCACGCATACCCCCGACGGAGCGAGCGTCGTCTCGGCCCTGCAGCAGTCGGTGCAGGCGGTGCTCGGTCGCCCGGCGGTACTGGCTGCAAGCCCGGGGACCTACGACCAGAAGCACGTGGACCGGATAGCCGGGGTACCGAATTGTGTCGCCTACGGACCTGGCATGCTCGACCTGGCTCACCAGCCGGACGAGTACTGCGTGATAGACGACATGGTGCAGTGCACGAAGGTGCTCGCGCTGTCCTTGCTGTCGCTGACTGCCTCGAAGTGAACCGTACCCGCACTCACCCTGTCCGGACGTGGCTGGCTGGCTGAGCTGGGCGGGTACGACCGTTGATCCGGCGGGACGACGGAACGACAGTCCTGCCGGATGTCCTTGTACCACTGCTTTGTCGACCGTCTTCACCAGCAGTTCGCACCTCTCCCCCCGTATGCGGCAGAGTTCCGTCCGCATCGCCGATCGTCTTACCGAGGGACACCGATGACACGTCGTTCTCGATGGACCGCTGCCCTTGCCGGCGCACTGCTGACGATGTCAGCCGCATCGCTGGCGAATGCGCAGTCGACAGGAGCAGTAGCCGGCCGTCTCACCGAGGCCAGCACTGGCAAGCCACTCGCCTACGCCCAGGTTTTTACTGAAGAGGATCGGAGTCGCGCCGCACGGTCAGACCAGGAAGGCCGCTACCGCCTGACCGGCCTCAACCCGGGAGCGCACACCATAGTGGTGCGGCTCGTCGGTTTCTCGAGCCGGTCGATCAGCGTGAACGTGGTGGCCGGTGAGACAACGACGGCCGACTTCCAGTTGACCGCGCAACCGCTTGCGCTGGATGCGATCGTCGTCACGGGTCAGGGCGGCGAGATCTCCAAGCGTCGCATCGCCACACAGGTGGACGTCGTGGGGCCGGAGCAGATCGAGGCCTCGCCGGCCAAGCGTATCGACGAACTGCTCCAGGCGAGCATTCCCGGAGCGCAGATCCGCATGACCACCGGTCAGGTGGGTGCGACGTCGATCATTCGTACGCGCGGCGTCACGTCGGTCAGCAACAACTCGACGCCGGTCATATACGTTGACGGCGTACGGGTGGACAACCTGAACACCATCGCCACCCTGGGCATGAACGTCTCGGGCGTGCGCTCACAGGGTGCTGCGACCAGCGCACTCGCCGACCTGCCGATGGACAACATCGAGCGGGTGGAGTTCATCCCCGGCGGTGCGGCAACGACTCTCTACGGCTCCGACGCTGCGAACGGCGTGATCCAGATCTTCACGAAGCGTGGCGCCGAGGGCAAGGCGAAGGGATACGTGGAGGCGCGAGTGGGCTACGACACGCCGCAGACGCAGTTCCTCTTCTTCGACCGTACCAAGGACCTGATCTACAGGAACGGCCTCACGCAGGGGTACTCGGCCGGCGTGGATGGCGGGAGCGAGACGATCACCTACAGCGCCTCTGGCAATCTCCGGGCAGCCGAGAGTCAGCGGATATATGGCGATAACCGGCAGTTCGGCCTGCGGAACGCCATCTCCGCGCGTCTGGGCTCCAAGGCGAGCTATCAGGGGACCATCTCGTACAACCAGAGCAATGCAGTGCGCTTCCGTAACGGGAACTCCGGCGGCTACAACGCGCTCTGGCTGCTCGAGGACGGGCGCGCGGCCGCACTTGGCTTCGACAACAATATCGACGACCTGGACGCGGCGGAGTACGCCCGGCTCAAGAACTTCATCACCGAGGCGGAGCGCCTCTCGGACAACAACGTGTTCTCGCGGTCGTGGATCACGTCGCACACGTTGTCGTACGACCCCATTCCCTCGCTCAAGACTCACGCCACCTTTGGCGTGAACAACCGATTCAGCAAGGAATCCGAGGTCGTCACGAACCAGTTCCTCATCGCCACCAAGTCGTTCCCCGCAGGCACGACGGACCGCGGTACGATCTCCAACTACGAGCGCAACTTCACCGGCTTCACCTTCGATATCGGACTGCAACACAGCGCCTCGATCGGCAACAACCTGTCGATCATCACCTCGGCTGGCGGGCAGCTATTCCGGAATGATGACGCCCAGGTGGCGTACACGGCGACCGACGTCCGGGATGGTGCGCAGACGATAGCCGGCGCCGGCCGCACGGCGAGCACGGACCTGGCTTACCGGGTCGCCAACTACGGTGTCTTCGCGCAGACGAACATCAGCTTCATGGAGCGCTACACCATGGAACTGGGAATGCGTGCAGACAAGAACACCGCGTTCGGCGAGAAGACCGGAGCCCAGATCTATCCCAAGTTCGGTCTTGTATACTCGCTGAGTGATGAGCCCTGGTTGCGCGACGTGGTGTCGGAAGATGTGGTGTCCGACCTGCGGCTCCGCGCTGCTTACGGCGTCGCTGGCCAGTTCCCGGCTCCGTTTGCCAACGACCGTACGATCGCCTTCAACTCCTTCAACGGTCAGCAGGCAGCCACCTTCGGCCAGCCGGGCAACATCGACCTGAAGCCGGAGCGCACCGGTACGCTGGAGTACGGCGCTGACATCGGTCTCTTCAACAACATCGCAACCTTCGGCCTCGGCTACTACTCCTCGACCACCACCGACGCGCTCATCAACACCCCGCCGGTGCCGTCCACCGGCCTCACGAGCCAGCTCCGCAACATCGGAGAGATCTCCAACAAGGGTCTCGAGCTGCGTGGCACTGTGACGCCGATCAGCCGACCGGATGTGCGCCTCACGCTGAACGCCGCCTACAACACCCTGACCAACCGGGTCGAGGACCTGCGGGGCACCCCGCCGTTTGCCATCAGCGGATACGGTGCCAGCACGGTGCAGGGCATCGTCGAGGAGGGCTACCCGATAGGCTACCTGCGCGGGAACAAGGCCATCTTTGACGAGAACGGCAACATCGTCGAGGTCCAGAAGTTGGCCTACCTCGGCAAGCCCAGCCCGGACAAGTTCGGCAGCTTTGGCGCGACGCTGGGCCTCGGCTCGCGTGTCACGCTGAGCAGCAGTGCCGACTACCAGTTCGGCGCCCAGCAGCAGTCGTTCGACCGCGCCTTCCGTTTCCTCTATGGCGTGGATGGTACGGAAGACTACGTGCCGGCCAAGGCCGTCGAGCAGTACAAGACGCGCTCAGCGGTCTGGCAGCAGGTCATGAATCTCTGGGTCGAGAACACGGATTACGTGGCGATCCGCACGATCACGGCTGATTACAAGATTCCTGAGCGCTTCGTGCCCGGCCAGGCCAACAATGCCCGGATCGCATTCTCCGTCACGAATCCCTGGCGCTGGACCTCATCGAACTGGGATCCGGAGACCGACCTCGCCACGGCGTCAGTGCAGGGTGGTGCCGCGCTGGGAGGCTACAACTACGCGACCGACTCCGCGCCGCGCACCTATCTCCTCACCCTTCGCTTCGGATTCTGATCATGCGCGCCCATTCCCTCGCCCGAGTGTCGGCACGCGTGGTCGCACCGCTGCTGGCAGTCCTGGCAACCTCGGTACTCATAGGCTGTGACGCCTTCAAGCCGACGGATGTCGTCAATCCCAACGTCACCGACAAGCAGTTCCTGAACACGCCCGGCGCTGGCGCGTCGTGGGTCCGCGGCACCCAGCGCCAGTTCCTCATCTCGCTGAACGATGTCGTGGTCAACAGCGAGCTCGCATCGGACAATTACTTCAACAACTACACGACGTTCTCGCAGAAGTTTGACCTGCCCGTGCTGGAGTACATCGACCCTCAGGTGCTGTCGATCCAGAGCAACCTGGCGCGACTTCGCGACATGGCCTCGTTCGGCCTGGACACGGTATTTGCCCGGGACACCATGGTCACGGCCAGCGATCGCGCCGAACTGCTCTATCTGCGTGGACTGGCAAAGCTGTTCATCGGTGAGACGTTCGTCGGCCTGCCGGCATCGGCCAACGGCGCCGTGGCGCCATGGCAGGACCACCTTCAGTCGGCGATCGAGGACTTTACCCAGGCCCGTTCAATCAGCCCCGACGCCGCGGCCAGGCAGAGTTCCACCCTGGCGATGGCTCGGGCCTACTACCGGCTCGGCAACAAGGCAAAGGCCGTCGAGGAAGCCACGGCGCTCCTGGCTGGCAACCCGACGTTCATCCGGAATGCCACCTTCGATCCGGTGAACGGCCCCACCAACACGATGCAGACGGTGCTGACGAGTTCCGTCAACAACTTCCAGCCACTTCCGCGTCTCGACTTCCTGGACCCCAAGTACCCGAATCGCGGGACGAATATCCAGAGTCCGATCGCGTACCTGAAGGCCGAGGAAGCACACCTGATACTCGCCGAGGCTCTGCTCGCCGACAACGCCGTCGCGGCGGCCAGGGATAGACTGAAGCAGTTGCTGACGCTGGTGCAGTCGCGGAGCACCGAACTCGTGGACAGCCGGCTGCAACTTCGGGGACGCGCGGGCGGGAAGGTCGTGTATCCGAACAGTGCGGACACCAAGGTCGCGTTCGGCCCTGGCGAGCCGCTGCGCGACGGGTTCGTCCTGACGCGCTCGGCCGGTGACGTCAGGGTCCCGGTCGTCTCCGGAACCTCTGTCACTGCCGCACGCATCGATGCGATCAACTCGGTGGATGACGGGCTCTACGTCCTCTACCTGATGCGCCAGGAGATCTTCATCGCCGAGGGCCGCCGGATGGCCGACCTGGGCATGCGCATGCCGGTTTCCCGGACGGAGGTCCTGGCGAACCCGAACACGCAGGACGGCGCACCTTATACTCAGGAGCAGGTGCCATCATTCATTCCGAATGACTTCGGCATGGATGCGTTCACATATGATGCAGCTGCCAGGACCGCTGTCATGTCGTTCGACATGAACCGCATCCTCGTGCAGAACAAGACGTCACCCAGCGTACTTCCCTTCAACTGACGTGCAAGAGGACATGATGCATCAGGACGCCCACGGAGCCCGATCCGGGCTCCGCCAGTCGTGGCGCCGCGCTGCGCTGAGCGCAGCGCTGTTACTCCCGGCGTACGCGCTGGTGGCTGGGGCCCAGCCTCCCCAGCAGTATCAGCGAGTGACCGTTGTCGGGATAGGCCCGACGAATTCGATCACCGATGTCCCGGGCATCAGGGTCGGAACCTACACCCGGTCGGATAGCGGCTATCGCACCGGCACGACGGTTATCCGGACGGAGCAGGGCGCGACCGCCGGTTACTCCCAGATGGGCGGGGCGCCCGGTACGAAGGAGACCGATCTCCTCAAGCCGGGCGGGTTCGTGCGCGCTGTCCACGCGATTGTCCTGAGCGGTGGCAGCGCGTACGGGCTGGACGCGGCGACGGGTGTCATGCGGTGGATGGAGGAGCACGGTTTCGGCGTGCCGATAGGTACCGCCGGGGTAGTACCGATAGTGCCAGCGGCCATCCTGATGGACCTGGGACGCGGCGGCGACTTCAAGAAGCGTCCCGACGCCGAGTTCGGTTACAAGGCTGCGGCCGCCGCCACCACCGATCCGGTGAAGAGCGGACGGACGGGGATGGGTATGGGCGCTGGCTGGGGTATGGGTACGGCGAGCGTGAAGCTTTCCAACGGCTACACCGTCGCCGCCATTGTCGGTCTCAACCCGGCCGGTTCGCCGATCGATCCGCGCACCTGCCTGCCCTACGGTCTCTTCCTCGAGCTGGGCAATGAGTTCAACATCGTCCAGCCCTCGAAGGCGGAGTGCGCGCGTGCGGGAGCAGGCGCTGGCGGGCCGAACGACGGCTCCGACAACGCCCCTACGAACACCACCATCGCGCTCGTCGCCACCGACGCGCCGTTGGAGGACCTGGAGGCCGAGCGCATGGCGGTGATCGCCAACGCCGGCCTGGCGCGCTCGATCCGTCCCATTCACGGCATAGGCGACGGTGACACGGTGTTCGGCATGGCGACGACGGCGCCGACCCACACGCTGACCAACGCCGACCTGCAGGCAATATTTGATGCCGGCGCCGATGCTCTGGGACGCGCAGTGGTGCACGCGGTGCTTGATTCCAGGCAGGTTGGCAGCAGTCGCGTCGGATATTGCCAGCAGTATCCGAGCGCGTGCGTCAACCGTCCCGCGGACAGGAAGTAGAGATTGTTTCCAGGCGCCTCGACCACCGTTCGAGGCGCTCCCCGGAGGTTGCTCTTTCAGATGGTGAGATGACGTGAAGCGATTCCTGAGCTGCCTGGCAGCCGTGATGCTGATCCTCGCCACGACCATTCCAGGGTCCGCCGCAACGCTGGCGGACACCCTCGACATCTATTTCATAGATGTCGAGGGCGGAAAGGCCACGCTGGTGGTCACCCCGACCGGTCAGTCCATCCTCCTGGATGCGGGCTTTCCCGGCGAGGGCAAGTTCGATTCAAGGCCCGGAGATCCGGCGAAGGCACGGGATGCACAGCGCGTCCTTGCCGCCGCTCGTGATGCCGGGCTCTCGCGCATAGACCTCATGGTGGTGTCGCACTATCACGCCGATCATTTTGGCGGGGTGATGGAACTGGCGCAGTTGATCCCGATCGTGGAATACATGGATCATGCGGCGCCGAGTGAGGCGGCGGAGGCGCGTGTGCCGGGCACGCTCGCCCTGTACCATGACTACGTGGCACTACGATCCCGGGCAAAGCATCGACCGGCGAAGGTGGGCGACCATTTCTCCGTTGGTGACGTGACCGTGGACGTGGTGGCGAGCGGCGGGAAGGTGCTTTCGAGCCCGCTGCCGGGTGGCGGGGAGCGCAACGCCGCCTGCACCGGCCCGGCGGTCCCGGCCCAGGAGGTGACTGAGAACCCCAATTCGACGGCCGTCAAGTTGACGTACGGCGCATTCTCCTATCTCGATGTGGGCGACCTGAGCGGGGATCCACTCCACGCGCTCGCCTGCCCGGTCAACCTGGTCGGCCAGGCCGACGTCTACAACGTGGCCCACCACGGTGGCGCCGACGGCGCGGATCCGGCACTGTTCGCGGCTGTGCAGCCGCGCGTCGCGCTGTTCAGCAACGGCGCCTACAAGGGTGCGGAAGCCGCCACGCTCAACACCGTCCGGGAGCTGGGAATCAGCGGCTGGCAGATGCACCGCTCTGAACGGCCCGGAGTCCAGAACATGCCTGATGCCCGGATCGCCAACCTGGACACCACAACCAGCGCCTGGATCAGGTTGTCTGCCAACCGCGACGGCTCGTTCACCGTCACCAACGGGCGCACGAGAGAGACCATGACATATCCCAGGCGCTGACGAGCGAAGTGCACGTCACGCCTTCACAGTTGCAGCACTGTCCCGAGGTCGTACATCCATGACTACCAGCATTCCCGTTGAGAGCAGGACAGCGACTGAAGTCGCACCCTATGGCACGCTCCGCAACTTCGTCGGCGGCGCACTGGTCGATGTTGCCGGATCGACGATTCCGGTCCACAACCCGGCGACAGGGGCGGTCATAGCACACGTGCCCATGTCCGGGAGCTCCGACCTGGACGCGGCAGTGAGTGCGGCGCAGGCCGCCCTGCCCGCGTGGCGCGCCCTCACCATGAAGGACCGGGTGCAGGTGTTGTATCGCTATCGTACCCTGGTCGAGAAGCACATGGATGAGCTGAGCCAGCTAATCGTCGAGGAACACGGCAAGGTGATGGCGGAAGCCCGTGCGGAGTGGCTCAAGGTCATGGAACTCACGGAGTTCGCCTGTTCGCTGCCGCAGATCGCGACGGGATCCGTGATGGAGGTCAGTCGCGGGGTGGAGTGCCGCACGGAGCGCACGCCTGTGGGAGTGGTGGCGTCCATCGTGCCATTCAACTTCCCGAGCATGGTGCCACACTGGACCATCCCCAACGCCATCGCACTGGGTAATACGTTCATTCTCAAGCCGTCGGAGATGGTGCCGCTGTCGGCGATGCGCACCGCCGAGCTTCTGGCGGAAGCGGGACTGCCGGCCGGCGTCTTCAACGTCGTCCACGGTGGACGCGAGACGGCTGAGGCCATCTGTGACCACCCGGGCATCGGTGCCGTTACGTTCGTGGGCTCCACAAGGGGCGCCCAGGCAGTCTACCGTCGTGCCACGTCCAACCTGAAGCGCGCGCTGTGCCTTGGCGGCGCCAAGAACCATCTCATCGTGCTGCCCGATGCGGAGCCCGAGATGACGGCCAGCAACGTCACCGCCTCCATGTCCGGCTGCTCCGGTCAGCGGTGCATGGCCGCATCGGTGATGCTGGCGGTCGGCGGTGACAGCGCGATGGACGGGATCGTGAAGGACGTCGTGAAGCACGCGAAGGCCCTCGTCACCGGCCGCGACATCGGGCCGGTCATCTCCGAAGCGGCCAGGACGCGCATCGAGAAGTACATCGACGAGGCGGAGGCCGCGGGAGCCCGGATACTGGTGGACGGTCGCAATGCCGTCGTTGAAGGGAAGGAAGGTGGATACTACGTTGGCGCCACGGTCATCGACGGCGTCACTCCTGAGATGAAGATCGCCCAGGAGGAGGTGTTCGGGCCGGTGCTCGCCATCCTGCGCACTGCCACGCTGGATGACGCACTGTCCGTGGAGAACCGCTCCCCATACGGGAACGCGGCCGCGGTGTTCACCGAGAAGGGATCATCGGCCCGCTACGTCGCCGAGCACGCGACCTCGGGAATGATCGGTGTGAACGTTGGCGTACCAGTGCCGCGCGAGCCGTTCGGCTTCGGCGGCTGGGGTGACTCGGCGTACGGAACCGGCGAGATCACCGGTGAGGCGTCTATCGAGTTCTGGACACGTACCCGGAAGACCACTACCAAGTGGAACCGGGATGCTGGCACAAACTGGATGTCCTGAGGATACCGGGAATGACTACCATGTCGACAGAGCTCGAAGCGCAGTGGATGCCGTTCACGGCCAATCGGGCATTCAAGCGTGCGCCACGGCTGCTCGTTCGAGCGAAGGGTATGCACTACACCACCGTCGATGGGCGGCAGGTCCTGGATGGGACCGCGGGCCTCTGGTGTGTGAACGCCGGGCACTGCCGTGAGCCCATTGTCGAGGCGATCGCGGCCTCGGCACGGGAGCTGGACTACGCACCCGGGTTCCAGCTTGGTCACCCGGCGGCATTCGAGCTCGCGAATCGACTCTCGGAGCTCCTGCCGGGTGATATCGATCGGGTGTTCTTCACCGGCTCCGGTTCGGAATCGGTGGATACTGCACTCAAGATTGCCCTCGCCTACCACAATGCACGCGGTGATTCGCAACGCGTGAGACTGGTAGGCCGCCAGCGCGGCTATCACGGGGTGGGCTTCGGCGGAATCTCCGTGGGAGGCATCGAGAACAACCGTCGGGCATTCGCCTCCCAACTGCTGCCCGCGGTGGATCACATCCGTCACACGCACGACCTGGCGCGGAACTCCTTCTCGCGCGGCCTGCCGCCGCACGGTGCCGAGTTCGCCGACGATCTGGAGCGGGTGATCGCCGAGCACGGTGCCGGGACGATTGCCGCCGTGATCGTGGAGCCAATGGCCGGTTCCACGGGTGTGCTCCTGCCGCCGGTGGGTTACCTGCAGCGGCTGCGAGAGCTCTGTGATCGTCACGGAATCCTGCTGATCTTTGACGAGGTCATCACCGGCTTCGGTCGTGTGGGAGGGGCGTTCGCCGCCAATGTCGTGGGTGTCACACCCGACCTGATCACAATGGCGAAGGGGTTCACGAACGGGGCCGTACCGATGGGCGCCGTGGGCGTGCGTCGGGGAGTGTACGATGCGGTGATGGAGGGTTCGCCTTCCGGTATCGAGCTCTTTCACGGCTACACCTATTCCGGTCACCCCCTGGCGTCGGCGGCGGGCCTTGCGACCCTCGACATCTACGCGTCCGAAGGTCTCTTCGAGCGGGCGGCCTCACTTGCTCCCTACTGGGAGGACGCGGTGCACGAGCTGCGGTCGGCGCCCGGCGTGATTGACGTGCGGAACTGGGGTCTGGTAGCCGGGATAGAGCTCGAGCCGCGCACCGGTGCACCAGGTACACGCGGCAACGATGCCTTCATTCGCAATTTCGAGCGGGGAATACTCATCCGGGTCACCGGCGATACCATAGCTCTGTCGCCGCCACTCATCATCGAGAAGGCCGAGATCGATGAGTTGGTGGGCGTACTCGGAGAAGTGCTGACCGAGGTCGCGAAGAGCGGGCGCTGAACAGTTGCGGGCGTGCACGCACGCCATCCATGGCCGCCGGCAGCCGCGCCCCGTCCGTGTCCAACAGGGGCAGTGATGCCCGACAGGGGAAGGCGACGGAGCAAGGTGTTCCGTCGCCTTCGGACAGGGTCTGACAGGACCCGTCTGCCAACCCTGATGACGAACGACTTTTCAGCCGGAAGGGCTTCTGCACTCATCTACCCTTCCGTGACCTGTCAGGAGGAATAATGAGATCCATCTGGTTGCTTCCGCTGCTGTTGGGTGCCTGCGTGTCGGCGGGCAGCTCCACGGCAGCGCCGGCACGCACGATGCCGCCGGTGCAGGTGGACGGCCCATCGCTGATTGTGAATGGCAAGGCGCCGCTCGGTCTTCACTGGATCCGCACCTCGGCGGAACATCGCGCCATCCTGATCCAGGCCTACCGGGGGGCCGAGGCACGACTCAGGGAGATCGTTGGCCCGCTGGAACGCGGAAGCTGGGCGGTCATCATGGACGCTGACGAGACTGTGCTGGACAACTCGCCCTACTTCCAGCGGCAGGCGGAGCGGGGACATCTGAGCTTCGGCTATTACACGTGGCGCGAGTACATGGACGAGGCCATATCGCCGGCGCTTCCAGGTGCCTCCGAATTCACCCGGTTGGTAAATGAACTGGGCGGTCGGGTGGTGATCGTCACGAATCGCGCCGAGGACATGTGCGACAACACGCGTCGCAACCTTGCGAAGGTCAACATCCCCGCCGCCGCGGTGCTCTGCCGCGCACCAGGCGTGGAGGACAAGAATCCACGGTTCATGGCCGTGGAGAAGGGTGAGGTACCAGGACTCCCGCCACTCCGCGTCGTGATGTACTTCGGCGACAACATCCAGGATTTTCCCGGTATGTTCCAGGCCCAGGCACGGGATGCCTCCAACGCGGCATACAACGAGTTCGGCCGCTCCTGGTGGATCCTGCCCAATCCCCTGTACGGAAGCTGGGAGAGCAACCCGCTGCCGCCCGGTTCCTGAGTACGCGACAGAACGCCGCGTTGCTCATGAGTTGACAGTGCGCCCATCTGATTCGACGGAATCAGGTGGGCGTTCGTCGCCGGCATACTGTCAGGTGGACCAGCGAACACGGCAGTCGAACTCACGATGTGCCTCCCGGACAGGCAAGCCTCCGGAGCGCGGCTTCATGCGCAAGCACCGTCCGTGTCGCCCGCGCTCGAGCGAGATTCCATCGAGTCCAGCTCTGGTGTGGCCGCTCGCCGATCGAGTCGGTCCACTTCTCGAGCAGGGTGCGAGACGCGTTGCAGCGCTCCCCGATGGTGGCCGCATCCATCGCTCCGCCAGGGGCAACCAGTGAGGCGACCAGTATTGGCACTGCATCCCCGCCCAGCGATGCGAGGTAACGCAGGTCTGCACCTGGCGAACCGCTCTTCACATTCTCACCGCGCGTCAGATTGGACCGGGCCACGAGCGCATCGGGGTTCATCAGGTGCAGCGCGAACAGAACCAGATAGCCACTGATCACGGCACCGGCGGCAAAGGTGCGGGGACGGGAGCGCAGTACCGTCAGGGCGAGCCACGCGAAGAGGATTGCTATCCAGATCATGAACATCGTGGCGTAGAGCCTGTCGGTGGACATGCCGTAGTACTCGAGGTACAGACGCATCCGCGCCGCGGCCGAGAGGAGTATCGCGCCGAGGAGCGCCGACAGGGCGAGGGCCAGCCAGCGATGGATGGCCAGCGTGCGCGAGGCTGATGAGGGTATGAGCGCGCGCGTGGCAAGGATGACAGGGAGCAGAAGACCAGCGACCCACATCAGCTCGAAGAAGCCACGCCTGGCATACTCGGCATAAGTGAGCCCGGTTGTCCTGAGCACGAGTGCTTCGCCACCGAACAGCCAGCCCAACTGGGCCAGGATGAACACGGCGAACAGGATGTTGAGAGCGCCGAGCGAGACAATGACATCAGTGGCGCCAAGGGAGAGGGGGAACTGCGTGGGTCGAGGAGTGTCGTCAACAGGATGCGCCCTGAATGCGCGGCGCAGCCAGCCGGCCACCACCCAGGCAAAGAAGCAGGCGATCAGGATGTGGGAAGCGGCCACTTCAAGATCGAAGTTCAGGAGGCTGAAGTAGGATCCGAATACCGGGTCAGCCCTGGTGAGGAGCAGCGCGAAGACGAGGACAATGGGAGCAGCGATCAGTACCGCCCTGCCAACCTTCCTGACCTGCCCGTGGCTGGAAGCCGGAAGCGCCGACTGGAATTGCGCGTCGCGCAGAAGCAGTGGGACGGCGCCGGTAGCCACCTCGAGGCCGGTTTCGAAGGCGGCGCGTGTGAGATCGCGAATGCGGGCTGAGGCGATCCCGGCGGCGGGTACGCCTCCGATGGTCATGGCAAGGAGCACGAGTGCCGCGAGCATGCCCAGTATGTCGAACAGTTGGAGCATGGCTGCGTCGCGCCACGAGAGGGCCGCGGCCGACAAGGCCG
>CALCHX010000193.1 GCA_937906875.1 uncultured Gemmatimonadota bacterium | reverse complement strand
CTCAGGGGAGCGACCCCGACAGACCGTGGGAAGCGGGGTACCAAACGCCACATCCTCACCGACCGGCGTGGCGTCCCGCTCGCGGCGACGCTGAGCGCGGCGAACGTGCACGACAAGTGGCTGCTGGCATCGACGCTCGACGCCGTGGTGCTGCGTGCCCCGCGTGGCCCTCGCCGGCCCGAGCGCCTGTGTCTGGACAAGGGCTATGATTTCCGCGACTGTGAGGCCGCCGTCCGCCAGCGCCGCATCGTGCCGCACATCCGGCGTAAGGGAGAGCAACCGCTCGCCGGCCGCGTGCATGGCCGGCCCCGCCGGTGGGTGGTCGAGCGGACGGGGAGTTGGCACAGCCGATTCCGTGCGCTCCTGATTCGGTGGGAACGCAAGGCGGAGAACTACCTCGCGATACTGCATCTCGCCTGTGGCCTCATCGCGTTCCAGCAAACCCGATGACGGTTTTAGGATCGACTCTAAGGGTCAACCGGTCGTCGCAACAGTGTCGGTTTGCTCAGATTGTAGGAGGTTGTTTGTCCTGATCCCCTAATTGCGGACCAAGTGATGTGACCCCAGATCCTGCAATCGGCCCTCGGAGGCCGGAACGGAGCACCGGACGGGCCTGAGCAGATGGGTTGGCGCGCCGGACCTACACTCCAACAGCATGTCGAGGGGTCGAACAATCCGGTTCGGCGTCGCCGTACCGCCTGAAGCCTCTTCATCGGTGGTAGCAGAGACACCAGAAGGCCCCGGTCAGGGGCGATCAGCTTGGGGTCGTGTACGTCAATCAGGATCGCTCCGGCAGATGCGGCACGGCCATATCGCTGCTATCCGAGCGCCAACACACGTGTTCGAGGTGGTGCCAGCCCTCCGAGCGTCCCGAGCGCGCGAAGGAACAGCTTCCGCGCCGGCTCGTCACGCCTCATCTGTACGTACTTCTTCCGGGCATGGGTCGTCACCTTCGCCGGCAGCCGGAAGAGCCACGCCCTCAGCCACATCGGTTGCGCGCGACGCCACTCGCCGTATGCGCTGTGGTACGCACCACGTGCAGCACCTGATAGACCAGCTTGCCGAGGCTGGCCAGGATCGCACTGCCCGTGAGATCGCCGACCGCTGTCCGGCCGAAGCCGAGTTGGTAGAGCTCCTTGATACACCCTTTGATCCGCTGCTCCACGCAGGTGCCGCGGTTGTACTCCCGCCACGCGGTGAGCGCGTGGATGCCGGGAATGTTCGTCAGCAAGTGGGCGACTCGATCCACATCGTACGTCTCGAGGTCGAGTGCTGCTTCCTCCTCACCCTTTCCGCCGGCGGCATCGACCATCCATCGCCGCTGGACGGACATGAGGCGCACACCGTAGAGCGCACCCGTCGCCGTCCAGAAGTCGGTGTCCCTCTCCGATTGGTGGAAGTGTCCGAGCCCGCTGCGGACCCACCGGTGGTCAGGCACTTTCAGCACGAAGGCGACGCCGAGCGTCGTGAGCGTGCTGACCATTTCCTTCGAGAAGAAGCCCTTGTCGAGGATGTCATGGACGCCCACCTGCCGGAGCTTCCGCACGAGATCCCGGACCCACTCCCCGGCACCCTCGGCCGTGTGTGCCGAGCCGGCCCGCCAGCGCACGCCGAGGCAGTGGCCACCGTCGGTGAAGGCCAGGAGCGGGTGATGGGCTCTTCTTCTTCGGTTGTATCCCCGCTCGGCGCCAGCCTGCTTGAGGCCGTAGCGCGCCACGACCGTCGAGTCGAGGATGAGCATCATGGACGTGGGGGTGCCCTCCTCGGCCCATCGCGCACGCACCAGGTACCATGTGAGGTCGTCGAGGAGACGCACCATCCCCGCCCCACCGCGTCCCCACCGCGCCGGAGCCAGCGGCCGAAGGTGGTCGGGTCGGGCACCGCCTTCCAGACGAAGATCGGCCGCACGCCGCGGCCCGCGAGCCACTTCATGTCATCCATCGCGCCGCCACCGTAGAGGAGGAGCGACGTCCAGCTCTCGATCATGAGCGGCGACTGGAAGCGTCCTCCGATCTCGGGCGCGTGTCGCGCGATCCGCTCGCTGAGCCGGAGTCGATCCCAGAGCTGCCGGATGAGTATGAGGCCTGCCCCGTCGGTCAGGTCACGGGCGCTGTGCCGCAGGCGAAGAGGAGCGGACGTGCCTTGCACGTGCGGGCGAGAATCAATACGATGATGGCGCACCGTCTGGGTGCCTCCGCGTCGAGGGATACTTCCTGGCAGAAGTCCCAACAACGTAAGGCCTCAGACGGTGTTTCGCGTTACACCATCAACGCGCGATTGCAGGATCCGGGATGAGTCTTCTCAGGACCCGGGGTGGTTCACTTGCCACTTCTCGAGGTTTGGTGCAGTTTGGCCGATAGGGATCCGGAGTTGTGGATCTACAGCGCTGCGGCGGTCGCATCTGCTTGGTGGTCATGTTCCCCGTGTGTGCCGCGAAGTGCTCTCCTTCGCACGCATATACGATGCGCGCATACGTCGCGCTCATGCTTAGTGCGATCACTTGATCGCCCCGGAGTGTCTGTCCGTGCGGTGGTATCTTCAGACGGCCACCGCTGACAACGAAGTCCACACGAGGACGACCGTATGCATACGCCGGGTAGGCCGATGGCAATAGGGAGTGTGCTGTACGATCGTTCTGCGAAGGAGCGGCTTTCCGGTGCGCTGCGCATGCTTGTCCGGCAAGGTGAGGTCGGCGGCAGAACGACTCTCGAGTTCTTTCTTTCGGAGTCAGACCTAGAACGCACACTCGCTAGCGTGCGGTGGGATATAGTCGTCGTTGAACGGTCAAGCACGAATGCACTGGCATGTGATGCTCTCGTGGCGTCAGTGCGTCTCGCCCTACCGTCCTGCGCAGTGCTTGGTTATACGCAGGTGCGACCGGGATGTTCTGCAGATATACTTGCGCTCGCGAAGGCTGGCGTGCACGGACTTGCCTTGGGTATGATAGACGATTTTCGCGTGGTGCTGTCCGCGGCACTTCAGAGTTCCGTACGCACAGTTCTCGCGGAAATGGTGCTGCGGGAGCTGCAATGCGATGTTGAGGTGGGAGTGAAGAAGATTGTACGGTTTTGCCTCACCAGTGAAGAGGTACCCACGGTAGAGCAAATGGCACTAGCGTTGTGTGTCCATCGCCGAACTCTCGTTAATCGTCTGCGCGCAGCAAGGCTCCCAGGTCCACAGGAGCTTGCGGGGTGGTGCCGGCTTCTCCTCGCAGCACGCCTGCTCGAGGATGCGGGCCGTTCGACCGAGCGTGTCGCCTTCGCAGTCGGCTATTCGTCTGCCAATGCGCTCCGGAACACGCTCCGGCGGTATACGAGTCTGACCCCGCGACAGGTGCGTGAGAGTGGTGGACTCGACTGTGTCCTGTCTGCGTTTCGCGAACGGCTGGGAGCAATGCATAGTCATGCTGGTCCGGGCATGGCGCTGTGATGGCCGTAAGCGGACGGCGCCGAGTTGTCAGGATACCAACCGGTACTTTGTCAGGTTGGGAGATAGAGGTTGATGCCGTGGCCTTCCGTGACGGCGGCGCGGAGTGCCGCGAGTGCCGGCGTTGGGGGGGGCGTGTGACGATCGATAATGGCTGAGCAGCCCGATTGTGCGTATTGCCTGGGCAGCTTGGCCGTGAGCTGAGAAGGCAACTTTGCTGGCAACTTGCGGCGCTCCGCAGTTCTAATAGCTCCTTTCAAGACCGTCGCGAGAGGGGGTGGCGCCTCGGTGAACGTGGTCCGATGCATCGACTCATCGTGCGTGCGTGTCTGTTAGCCGATTGCGATGCGGCGTTGCCCGAACTCGAGCACGTCACGGAGGCGCCGGCATGGGTGGTGACCAGACCTCATCGACAGGCGCACTCCAATGGCGAGATCAGAGGCACAGGTGGCGCATGACCGCGTCTAGCAGGTTGCTGAAAAACCCGGTTGAACTACAGACATTTGCAAGCTGATATCG
>CALCHX010000192.1 GCA_937906875.1 uncultured Gemmatimonadota bacterium | reverse complement strand
GCCCTTCGCGTGCGCGTCTTTGGCGACCTCCGGATCAGCGATGACGACAACATCTGCCGACTGGGCGCCCGCATCCTGTTCCGACAGGAAGCGACTGGACAGCGTGGCCCCCGCCAGGCGAACCACATCGACCTGCACGCCGTACTTGTCGGTGAATGCCTGCGCTTGGGCCTTCGCTGCGTTTTCGACCATGTCCGTGTAGAGCGTCAGCGAGCCTTCCGCCTTTGCGGCTTGCGCAAGGGTTGAGGTCGGGTCCAGCGGGTCGGCTGTGTCCGTGGCCGCATCGCTGGACGACTCCGAGGCCGTGCTTGAGTCCGGGGCCGGTGCCGTCTCCGACCCGCTGGGCGCCGGCTCCGAGGAGCTCCGGGATGACGAGGAGTCGCCGGTCGCGCTGGTGTCGGCGCTAGTAGATGCGCATGCGGTCAGCGCCATGGCGCCGATGACACCGCACACCAGTGCGGGTAGGAACCGTTTGTACATGTGCCACCTCGTGTGTCTGGCCGCCGGCAACCATGCGGGCACCGGCGTGCGTCGTTGAATTGAGCTGAGGTTACGACGGATTATGGCTCTGGCAAATTACAATTGGCAGAGCCAAACAGAAGGTGCATGATGTGATGAATCCGTTATCTCAGGGAGGATGGCGGACATCCGGAGGAGGCGCCGCACCATGACCCGCATCTCGGACAGCGAACAAACCGCGGCGATCAGGCCGGGCGACCAACCGGCGAGCCCGCGGAGCCGTCGAGTCCAGTCGGTTGACCACGCCGTGGACATTCTGCAGATACTCGCCGAGTCGCCGTACGGCGTGAGCCTGAGCGACATCGCGGCGCGGGTCGGACTGTCCAAGGCCACCGTGCATCACCTGCTGGGAACCATGGCGAACCGACGGCTGGTGGCGCGGGCCTCGCATGGTGCTCAGTACCGCTTGAACTGGGGGTTGTACGAACTCGGCGCAGCGGTGCTCCGCGGCATCGACGTGACCCGGATTGCCCGCAACTATCTTGATCAACTTGCCGCGCAGACGGGGGAGTCGGCGCTGCTGGGCATCCTGGACGAGGAATCGGTGCTCTATCTCGATCGAGGCGATCCGCACGGATCGTTTCGCATGCTGGCCAACGCCGGTCGGCGGAGCCCGCTGCATTCGACGGCGTCCGGCAAAGTACTTCTCGCATATGCGCCGGATCGGAGCCTGTTCGATCGGGTAGTGGAGACCGGCCTGGAGAAGCTCACGCCCAGCACGATCGTCGATCCGCGCGAACTCCGGGAGACCCTTGCGGAAGTGCGGCAACGCGGATACGCCACCTGCTGGCAGGAGCGTGAGGTGGGGTTGTCGTCTCTGGCTGTGCCCTTGCGCGACTACACCGGGGCGGTGGTCGCGTCCCTCGCCGTCGCCGGCCCCGCGTCGCGGCTCAACACGCGCACGCTGAAGCAGCACTTGCTGCCGTTGCAGCAGACCGGCAACGCCATCGGTGCCCGGCTGGGCCACGGAGAGTCGGAGATGTACCCGGCCTGACGTCGTTCGACGGCAGTCAACGGCCTCTTCGACAACACTTACGCACCAGCTATTGCTATCAGGAAATCTTCTTGTTAGATCCTCGCCTCAGGTGCAAGTGGGAGGTCGAATGGCGTCGAAGGTCGTGCCCGGAACGCAATCGTGGCCGCGCGAGCGCAACGAACGCACCTCCCTGATGCTGCTGTTCGATCACGGCGACCTGACCCGCAATCGCACCGGCGAACTCACCGGGTTGTCGAAGCCGACCGCGTCACAAATCGTGGGCAGCCTGGAGCGATCGGGCGCGATCGAGCCCACCGGCCTGGTGTCTGGGGGACGCGGACCGAATGCCGTCACCTACGGCGTGCGGGCCGAACGCATCGTGGGCGTCGTGGATGTGGGAGAAACGGCGATTCAGTCGACCGTTGTTGCCGCGCTGCGCACCGAGCATCCTGTAACGGAGATTGTCGTCGCGGATCGAAACAACCGATCCGCGGCGACCGAGGTGCGGGACGCGATCGATCTCGCCTGTCGGGAGGCGGACGTGGACAGCTCCGCGGTGCGCACCGTGGCCCTGGGACTGCCGGGCTCGTTCGATTCACGCACGGGTTCGCTGTCGTTCATCGACACAGTGCCCGGTTGGCCGACCTCTGGAATCCTCAAGCATCTGCACCAAAGACTCGGCGTGGAAGTCTCCATCGACAACGATGTGAACCTGGCGCGAGCGGGAAGCCACTGGCGTCGGTGAGCAGTCCGACCACGATCTGCGGCTCCAACCTTCGCTCCTTGCTAAACCCGGGTATGCGCAGCTCATCGGCCTTGTCGGTCTCGAAATAGAGCGTCGTCACGTCATACAAAACAAGGCTCGCCGGGCCGATCGCGGCCCGCTTGGCCAACGCCGCCGAGACGGACTTGCGGAAGGATTCGGTCGCATAGATCGGCAGCCGCCGATTCATCGTCGGATACGACGCCGGCCGAATCCCGGCCTCCTCGATCACTCGCAGCGAATCGAGCTTCGACGTCGGCTCGATGATGCGGGCGGCGACCAGCTGGAAGAACACCGCATCGCCGCATGCCGCGTCAAGGCCCAGCGCGGTGAACGCGTCTTCAATCGCGCCCCACAGCAGCCCCGCCCGGGACGCGACTATGCGAGGCTTCGGATCCGCCGAGCTGCGGTTCAGCCCGAGATCGAATTCGCCCTGGCCGGCCAACATACGTTGCCGCGCAACGGCTTTCAGCAACTCGACCTCGGCATCCGAGTGCGCGGAGCCGATGTGCTCAATATCCCGCTTGCCGTAATGATTCGAATGCACGATCTGCACCGCCGTCGCCCCCGACGCCGTCTTCACCGTGCGAACATGCACCATGCCCTAGACGCTACGGACCCGACCGTTAGTGCCCAAATCCAGCCGCAACCCCGAACATCACCCCAGGTAAAGGGCCCAAAGTGCCCCACGTCACACCTCAGTGATAAAAGTCAGGTCGCATGGGCTGGGAATTCCGACGGTCGCGGGCCTGACCGCATCCGGCAACGAAGTGCAGGTGCTCAGCCGCAAGTCCGGCCCGTTCCGGGGCGACCTCACCACCGGAGACGGAGTGGACGCCGCGCT
>CALCHX010000191.1 GCA_937906875.1 uncultured Gemmatimonadota bacterium | reverse complement strand
ACGTCCCGCCTCATCGAAGACATGTTCGGTGTCGGAAGCTGGCTGCGCCGCGAGGATCTCATCACGGGCGAGTGCCCCGTCGGCGATGTCGCCATCGAGCTCGATCACGTGAGCTTCGGGGCGGCGGTCAACGACGTCTCATTTTCGGTGCGGCATGGCGAGGTTCTGGTGGTCACCGGGTCGGTGGGTTCCGGCGCAGGGCATCTGGGCAGACTCATCGCAGGCGCGATCAAACCCACCTCCGGAGACATTACCGTCGCGGGCATCCGACCGCTGCGCCGCGATCGGGCCGCCCGAGCGGGCATCGCACTGCTGCCGGCGGACCGCAAACGCCAGGCACTGATGCTGGACCGGTCCGTCGCGGAGAACGTGATGCTGGCCGAACACGGCATCGCAGCCAACCCGCTCGGCGTACCCCGCCGCGGCGTCACACGCGCCGCCGCCGTGTGCCGCGCGCTCTCGGTCAAGACGGCCGACGTCCGCAACCCGGTCCGCACGCTGAGCGGCGGAAACCAGCAACGCGTCGTCCTGGCCCGCTGGCTCAATGTGGCCAGCGACGTGCTGGTGCTCGACGAGCCGACCGTCGGCGTGGACATCCCGTCGAAATCCGAGATCTACCGGATCGTGCGGCAACGTGCCGCCGGCGGGGCGGCGGTCGTGGTGCTGTCCACCGAATACCAGGAGATTCAGAGCGTTGCCGACCGGGTCATCGTCATGCGCGACGGCGGCATCGTCGGCGAGATCCCCGGTGCCGACGCCACCGAATCCGCGATCTTCGACATGGAATTGGGATCCAAGTGATGACAGTAGACACCCCGCCGCGTCCCGACATCTCCGGCGTACAGCGGGCCCGCCGCCTGGTGAGCCCCGCCCTCAAGGACAACCTGCAGGTCTACATCCCGCTGATCGTGATCATCATCGGCCTGGCCGTGTTCACCAACAGCCAGAACGCGAACTTCCTGTCGTCCGGGAACATCAAACAGGTCCTGGTAGCGCACTCCGTCCTCGGCATTCTGGCCATCGGCCAGACGATGCTGCTAGTCGCCGGCCAGTTCGACCTGTCCGTCGGCAGCATGGTGTCCTTCGGGGCGGTGCTGACCGCCAAGCAGCTCACCGCGGGCGTCCCGGAGTCGATGGCCGTGCTGATCGTGCTGCTGGTCGCCGGAGCCACCGGGCTGGTGTGGGGGCTGCTCGTCGCGTTGATCCGGATCGCGCCGTTCATTTTGACGCTCGGCGGGCTCGCCGTGTTCGCGTCCGCCGCGGTGACCCTGTCGCGGAGCACCACGATCCCCATTCCGGACGGCCTGCTGTGGTTGCAGAGCGGCAGCCTCATCGGCATTCCGACGCCGATCCTGCTATGGCTCGGCGCCCTGGTCGTCGGCGGTCTGCTCCTGCACTTCACCCGCTTCGGCCACCGCCTGTACGCCGTGGGCGCCAACGAGGAGGCCGCGTTCCTCGCGGGCATCTCCGTCGTCCGGGTCAAGATCATCGTCTTCGTGATCAACGGCGTCCTGGCGGGCCTGGCGGCGGTGGTGATGGCCGGCCGGTCCGGCGCCGGGGACCCGCACGTCGGCGGCGGCCTCGAACTGACCACGATCGCCGCCATCGTGCTCGGCGGCGCGTCCCTCGCCGGCGGCCGCGGAACCATTCTCGGCAGCTTCCTCGGCGTGCTGGTGCTCGGGGTGGTCACCAGCTCCCTGACGTTCCTCAACGTGCCCAACTCCTACAACCAGTTCGTGTTCGGCGCGATCCTCATCGCCGCGGTGACCGTCACCGCGACCGCCGAGCTACGTCGTCGCAGGACGAACGCCAAACGACGATGACGCCGCTCCGGCCATCGACCCGGTGGCCGACATCGATACCCCGATCCAGCAGTCCCACGACCATGCCCGCCCCACCGACCGGAGGAACTCATGACCAAGGACACGCCCAGTACCAACCGCCAGTTCACCGCCATCTCACGTCGAAAGTTCCTCGGTGGCGCCGCGGCGCTGTCCGGGCTGGCACTGTCCGCTCCGCTGCTCGCGGCCTGCGGCACGGACACGAAGGATGCCGGGTCCAGCGGCAGCAGCGCGTCGGGCACCCCCAGCAGCCAGGCCGGATCGAGTAGCGCAGCCGCATCGGCCGGCGGAGGCGGAAAGCTGATCGGCCTGTCCCTCAACGGTTTCGTCGAGTACGACAAGCAGGTCGCCCAGGGCGTCGCCAAAGCGCTGGACGGCAGCGGCTACGAACTGAAGATCCTGCAGGCGAACTTCTCCGACGCCGACGAGCTGTCCAACCTGGAGAGCCTCGTCGCGCAGGGCGTCGATGGCCTGGTGATCCTGCCGAACACCATCAACAACGTGCTCACCGGCCTGAAGAAGGCCGAAGCGGCGAAGATCCCGTCCAGCCTCTGCCTCTGGGCCATCCCCACCGTGGTGGACGATTACGTGTCCGGGGTGGCGTTCGTCGACAGCGTCAAGGGCGGCCGGATGATCGGCGACTGGGTCAAGGAGAACGCGAAGCCGGGCAAGGTCGTCGTCGTGCAGGCCGTTCTGGGCCAGGGCTTCTCGGAGAACATCGACACCGGCTTGGACGAGTCGCTCGCCGGATCCGGATTCGAGGTCGTGATCCGCGAGCAGGGCTACTTCGACCGCACCAAGGGCACCGAGGTCGTCCAGCGCGCGCTGCAGGCGCACCCGGACGTCACCGTTGTGATCGACTACGCGGCCGCCATGGGCAACGGCATCGCCAGCTACCTGAAGCAACAGGGCATCACCAACATCACCCACGTCACCAGCGACGGCGACGAGGAGATGAAGTCGTGGATGGGTACGCCGTACTTGGCGGCCAGCCGCTACTACTCGGCGGCGGAGACCGGGCTGATCGGCGGCCAGGTGATGGTCGACCTGCTCGGCGGCAAGAAGGTCGAGTTCGAAAATGCCGTGACTCAGGTCATGATGACCGGAGACAACATGACCGACGTCTTGGCCAAGACTCCGCTGAGCTACCCGGAATACGCCGACATGCTCACGGGCGTCTGAGCGAAGGAGCCGCAGTGAAGCCCTCAGCATTCCGATATGTCGTTCCGGCGGATCTTCAGTCCGCGGTGCACGCACGCGCCGCGAACTACGACTCCGCAGTCCTCTCCGGCGGCCAGAGCCTGATTCCCACGATGAACTTCCGACTGTCGCACCCCGACGTCGTCATCGATCTGCGGCTGCTCGACGAGCTGGACTACGTCCGCACCGATCCCAGCTACGTGCGGGTCGGAGCGATGACCCGCCAGCGCACCCTCGAGTTCGACGACTCGGCGTACCGGGCGAACCCGCTCATCAGGCAGACGCTGCAGAACGTCGCGCATCCGGTCATCCGCAACCGCGGCACCGTCGGGGGCAGCCTCGCCCACGCCGATCCTGCAGCGGAGCTCCCGTGCCTGATCACGACACTGCGCGGCGAACTCGTCGCGCACGGTCTGGATGGGCCGCGAAAGATCCCGGCGGCGGACTTCTTCCAGTTCATCTTCACCACGGCACTGGAGCCCGACGAGTTGCTCGTGGAGGCCGCCTTCCCGGTACTGGACCCCGGCGAGGGCTGGGCGTTCTGCGAGTTCGCCCGCAGGCATGGCGATTTCGCGTTGTCGGCGGTGGCCTGCACCGTGAAGATCGGGCCGGGCGGGGCGATCCAACGAGCGCGGCTGGGGGCATGCGGCATCGCCAGCACCCCCGTCGTCCTTGCCGAGTGCGAAGCGCTGCTCGTCGGGAACAAGCCGTCCGAGGAGCTCTTCGCCGAGGTGGCCCGACAGGCGGTTAGTTCGATCGAGGCCACCGACGAACCGGAGGCGCAGCGCCGCTACCGGCGGCATCTGCTCGACGGCCTGGTGCGGCGGGCACTCGAACAAGCGATCCAGCGGACGGGAGCGAGGGTATGAGCACGGACACGTCGAGCATGCGCGCGGTGGCCGGCGACTACGAGGTCGACGACCTGGTCGCCGTGACGATGACGGTCAACGGCACCGCGGTCGAGGCGAAGATCCCGGCGAGGATGCTCCTGTCGGACTTCCTGCGCCACGAACTGCGGCTGACCGGCACCCACGTCGGCTGCGAGCACGGGGTGTGCGGTGCGTGCACCGTGCATCTGGGCGGCAGACCGACCCGCTCCTGCCTCACCCTTGCGGTGCAGGCGGACGGCTGCGAGATCCGCACCGTCGAGGGTCTCGCCGACTTCGACGGCACGCTGCACCCGGTGCAGCAGTCGTTCCGCGAGTGTCACGCCCTGCAGTGCGGCTTCTGCACCCCGGGGTTCATGATGTCGGTCGCCGGCCTCCTGGAGGAGGGGATCGGCAACGACCTGTCCGACAGTGAGCTGCGAGAGCACCTGGCGGGCAACCTCTGTCGCTGCACCGGCTATCAGAACATCGTCGCGGCGACACGCAAGGCGATCGATCTCCGCGACGGCAAGGAAGGATGACCGGTCATGTCCACACGACAATTCGGTGAACGCGTTCAACGCAACGAGGACGACCGGCTGATCCGCGGTCAGGGACGTTTCGTCGACGACATCCCGCTGGAAGGGGCGCTGCACGGCGCGTTCGTCCGCAGCCCGCATCCGCACGCGCGGATCGTGTCGATCGACACCTCGGCCGCCGCAGCCTATCCGGGCGTGCACAAGGTCTACACGCACGAGGATCTGGGGCCGCTCGATGTGCTCATGCCGCTGCTCATCCCGCACCCGTGCATCACGCACGGGCGGACCCAGTACCCGCTGGCCCACGGCGAGGTCTTCTACGGCGGGCAGGCGGTGGCGTTCGTGGTCGCCGACGATCGCTACACGGCCGAGGATGCCGCCGCGCTCGTCGACGTGCGGTACGAACCACTCCCGGTGGAGATCGACATCGAGCGGGCGACCGAGGGCGGCGCTCCCCTGGTGCACTCCGACGTGCCGAACAACGTCGCCGCGCAATTCGTACAGCGCAGCGGCGACGCCGAGGCGGCATTCGCCAAGGCGGACCACATCACCTCCATCCGCGTTCAGGTGGACCGGAGCACCGCGGCACCCATGGAGTGCCTGGCCACGGCCGCACGCTGGGACGAGGTCTCGGGGGAGCTCACCGTGTGGGCCGCCACGCAGACCCCGATCGGCCTGCGCGGCGCCCTGTCCAGCCTGTTCGAGCTGGACGAGAACTACGTGCGCGTCATCGCCCCGGATGTCGGCGGCGGCTTCGGCCCGAAGATCCTCTTCCCCTACTCGAACGAGATCATGGTGCCGTTGGCCGCGCGGGAACTGCACCGCCCGGTGAAGTGGATCGAGGACCGGGGCGAGAACTTCGTCAACATGTCGCAGGAACGCACCCAGATCCACTACATCGATCTCGCGGCGACGTCGGACGGCCGGGTCATCGGGCTGCGCGACCGGTTCATCCATGACACCGGCGCGTTCATCCCCTACGGCATCGCCGTCGCCCAGGTGGCGTCGACCTCGATCGCCAGCTCGTACCGGATTCCCAACATCGAGGTGGAGTTCTCCTGCGTGTACACGCCGACGGTGCCGGTGACGCCGTACCGGGGTTGTGGCCGCCCGCACGCGAACTTCGCCATCGAACGGGCGATGGACCAGCTGGCGCAGGAACTCGGCATCGACCGGTTCGAGATCCGGCGACGCAATTTCATCCCGCCGGAGGAGTTCCCCTATGCGCGGGAGGGCCTGATCTTCGCCGACGGCCTGCCGGTGAAGATGGATTCCGGCGAATACGACCGGTGCCTGACGGCACTGGAGGAGGCGCTGGACGTACCGGCGTTCCGGGCCGAGCAGGAGGCGGCGCGCGCGCAGGGCCGCATCCTCGGACTGGGCATGGCCTTCTACGTGGAGGGAACCGGCCTCGGCCCGTACGAGGGCGGGCAGGTGCGGGTCCACCCGATCACCGGCAAGATCTTCGTCAATACCGGACTCACCACGCAGGGCCAGGGCCACAAGACCACCTGGGCACAGATCGTGGCCGACCAGATGGGCGTGGACTCGTCCGAGGTGATCGTCGTCGAGGGCGACACCGGAGTCTTCGACTGGGGTTGCGCCACGTTCGCCAGCCGCTCGGCCGTGGTGGCGGGCAACGCCATCCACAAGACCGCGATCAAGGCGCGACAGATGGTGCTGCAGGTCGCGGCCAACATGCTCGAGGCCGGCCCCGACGATCTGGATCTGGCCGACGGTCGGGTGTTCGTCCGCGGCTCGGGTGATCGCGGAGCCACACTCGCCGAGGTCGCCACCATGAGCAATCCACTGCGCTACGCCTTCAACAAGGCGGCGGCCAGCGCCACGCAGTTCGCAGCAGCGGCCAGCTCCGACGGGCCGCCGCTGCCCGACGGTAAACGTCCGGGGATCGAGGCGCAGGAGTACTTCTCGCCGCCGCACGCCACCTGGGCCTACGGCGCGCACGGCGCGATCATCGAAATCGACCCGGTCACCTGCAATATCGACGTGCGCAAGTACATCTGCGTGCACGACTGCGGCAAGATGATCAACCCGCTGATCATCGAGGGGCAGGTGGCCGGCGGCGTGGCGCAAGGGTTCGGCGGCGCCTTCTACGAACACCTCGACTACGGCACCGACGGCGTGCTCAAGAACGCCAGCTTCATGGAATTCCTCATGCCGTACGCCACCGAGGTGCCCGACATGACGATCATCCACCAGGAGACGCCGTCACCGATCAACCCGCTCGGGGTGAAAGGCATCGGTGAGGCGGGCACGATTCCGGTGCCCTCGACGATCGCCTCCGCGGTGGACGACGCGCTGGCATCGATGGGAGCACCGCCCGTGCGCAGCGTTCCGCTCAGCCCGGCCGCGATCTTCGCCGCCATGCAGGCGAGCACCGTCCCGGCGTGACGGAGACCCAGCGGGGGCCCGCGGCCGGTGGCGTCGTGCCACCGGCGCGGGTACCGACGCCGGGATGCGCGCCGCCGCCGCATCGGGCGCTGCCGATGTCCGGGGATCCGACCGCGATGTCGGCGGTCGAGCTTGCGGCGGCGCTGCGCGCCGGCGAGTTTTCGGCGCGGGAGGTCGTCGGCCTGCACATCGCGCGGATCGAGGCCTGCAACGGCGCGGTGAACGCTGTGTGCACACGCTCGTTCGACACGGCCATGGAGCATGCAGCCCGTGCCGATGAGCTGCGCGCGTCCGGCGCCACCCTGCCGCCGTTGCACGGACTACCCATCCTGCACAAGGACCTGCTGGACACGGCCGGGGTCCGGACCACGTACGGATCGGGCGCGTTCGCAGACCACGTCCCCGCCGAGGACGCGACGATCGTGCATCGCGCGCGGCGCGGCGGAGCAATCATGCTCGGCAAGACGAACACACCGCAGTTCGGCACCGGCGGCCACACGTCCAACGCGCTGTTCGGCACCACTCGCAATCCGTGGGATCTGGACCGGACGGTGGGCGGATCGAGCGGCGGGTCCGCCGCCGCGTTGGCAGCCGGAATGAGCCCCTTGGCCACAGGGACCGACATGGCCGGTTCACTGCGCATTCCGGCGTCATTCTGCAACGTGGTGGGGGTGCGGCCGTCGCCGGGGCGTATCCCGTACCTGCCGACGCAGATGCAGTGGTTTCCGTTCATTACGGCCGGGCCAATGGCTCGCTCGGTGCGGGACGCTGCGCTGCTGCTCTCTGCCGTCGCCGGGCCGGACCCGCATGCCTGCATCTCGCTGGACGAGCCGTTCGACGACCTGCTCACGTCACTGGACATCGACGTATCGGGCTGGCGAGTCGCCTGGGCGCCGCAGATCGCGGGCCTACCCGTGGATGACGAGGTTCTTGCGGTGATCCACCCGCTCCGGCAGGTGCTGGACGATATGGGCTCCGCCGTGCGGGACGCGGAGCCGGATCTCACCGGAGCAGAGGAGGCGTTCCGCATCTGGCGCGCCTGGTACTACGCCACCCAGTTCGGCAGTCTGCTCCGCGAGCGGCCGGAGGTGCTGGACGCCTCGACGACGTCGAATATCACGGACGGCCTCGCGCTGACCGGCGACGAGATGGGGCGCGCGGAGCACCTGCGCTCCGCTCTGTTCCGGCGGGTGGCCGAGTTCTTCGACGAGGTGGACATCCTCGTCATACCGTGCACGCCGGTCGGTGCGTTCTCCGCCAAGGTGTGGCATCCGGATTCGGTGGCAGGCCGGCCGATGGACACCTATCTGGACTGGATGCGGCACCTGTATTTCATCTCGGTGGCCGGGCTGCCATCGCTCAGCCTGCCCGCCGGGTTCACGTCGACCGGCTCGCCGATCGGCGTGCAGCTGGTCGCCGGGCCCCGCCAGGACCGCGCGCTCCTGCAGTTCGCGCACGGGCTGGAGCAGGCTCGCGGCGCGCTCGCCCGGCCCGCGGCCACGTAACCGGTACCCCGCTGCGGACAGTGTGCCGGGCAGCGGGCCCCGACCCGGACATCCGTCAGGCGCTGCCGACCCACTCGTCGGTGCCGTCCGGGAACACCTGACGCTTCCACACCGGCAGGCGGTGCTTCACCTCGTCCACCAGATCGCTGCAG
>CALCHX010000190.1 GCA_937906875.1 uncultured Gemmatimonadota bacterium | reverse complement strand
TCACCCCGACTCCTGATCCCGACCGCCGATGCCCGTCCACGATACCGCATTCATCCACCCGTTGGCCTTCGTGGCCGGTGACGTCACGCTGGGCTCCCGGGTGTCCATCTGGCCGACCGCGGTGGTGCGCGGGGACGCCGCTCCGATTGCCATCGGCGCCGAAAGCAACATCCAGGATGGCACGGTGGTGCATGTCGACCACGGCGTGCCGTGCGTGATCGGCGAGCGGGTAGCGGTGGGCCACCGGGCCATCGTCCACGGCGCGACGGTGGATGACGACTGCCTGATCGGGATGGGCGCGATCCTGCTCAATCGGGTGCATGTGGGAAGCGGCTCGATAGTCGGCGCCGGCGCGGTCTGTCCCGAAGGGATGGAGATTCCCGCCAACTCCCTCGTGCTCGGCGTGCCGGGCCGCGTGGTGCGCGGCACGACGGCCGACGAGCGGGAGCGGATCCGGCGGACGGTGGCCAGCTATGTGGCGCTGCAGGACGAGCACCGCGCCGGTCGCTACCCGAGAGTGACCGGTTCCGGCGACGACCCATGAACAGGACGGGAAGACACCGCCTTCCTGGCCGTCGGAAGCAGGCGTGTGGCGCTCCCGGCATTCGCCCTCGAGCCACCCATGCGGCACGGCAACTGCGGCCTTTTCCGCGGTCGTGAGAGCAGGCAAGCCGAGTGGTCCGGGAGGAGCCGATTGGGTACTGGAGAGGCCGCCTGAGGCACCCTCGGGCTCGCCTTACAGGCCGTTGCGATAGCCTTTCAAGTCTCTAGATTTCAAGTAGTTGCGCGTTGTTTACAAGGTTGTTCCGGCAGTCTGTCCCGATTGTTGGGGATCCTCCTGTGGATCGAGCGGTGGATAAGCCGTCCATCGGGAGATCTGTGACATGAAATTCAGAATCCGTTGACGTGCAGGGCGTTATGCAAGTACTGGCGCGCTCTCACGTGCTGGGGTACTATCACACCCCGCCCCTGATCAGGACCCCGCGCGTCATTCCGAGCCGCTGGTTCGCGAGACGTAGTTGCCGCATCACTTCCAGGAAAAGAGAGCGTTCCATGCCCCTGTCGCAGAACCCACCGAGCCGTCCCGCGGCACTGTCGTCCAACGCGCGCACCGTACTCGAGAAGCGCTATCTCGTGAAGGATCCGAGTGGCCAGCCGACCGAGACGCCAGAACAGATGTTCTGGCGGGTGGCGACGACAATCGCCGAGGTGGATCGCCGTTACGGGGCCAGCGACGAGGCGGTGCAGGAAGTGGCCGAGACGTTCTACGAACTGATGACGCAGCGCCGGTTCGAGCCCAATTCGCCGACGTTGATGAACGCCGGTCGTCCGCTGGGTCAGTTGAGCGCCTGCTTCGTGCTCCCCGTGGCCGACTCCCTCACCAACGGCCGCGACGGCATCTACGACACCCTCCGCTCCATGGCCCTCATCCATCAGAGCGGCGGCGGCACCGGCTTCAGCTTCAGCCGGTTGCGGGCGCGCGGTTCCATGGTGAGGTCTACCACCGGCGTGGCCAGCGGTCCGGTGAGCTTCATGAAGCTCTACGACGCCAGCACCGACGCGGTGAAGCAGGGCGGCACGCGGCGCGGCGCGAACATGGGGATCCTGCGGGTGGATCATCCGGACATCATGGAGTTCATCACCTGCAAGGAAGACCTGTCGCAGATCACGAACTTCAACATCTCGGTGGCCATCACCGATCGGTTCATGGAGGCGCTCAAGGCCGGCACTTCCTATGACCTGATAGATCCGAGCGATGGCAGCGTGGTGGGCGAGATGGACGCCAACCTGGTCTGGGAGAAGATGATCGTCGGCGCCTGGCGCACCGGCGAGCCCGGCGTCTTCTTCATCGACGAGGCCAACCGCTACAACCCGGTGCCGCACCTGGGCGAGTACGAGGCGACGAATCCTTGTGTTCCGGCCGACGCCTGGGTGCAGACCTCCGACGGCCCGCGGCAGGTGCGCGACCTGATCGGGCGCGCATTTGAAGCACGGGTGGATGGTGAGGATCACGCGACCGGCGCCGAGGGCTTCTTCCGCACCGGCACCAAGCCGTTGGTGCGGCTGCAGACCGAGGACGGATTTTCGCTGCGGTTGACCGCGGACCATAGAGTGCGTCGTGTGGTTCGTAACACCCGCTTCACGATGGACGTGGAGTGGTGCGAGGCCGGTGAGCTCGCGCCGGGCGACCAGGTGGTGCTGCACGACCATCGGGCGAACGCCGAGTGGACGGGCCGTGGTAGCTGGGAGGAGGGCTACCTGACAGGACTGCTGGTGGGCGACGGCACGCTCAAGGCAGACAAGGCAGTCCTCTCCGTGTGGGAGAGTGCGGCAGTCGCCAATGGAGCTGCCGGCGGCATCTCCAGCGGGGTGCAGGCCGTGATGCGGACGGCGGTCGAAGCGGCCGGAACGCTCCCTCACCGCAGCGATTTCACCGGCTGGACTCCGGTAAGCGGCCGTGGCGAGCATCGCCTCGCCCTCGGCGCGCTCAAGAAGCTGGCCGGGGAACTGGGCATGGTGCCGGGAGACAAGGTCATCGGCCCGGCCCTGGAGCAGACGTCCAGCAACTTCTACGCTGGATTCCTGCGTGGACTGTTCGACGCCGATGGTTCGGTGCAGGGCAGCCAGACGAAGGGCGTGAGCGTTCGTCTGTCGCAGTCGGACCCCGATCGGCTGGAAGCAGTACAGCGCATGCTCCTGCGACTGGGAATCGTGAGCCGCATCTATCGCGACCGACGTCCCGCCGGTAGCAGCATCCTCCCCGACGGCCATGGCGGCACCGCTGCCTACGCGACGCAGGCGCAGCACGAACTGGTGATCAGCGGCGAAAATATCCAGCGCTTCGCCCAGGTAGTAGGATTCGCCGATAGCGACAAGGCGATGCGGCTCGAGACGGCGCTGGGAGGCTACAAGCGCACGCTCAACCGGGAGCGTTTCGTGGCCCGCGTGGAGAGCGTCACGCCGGACGGCACGGAGGACGTGTACGACGTGCAGGTTCCGGGCGTCAACGCATTCGACGCCAATGGCCTCTACGTGCACAACTGCGGCGAGCAGCCGCTGCTCGCCTACGACGTCTGCAACCTCGGCTCCATCAACGTCGGCTACTACGTGCAGGACGGCCGGCTGGACTGGGACGCGTTCCGCACCGACATCCACCTGTCGACGCGTTTCCTGGACAACGTCATCGACGCCAACCGTTATCCGCTGCCGGAGATCGACGCGCTCTCCAAGCGCATCCGCCGCATCGGACTCGGCGTGATGGGTTTCGCCGACGCCCTCATCCGGCTCGGCATCGCCTACGACTCGCCCGAGGGAGTGGCCTTCGGCCGCCGGGTGATGGAGTTCGTGGACGTGGAGTCCAAGTCGGAGAGCGAGCGCATGGCCGCAGCACGCGGACCCTTCCCGGAGTGGGCCCGTTCCATCTGGGGCCCCGACGAGACCTGCGCGCGCGACGCCGAGGGTGAGCGCATCAAGCCGATGCAGATGCTGCGCAACTGCAACGTCACCACCGTCGCCCCCACCGGCACCATCTCCATCATCGCCGGCTGCTCGTCCGGCCTGGAGCCCCTGTTTGCCGTGGCCTTCATGCGCAACCAGGCCGGCGTGATGATGCCCGACGTGAACGAGGACTTCGTGCGTATCGCCCGCGAGGAGGGCTGGTATTCGGAAGACCTGATGGAGCGCATCGCCCGTGACGGCACGATCAAGTTCCCCGAAGTGCCGGCCAAGTGGCAGCGCGTATTCACGACCGCCAACCAGATCAGCCCCGAGTGGCACGTGCGCATGCAGGCTGCCTTCCAGGAGCACTGCGACTCGGCCATCAGCAAGACGACCAACTTCGCCCACACGGCGACTATGGACAACGTGCGCGCCATCTACGAGCTGGCGTATGAGCTGAAGTGCAAGGGCGTGACCGTCTACCGCGACGGCTCGCGCGACGGCCAGGTGCTGAGCACCGGCGCGACAGCGAAGGCCAAGGCCGAGCGTGGCAAGGCCGGCGCAGCAGCGGCCAGCGCCGCCGCATCCGCACCGACCGGCGACGGCGCAGCACTCAAGCGCCAGGTGGGCGAACTACAGGGCACGATCGCCGAGTTGGAAGCCGACCTGGAGCGCACGCGCAAGTCGCTGTTCGACAGCGAGGCCGAGAACCTCCAGCGCCGCGCCAAGCGCTCGCGCCCCGAGGCACTCCGCGGCACCACCTACCGCATGGAAACTCCCCTCGGCACGATGTTCGTGAACATCACCGAGGACGACAAGGGCCAGCCGTTCGAGGTCTTCCTGAGCCTGGGCAAGGCCGGCGGCAGCGCGATGGCCGACGCCGAGGCACTGGGGCGACTGATCTCGATGGCACTGAGGTCGGGCATCCCGATCATGGAGATCCACCGGCAGTTGCGCGGGATCAGTTCGGATCGGGCTGTCGGGCTGGGACCGAACAAGGTGCTGTCGGTGCCGGACGCTGTGGGGATCGCGTTGGAGCGTTGGTGGCGGGACAAGCAGGGGGTGCAGCAGGATCTGTTGGCCGGGCCTTCGGCTTCGTCGGGGTCGTCGGGGTCGTCGGGTTCGTCGCCGAGGAGGGAGTCGATGCCGGTTAGCGCGTCGTCATCGATGGGCGAGCAGATGATGGAGATGGCGGAGAACGGGTATCACGACGCGGAGGCGTTCATGGGGACGTGTCCAGATTGCGGGTCGCAGTTGGAGTACGCGGAGGGGTGCGTGAAGTGCCATGTGTGCGGGTTCTCGGAGTGCGGGTGAGGCAGCACGAGAGATCGCGTGAAGGGGTGAAGTGATAGAGGGGCCAGCCGGCGGATGCCGGCTGGCCCCCTCGCTTGCTGAGGGCACTCAACTGTACGTGTTTCCTGAATTTTCGGAACGGTTCAGACTGACCCCACCCAAATTTCAACTACCTCTGGGACTCACCCTCTCCAATCTCTATGCAACAACAACAACAACAACTTGACTCTTGCGGAACAGAACCCCGAGTGCTTATTGGTCACGGGCACTTTGTTCCCAACCCCGCCTTTGGCTGTGCGTCGCTGAGCGACATGCATCCACGCGAGCGGAGGGTAGACGATTGGCACCCGCGTCATGCGGCAATATGATGCGCCCGCTCCGTCTGCGTCGGGGCACGCGTCGCGGGTGCAGCACAGCACCTTGCTCGTCTCGGTAGCACGACGCCGCTACATCGCAACCGCAGCCGACGACGTGCGATAGCTTCAGCATAGCAGGTGATTCAATGCACACAACACAACGGGGAGCAGGAGCCACCCGGTACTCAGCCGTCATCGCGCTGACCGGTGTGCTGCTCGCCGGTTGCCAGGATGCGGTGGTCGCGCCACCTCCTGCGGGACAGCCGTCACTCGCGTTGAGCACGGTGTCGTACGAAGCATCGACTGGTCCGCTCCCTGCCCAGCAAATGTTCGCGTTGGTGCTCGACATCGACGGAGAGCCGCGTGCTGGCGCTACGATAGCGATTACCGTAACAGCTGAAGCGCTGGTCTCGAGCGAGTTGGCAGAGTTACGGGTGATGACGCCTGAGATGGAGGTGGCGCAGCTTACCGCGTGGGATCACGCCTTCCGGATCCCGATGTCGCGCACGTTGCCCTCGCGGCTCCGATGGGTCGGCTCAATCGAGGCAGGTCAGCGCATCCAGCGCTCATTCGAGCTCCCTGTACCGGAAGCAGGATATTTCCGGGTCACGGCGCACGTTCGCGACATCTCGAAAAAGCCCGTGCCGCTCCTGGGCGGTCATCTGGCACAAACCGCGAGTGAGCAGGAACGATGGTTGTTCGCCGACACGCTTCGTGGTCGCGTGCTCGAGCGCTTCGACACGACGCAAACGCGGGCGAACTACTTGCGGGTACCTGGCCCGCTCCGCACCTTAGCATCAAGCAAGCTTGTGGCCACGAGCGACGCTTTGACCACGTCGCAGCTCCAATCAGGAACTGTCATCTGGCAGTTCTCGTATTTCGACAGCCAAACGTCCCAGTACCGACCGATCCATTCCGCGAACTACTCGGTCGAGTACAGAGCGGGGCTCACCGGGCCCGTCACCGGTACGGACCAAGGGTACACATCCTTGGACGGATACGTCGTGATCGCTTGCCGACCGAACGAGCGGTATTCCGGCTTGACCCAAACGCATGGATCATACGTCCGGACATTGCCGCTGAACACGGTGGGCTGGAACGGACAGTTCAACTCGCATTGCGGTACAACGCAGCAGGCTATCCTGACGAGCGACGTCGCGCGGGTGTACGCGATCATGTCGCAAGTCGCGCGGGACGCCAACCTATCGTTTGGGTACGGACGGCCTCAAGTACTAGCCGAAGTCCTGTCCGGGTCAGGCGGTGCATTCTACTCGCCCAGCGAGGATAGGATCACGTTTAGGTCTAGTTCGATCGTCGGCGAGTTCGGGCGGTTCGTCATCGGCCACGAGTACGGCCATGCGTATCACCACAACGCAATGGGTGGACTGAATCCCAGTTATAGTGACAACTGCAGCCCGCATTCCCTGAATGCGCCATCGTCGTACGGCTGTGCGTTGTCCGAAGGGTTTGCGGATTTCTTCGGGACGACGCTTACCGGCGCGCTGCTTGGGAGTTTTGAGGCGAACCTTTACCGGCCAAACAGTTCGCCGCAACCGAAAACGGAAGGCGTGGTCGCCGCAGCGTTTCTCGACGTCTTCGACGCAGCGAACGAGACACACGACAATGCGGAGTGGAGCGGATCCTATCTGCCGCGGCTCGTGGGAACGTGCTTGTACCAGTCCTCCGGCATTATGCTGCGCGCAAGCGGTATCGACCACGTGACATACTGTCTCGAGCAGGACGTGGACCCGTTCACGGCGAGCCTCTATTCTTCCGAGCGGAACATTCCCTCGTCGTGGTCGCATGGCGCAACATTGCCGCCCACATGGAGCAAGTCAGCCGCTCGCCCGCTCTGGTACACGAACCTGTTCTAGAGGTGCCAATGAGGCTAGCGACGATGCACATGGTCCGTGCGCCAGGCCAGCCGGCCGCGCTTACGTCGCATAGTGACCCGCGCGAGGTCGTGCGCCCACGCTGGCGGCGAGCGCGAGCGCGGGCGGTTGCGGCGGTCCTTCTGCTGCTCGGTTACGGGTGCTCCCGAAATGGACCCACGACGGGAGAGTTCATACCCCCGGCTGAGGGGATCGTGTACGGCGAGATCCGAGACACGCTCGGTCGCTTACAAAAGGGCGCGATATTCGAGGTCGTCGTGTACGTCGACGACTGCAACCGACCAAACCCGGGGTTGCAGGGCGTACCTCAAACGACTCCCGATGGTCGGTATCGGGTGCAACTCCGCGGGACGCCGGAAACCGAGTTCGCCGCATGCCTCGTCGTTAACGCGTCCGTGGAATCGGGGACAGGTGTGCTCCGCGGCACCGTGCGCGATCAGCGGATGGTGTTCCGCAGCCCGGTCGTCGGCCACCCCGACAGCACACGCGTAGACGTCGTCGTACGATGAGCGAGATGGCGCCCGCGGATGGGGTTGGTGAACCGCCCCGGGACGTTCCTATAGAGTCAAGGGGGCGGTCGTTGGCGGGTTGGCGATGGCGCGGAGATCCTCGCGGAGCGTGCGGTACACCTCACGCGCGAGGTAGCGCTTC
>CALCHX010000189.1 GCA_937906875.1 uncultured Gemmatimonadota bacterium | reverse complement strand
CACCGACAGGTCGATGCGCCAGCGCAGGCCGAACACTCCGATCGTCAGGAAGGCCTGCGGATCCGCCGTCATCCGCTCACCCTATCGAGCCGTCCCGCGCCGAATTGCCGACCGGGCACGGCACCGGTCACCCGCGGTACCGGCCCGCGTCACAGGCCGGCTGCCGCGCGCACGGCGGCCGCGATACCGGGATCGAACGGCGGGCCCCACGGGATGCGGGCGCTGAGCACGGGCACCTGCTGCACCAACGTCGCCAGCTGGCCGAAGTGCCGGGTGATGACGGCGGCGTCCTGCCAGCCCTGGATGCGCGGCATGTTGAGCAGGGCGTGCAGCGCCTCCGTCTTGGGCATCGGGTCGATGGACAGCGGCGAGCCGTCGCGCATCGGGGTGGGGATCACGATCGCGGCAAGGGGCAGGTGATCGCTCGCACCGTCGCCGAGGTGCAGCACCGTCCGCTCGTCGGCGCTGATCCGCACGTCCGGCCGGGCGCGCCCGCCGTCCGGGCCACCCGCGCCGAACTGGCCGAGCAGGGTGTCCGCGCCCTTGCGCAGCCGGAACTCGGTCTTGCCCAGCCGCGCCAGCGGCCGACCGTCCGCCGCCCCCCCGTCGATGCGCAGCACGTCATCGGTGATCACCGTCGCCCCGTCCGCGCACATCAGCGTGGCCATGGTCGATTTGCCGCGCCCGGAGTAGCCCACGAACGCCAATGCCGCGTCGCCGACCTGTACGGCACTGGCGTGCAGCACCGTGGCGCCGCGCACGTAGAGCAGGAACGCGAGCAGCCCGCCCGTGGTGAGGATGGTGGCGATGCCGCGGTCCGAGCCGGCGACGGTGCGCACCTCCACCGTCGCCAAGTCCGGGGAGATCAGGAAATCGCAGGAGCCGTGGTAGCGCAGGACGTAGCCGCCCTCACGGGTGCGCCCCGCGCAGTACCAGGGCCGCGTGGTGCCGTAGGTCAGCAGCAGCTCACCGTCGAGAACGGCGTCATTCCCGTCGAGGGGCGCGCCCCAGCGGATGGTGACGTCGACGGCGGCGTCCGTTGCGGCCGGCCGGCAGCCGGGCAGCGATTCGGCGGCGGCGACGGTGAGCCCGTAGAGCGAGTGCAGGTGCATCAGCGCAGGTCCTTCCATGCCGCCGAGCCGTGTCGCGCTACCGGCTGGAGGATGAGGAAATCGCTGCGGTCGGCGGGGATCACGGTGTACCGGTCGATCGCGTATCCGTCGATCTCCACCCAGGCGTGGGCCAGTAGTTCGCCGTCGGCTTTGCGGACGCCGATGCGCAGGACGGGGCGGCGAGCACGCAGCGCGTGGCCGACCAGCAGCGCCTGCCGCAGGCATGTGCCGTTGAACGGGCGGTGCGACAACACACGTCGCACGGTGCGAAGCGACCTCTTCTCGGCGGGTGTCAGCGCGAGCGGCGCGCTGGGTGCGCCGGCCGGCGTGGCCTGATCCAGCGGCACGCCGAGGCGCCGGGCGATCTGGGGGGTGCGCCCGGTGCGCAGCGCGGCTTCCACGGCGCACGCCCATGCCGCGGTCGATAGGGCGCTCAGCACGCCTCTCGGCCCCAGCCGGCGCAGGCCGCGCAGGCCGGACAGGAATGACCACTGCTGCGTCACGGTGCGTCCTTCCGGGCTGTGTAGGCCTCGGCCTGCAGGCGGAACAGCTCCGCGTACTGCCCGCCTGCGGCGATGAGCTCTGCGTGGGTTCCCTGCTCCGCGACGCGGCCGTGGTCCAGCACCAGGATCCTGTCGGCGGCCGTCACCGTGGAGAACCGGTGCGAGATGAACAGCGCCGAACGGCCCTGCAGCGTGGCCCGCAGGGTCTGGAACAGCTCGTATTCGGCGCGCGGGTCGAGGGCGGCCGACGGCTCGTCGAGGATCACAAGCGGCGCGTCCTTGTAGTAGGCGCGCGCGATCGCGATGCGCTGCCACTGCCCGCCGGACAGCTCCACACCGCCGCGGAACATGCGGGAGAGCGTCGTGTCCAGGCCGTCGGGCAGGGCAGCGATGGTGGCGGTGGCGCCTGCCGCCTCGGCCGCGTGCATGACGCCGCCCTCGGTACCGTCCCCGCGCGGGGCGATGTTGTCGCGCGCGGAGAAGGCGTAGCGGACGAAGTCCTGGAAGATGACCGCGATCCGTGCCCGCAGGTCCGCCGGATTCAGCTCGCGCAGTGGCACACCGTCCCAGGTGACGCTGCCCGCGCTCGGCGCGTACAGCCCCGCCAGGAGCTTGGCCAGGGTGGTCTTGCCGGAGCCGTTCTCGCCGACCAGCGCGATGACCTCGCCGGGCCGGATCGTCACGGAGACGTCGTCCAGCGCGGCTTGTTCGGCGTTCGGGTAACGGAAGGTGACGTGGTCCGCGGCGAGGGCGCTGAACGTGGCCGGCACTGGACGAATGCCGGTGCTGCGGCGCGCCGCGATCGCGAGATCCATGAAGGTGTGCACGTCGTCGAGGAACAGCCCGGACTCGAAGATCTGTTGCATCCCGGCGTAGAGGGTCTGGATCTGGCCTTGCAGCAGTCGGATCGCGACCACGGCGGCGCCGGCGGCCGCCACCGAGGTGCGTCCGGTGGCCACCAGCCATCCGACGGCCAGCAGGGCGGCGGCCAGCACCAGGGCGGTGGCGATATTGCCGAGCAGGGTGATGCCGGCGATCGCCTTCAGGTGGGTCTTGAGGGCCGCGAGATAGCTGCGGTAGGCGCCAGCGAAGCGGCGCAGCAGCGGCTCGGACAGGTCGAACGCCCGGATCTCCTGGGCGGCCACGCGGTCGGCCTGCAGGTAGGTCAGGTAGCCGCGCAGCCGCTGGTTCGGCGTCTGGTCCACCGCGAACTGGAAGTTGCGGCGGCTGACCACCCGCCGCAGCAGATACAGCGGAACGCCGCCGAGCACGAGCAGCAGCAGCAACGGCGGGTAGATCACTACGAGCGAGGCGCCGACGCTGAGTGTGGTGGCCGCGGATCCGATGATGGCGATGAGCGATTGGGTCACCTGGAACGGCGCGCTGGACGCATTGGCCTGCACGCGCTTCAGGCTGTCGTAGAACGCGGGCGATTCGAAGTGGATGAGGTCGACATCGCCGGCGGCGGCCAGCACTTCGGTGAGCATGCGCTGGCCGACCCGCTCGCCCAGGTAGCGGTTCACGGAGGTCTGCAGCGCGCCGACCAGGGTGGCCAGGGCGGTGGCGGCGGCGAGCAGCGCAATGGGGCCGATGGCCGATCCGAGCCCGGCCGCCTCGGCGTTCAGTAACGCATCGATGACGAGTTTCACGGCCCACACCTGTGCGGCCAGCAGGAGCGCGCCGCTCAGCTGGATGACGATGGACGCGATGAGGGCCGCCCGCGACGCCTTCCACACGATCGACAGGCTGCCGCGGATCAGGTGGCGCATGCGACCGACGGACTTGCGCTGCGCCCGGGCCTCGACACGGAGGTCGACGGGATCGACGTAGCCGCCCCGCTGAGTACCTGGCATCGTTCCTTCTCGACTGGGCTGCCTGCATGGGCCAGCCGGATACGGGCCCGTCCCGTTCAGGGCCACCTGTTGCCGGCGCAGGAACCGTAAGCTGTATCGATGAAACTGCGCACCGACGGTATCAGTTGGCAGGAGCTCGACGGCGAACTCGTGATCCTGGACCTGGCGACATCGAAGTATCTGACGACGAACCGCACGGGCGCGTTTCTGGCGAAGCTGCTGACCGAGGAGCGCAGCGCTTCCGATTTGGAAAAGGCATTGATCGCCGAATACGGCATCGATACCGCGCTCGCCGCGCGGAGTGTGGAGGCTTTTGTGACGGCGCTCGCGGAGAAGGGACTGCTCGCTACGGCGTAGCCAATTCCGGCGGTTCCGCGGGCGAGGTCGACTGGGGCGTAGGCGCTTTCGGCGGCTGTAGCGGCTTCCCGTCGATGCCGAGGCCCTGTTCGTAGAGCCACGCCTGTTGTAGCAGAAACTCACCCATCGGTGAGATGGTCCCCGCTTGCCACTCTCGCTTCAGCACTTGGGCGTTGACATACTCCGGGTTCAGTCCCTCCCCCGACCATTCGCGCGCGAATTGCCTCGTCGGCTCGCCCAGGACGGCCTCCTGGAAGAACGATTTGGTATTTCTCGCCAGGATCGCGGTTGGCAGCAGGTGGTCGAACAGGTCGAGCATCGCGCTGGTCCGGCTGTGCGGGCTGAGCAGCCCGTAATGTGTGCCGAGAGAATTGAGGAAGCCGAGGTCAAGAAGCGGATCGACCACCGTCACATCGAAATCGCGTGCCACTCGCCGGTAATTCGATTGACCCAGGACGAAGTCTCGCTTGGCCGCCAGTGCCAGAAGGGCCGGGCGGTACGTCAATGGCATCGCCGCCTTCTCGGAGGCGATCAGGTCGAGAAACCGGGTGCGCGCAGACACGGTGAGCCACGGGGTCAGCTCGGCCATTCGTTCCGAGTACTCACGCCATGCCGCCCTGTATCTGGTACGGCGTGGTTTGACCGAATCCCATGCATCATGCCAGCTATCCAAGCGGGACGGGCCAGTGCGCTCGACAGTGCGAAGGTTGCGCAGGGCAGTCGAGCGCTGGACCCGAAACACGGCGTCGCCGCCTTCGCCGGTCAGGAGCGAGCCACCTCGGACATGTCCCAGCAGGTTCGGTTTCACGTGAATCGCTGATGGCCACAGAATGCCATACCGCCGTAGGCTTGACTGCGCCCTTTCGCCCAGCAAGTCATTTTCGGACGTGTACCTGAATTTGTGCCATCGGCCGAGTCCGAGCGCGCGTATCACCAATTCCTGCCACTCGTCTTCGTCGGCTTTGGTGGCAAGCGGATATCGCTCAGTTACCGGGATCGGGTCCTCAAGGCCAGCCTTTCTGGCGGCCATCGTCGCCACCGCGAGGACCAAGGACGAGTCGCGTCCACCAGAAAAGGATACGTAACACGGAGGGCGTTCCAAGTGCGGCAGCACACACTCCTCCAGTGCCGCCACCGGAGTCAGGGCAGCGTGTTCCAACTCAATTCGTCCGACAAAACCTGGGACGAGGCCACTGGCGATTTCAATATCGTTCGGACGATAGGGTGCCGCGGTATCAAGAAGAAGCGAAGTCACACCAGGGTGAATTCGACGCCGTAATTACGACGTGCGTCCGTACGTGTCGATCGGCAGGCCGGTGTTGGGATCTGTCACACGGATCGCGTCTCTGTCGGCAGAGGCGCCGTCGCTCTTCGTGAGTCCGGCGATCGACCCGACCTCGGTGAGAGTCGGAACTTGGAACTCGCTCGTCTCCATGGGGTTCCCCCTTCATGCTTCCGCGAAAGATACCGAGTGAACATATCACCGCCCCGCGGCGCGGCGAAACCCCCGCTGACCAGCATTTGTACGGGTTATCCGCCATTGATATACGCGCTGTAATTGCGCGACTCTGCTGCGTTACGAATTCGCTGGTGCTTTCAGAGCCGAGTCCATATCCGCGCGTGCGCGGCGGCGCTGGAATCCCAGGTGAACTCGGCGGCGCGGGCCTTGCCGGCGGCGATCAAGCCCGGGGTGGCGTCATCCGCGGTGGCCTGGATGATGCCCTCGGCGAGCCCGGTGGCGGTGGGTTCGACCAGGATGCCGGCGTCACCCACCACCTCCGGCAGCGCGCTGGTGCGCGCTGCGACCACGGGCACCCCGGCCGCCATGGCCTCCAGCACCGGCAACCCGAATCCCTCCAGCAGGGACGGCACCACCAGGGCGCCGGCCGCGGCCACCACACCGAACATGTCCATCTCGTCGATGCGGGAAGTGATCGTCACGCCCGGAATGCGGGTCAGGAAGTCCGCACGATCGCCCGTGCGGGCACCGCTGAGCACCAGCGTCATATCCGGTCGGACCGCCCGGACCGCGGGCCACGCCTCCGCCAGCGCCGCGAGATTCTTGCGCGGCGCGAAGCCGCTGGTGCAGATGACGAACGGACGGCGGATGCCCAGCTCGTCGAGATCAGCGTCCTGCGCGGGGGCGGCGTCATAGAACATCGGGTTCACGCCGTCGGGGATCACCGTGACATTGCGCAGGCCGAAGCGGGCGGACGCGCGCTCCGCCGTGAAGCTCGACGGGCAGATCACTGCGTCTGCGGCGCGCAACTCCTCGGCCGCGCTGGCAGCCGGAAGCGGGACGTGCTCGCCGGGGAATTCCCACGGCGCGAGATCGTGCAGCGTGACGATGTCGCCGTGGCGTCCAGGTGGCAGCTCGAGACTCATGCGGTGCACGGCGCCCCCGCCGCCGCGGTACAGCCATCGTCCGGCCACGCGCCGGGCGCGCGGGCTCGCCTGGGTCAGGGCGCGGGTGAACACCCGACGGTTGCCGTACAGGGGCGACCGCAGCGGGCGCACCACGAGCGTACGCACTGTCCAATCGCTGCCGTACGCGGTGAGCGCCATCGACGAGCGAGATGTGATCTGGTCCTGGTAGGCGTACTCGCCGCGTCGATTGCTCAAGGCCATGCGGGCGAGCGTCAACTCCGGCATGGTCCTCCTCGCACCGGCGGCGTCCTGACCGGTGGAAATCATCAGGGGCCGCCGCGGCTTCGTATCATAACCTCGCGGCCGATGGGAATTCGGAGCGATCAGCGTCGCGTGACGTCACACCGGCGGGATTGCGTCATCCATGTCGGCGGCAGCGTCGATAGCGCCATGTCTACCGTGCAGGGGAGGGAATGTGCCCGGCACCACCGCGGGACCGGCGATACCGCTGTGGGCACTCCTGCACCTGACCCATGCCGCGATCCAGGCGATCGCCGACGAATGCGGCGCCGACATTCTGCACATCAAGGGCCCGGCGGTGGATGTGGCGCTGCGGACAAGACCGCGGCCTTCCCGCGATACCGACGTGATCGTCCGGCCGGCGCACCTGGATCGGTTCCTGGCGGCGCTGGCGCGCCACGGCTGGGCAGAGCTCACCAGCTTCGCGGAAGGGTCCAGCTTCCGGCACGCATCGAACCACCACCACCGGACCTGGGCGCACGTGGATGTGCATCGCTTCTTCCCGGGGCCGACGGCGACGCCCGCCGCGGTGTTCGACGCACTGTGGGCCAATCGGCACGTGGCGGAGTTGGCCCACACCGCATGCGCTGTACCAGGTCTCGCTGCGCAGCTGATGATCCTGGGCCTGCACGAGGCTCGCGCGCACACCGGCGCCGACACCTTCGAAGCGTGGCAGGTGTCGACCGAGGCGACGCGCGACGAGGCCTGGTCCCTGGCGCGAAGGCTCGGCGCGGAGGTGCCGCTGGCCGCGGCAGTCGGTCGTCTCGACGAATACCGGGGCCGGCGGGATTACCTGCTCTGGAAGTTCTGGTCGCAGCCGGAGGGCGACGATGCCGCGGCGTCGCGCCTGGCCGAATGGACCGCCCGGCTGCACGCCGCTCCGACGCTGCAGGATCGGATCGCGGTGCTCATCCGCATGGTGCGGGTCAACCGCACTCATCTGCGGATGGAACTGGGGCACGAGCCGTCCGGTCGCGAGGTCGCCGCCGAATACCGGCATCGCATCGCGGCCGGAGTGCACGCGCTGGGGGCGCATCGGCGAGGCCCCGCGCGGTGAGCGACGCGGACGGTCTCGTCACACTGACCCTGCCGATGTGGGCGCGGCTGCACCTGACGCACGCGGTGATGCAGGCGGTGGCCG
>CALCHX010000188.1 GCA_937906875.1 uncultured Gemmatimonadota bacterium | reverse complement strand
TGACGAGGATGGCGATTCGGGACCGGTGATGCGAGACGACGCGGGAGTGGTCGGCTACAGCCCGGTTGCGCTCCGGGTCGATGCGAATACCGAGGCCCTCCATGTCGGCGACGACCGCCGCACGAGTCGCGGCCGAGTTTTCGCCCACTCCGCCAGTGAACACGACCGCGTCCGCTCCGCCGAGCTGAGCGAGGTAGGCGCCGAGGTAGTGCCGCAGCCGGTGATGGTAAACGTCGAGCGCTGCGCACGCCGTGTGATCGCCCGCGGCTGCAGCCGTGTGGATATCACGCATGTCCTCGGTGCCAGCCAGGGCGCGCAGACCGCTCTCGCGGGTCAGCAACTCGTCAAGCTGGTCCCATCCGATGCCAGCGCGACCGAGCGCGATGAGCACCCCGGGGTCCAGATCGCCGGCACGACTGCCCATGACGAGCCCTGCCAGGGGGGTCATGCCCATCGAGGTGTCCACCGACAGGCCGCCGGCGATCGCGCACGCGGAGGCGCCGTTGCCCAAGTGGAAGACGATCAGCCGCAACTCTGACAACGGGCGTCTCAGCAGCTCGGCCACTCGGGCGGAAACGTACTGGTAGGAGATCCCGTGGAACCCGTACCGGCGGATCTGGTGCCGCCGGACGAGCCCAGCCGGAAGCGCGTAGGAGGCGGCTGCGGGGAGCAGGGTCCGATGGAATGCGGTGTCGAATACAGCGAAATTCGGAGTCCCGGGGAACGCTGCGCGCGCGGCGCGGATGCCCGCGAGATTGACCGAGTTGTGCAGCGGCGCCAGAGCAGCCAGTTCCTCGATTTGCTGCTCCACCTCGTCGGTGACAAGCGTCGCCGTGTCGAACTTGCTGCCTCCGTGCACCACCCGGTGACCGATGACAGCGACAGGTTCATGGCGCAGCTCGGCAAGCAGATCCCGGATCGCGGCACTGTGCCCCGTCCCCTCGGAGGCATCGTGACCGAGCCGTTCCACGGTGCCGCCCCGGATTGCCGCTCCGGACTGCCCGTCGACCAGCCGCCACTTGATCGAGGAGGAGCCCGCGTTCAGCACCAGCACGACGGTCATCCGTAGCCCCCAGAAAGTGCTCTATCGTCATCGTCGTCGGATTCTATGTGCCGTGAGTGGTCCCCCGTCGATGCCAACTCCGAACATTCGACGCGCCGGTGCTTCTTGAGCCTGACGGCGCCCAACGAACAGCCGGCGTCGGCCAACCTCGGCGCGCTAGCGCTAGCGCGGTAGCGCCTCGGTCGCTCCCTCCCCTTTCGCGCGGCCTGCGGTTGGGAGGCGCGACAGCGGGGCTTGTCAGCCTCTCGTAGACGTGAGCACCGGAGGGGGCCCGCCCATCGCATAAGCCGCCAACTCCCGCTCGAAGGCTTGGCGCCGCTCGGCGCGGCGAGCCCGGATCAGGATGATGAGGGTGATCGGGCCGTTGACGAGGAACTTCAGCGCGTTCCAGATGAACAGCAGCACGACCAGGTTCAGCCAGCCCGGCCCGCCGTCGGCGATCCACACCGTCAGCAGCCACGCGCCGAGCAGGTACAGCACGGCGATGAGCATGGCGGGCACGCCCCACTTCAGGCCGCGGCGCGTGTGCAGCGCGTCGAGCAGGATGTTCGTCGGCATGTACGTCCACAGGAACAGCCGAACTCGGATGCTGAGATTCCAGAGCAGTCGGAACACGATGTCCGCCTCCCGAGAGGGTGCGTAGCTCCGCCGAGGAGGTAGATCATGTGGTGAGTGTCCCGAGGGACCGTCGCAAGCGACCTAGAAATCGTGGCTGCTACCTCAAGATCAGGGTACGCCCGACCCGCGAGACGCGGAAGGGATGCGGCGGGAGTCGCGAGAGCGCCAACTAAGGAGCCCGGCGTCTGGCGCGCACTCCAGCCCAGTGGCATGTCGGCTCGCAATGAGCAGTCGCTGAGCATGCCCGTTCTGCCCTTACAGGCGCGGCCCAGCGACCCTGAGACTGCGGGTGGTCGGCCCAGGTTCTGCCGCGCGTGCCGCGAGCTGTTGCGCACGAAGGGTCGCGGCGCGTGCTCGTGCCGCGTCTGCGCGTTGCGAAGCATCATCGCCGACAAGGCCGAGCCCCCTGGCCACGGCGATACCGTACTTGTCGCGGTAGGCCGCGACGGTGCGTGCCTCGCGTCGCCAGAGTGCGGCGAGCTGCGGATCGGAGGGTTCCATCCCGAGTCCCGAGATCCACTCCCCCGAGGACTCGACGGCCTCGGTGACGAGCGCGTCTGCTCGCTGCTCGATGAGCGCGGCACGTTCTCGGAGTGCGCTGCGCATATCGTCGTCCATCGGGCCGAGCGCGGGAGTGACGACTCCGGCGATTGGCGTGGCGGGCTGGCGCACGCGCCCGGCGCCGTTCGTGTGCTCCAGGGCGCGGATCACCCGCTCGTGGAGCACCGCGGCCACATCGCCCGCGTCATTGAACGGACGAGAAGCGACGAGAGCGCTCAGAAGGCGCTCGGCATCGTAGCCGTCGGCTTCGGCTCGGCGCAGCTCTGCGCTTAGCACGCCGAACGCGGTCGAGTCGATTGCGGCGGATGCCTCGGCCTCGGTGAGCCGCGTCCTTCGCAGCAGATCCTCCCACCGTGGCTGTTGCGCGGCGGCGGCGATGGTCTCGTACTCGGCGGCGAGCTGCGCGACCGAGCCCCACACATCCTGCTCGGCAGCGATCGTCTGGTGGGCGGAGAGTTCCGCGCCAACGTGCTGGAGCACCCCGGCGAGCACCTTGCGCGCGGCGACCACGAGGGTGTCCTGAGCGGGCGGGTGAATGTGGTCATCGTCGGGGCGGTTGAGGGAGACATAGGCGAAGTTCCCGGCCTTGCCACGGGTCATGGCGACGTAAAAGTTCTCGCGGGTCGCGCCGGGCTCGATGAGCGTGTGTCCGGTGTCGACCGTGACCCCTTGCGCCCGGTATGCGGTGACCGCGTAGCCGAGTTCAACATGCTCGGCGACGTATCCGGCAGGGAGTCGCAGCGTCGCGCCTCCGCGTCGCCCGGCAGGCCGCACCCGTAGCGATCCGTCGATGCCGATCGCGGTGATCGTCCACCGGCTGCCATT
>CALCHX010000187.1 GCA_937906875.1 uncultured Gemmatimonadota bacterium | reverse complement strand
AACGAAGCTTCGAACCACTCCCGTACCAGCGGCGAGAACGGCGCCAGCGGGTCTTCCGCTGGCTTCGTGCTGCCCCGCTTCGCGCTCACCCCGCCATTCTTCCTGCCCGCCCCGACAGGGGGCGGCCATGTGCATCCTGTTGACCAATTCCTGTGTATTCTGTTGGCTGAAGGACGTGATTTTTGATGGTTCTGAATCGCACCGGAAGGTCACAGTATCTACCGCGCATCGCCGATGCCGCACTCCAGGCCGAGTTGTCCGCCATGGGAGCGGTGCTCATCGAGGGCGTCAAGGGATGCGGTAAGACTCAGACCGCGCGCCAACGCGCGGCCAGCGAAGTACTGCTCGATTCCGACCCGGCTGCGATCGCCTTGGCTGGACTCGACCCACGGCTCCTGCTCGACGGGGCCACTCCACGGCTCCTTGACGAATGGCAGCGCGTCCCTCGGCTCTGGGACATCGTGCGGCGTGCCGTGGACGACCGAAGGCAGCGCGGCCAGTTCATCCTCACCGGCTCGGCCACACCTGATGACACCGTCCCGCGCCACTCCGGTGCCGGGCGCTTCGGCATCCTGCGCATGCGCACCATGACCCTGGTCGAACAGCAGGCGACCACACCGACCGTCTCGCTATCCGAACTGATGAACGGCGGAGTCGTCGAACCGACGAGGTCGCCAGTTGAGGTCCGCGACTACCTCCACCACATCGCAGTCGGCGGCTGGCCCGCCCTCGTAGGCGGCACCGAGCACGATGCCGACCGATTCCTGGAGGGCTACCTCGACGTCATCATCGACCACGACATCGACGAAGTATCCGGCGCCGAGCGCAACCCCCGCATGGTGCGCAGATTCCTGCAGGCATACGCCCAAATGGTCTCCCAACCCGCGACGTTAGCCGCGATCATTCGTCGCGCCCGTGACGATCAGGACACCGAAGGCCCCAGCCGTTACGCGGCTGAGCCCTACCTCGAAGCATTGCGACGGATGATGGTCGTGGACGAGCTACCAGCCTGGGACCCCTCGGTCCGATCATCGAAACGGTTGACCACCACGCCCAAAAGGCACCTCGGCGATCCGTCCCTGGCCGCCGCGTTGCTGGGTATGTCCCCGACCCGCATGCTCAGCGACCTCGAGACCACCGGCATCCTGTTCGAAAGCCTCGTCGCACACGACCTACGCATCTACGCCGGCGTCGCCCGAGCATTCATCTACCACTACCGCGAGGCCGAGGGGCGACTCGAAGTCGATTACGTCCTTGAGACTCGAGACGGCGACTGGATGGGAATCGAGGTCAAGCTCGGACAAGCGGAGATCGACAAAGCAGCAGACTCTCTGCATCGGCTGGCCGACCGGGTCAACCGCAAGCCCCGAGCCCTCGTCGTCGTCACCGGCACACCCCTGGCCTATACCCGCGAGGACGGCGTCCACGTTGTCCCACTCGGCGTCATAGGCCCCTGACCCTGCACGAGGCTCAACGTGATTCCCCACAGGACCTCACGCGCCATGACGCAGCAGTGGCTAGCACGGCACACGATTCAGTACGGCGTCGCACAGACAACGACAACGTCATCAGGCGCCCAGCGCCTCCACCACCAGCTCCGCCGTCCGGATGCGCCCCGGCGAGGCATCGAGCGGCTCGGTGTCATAGGCGGCCGCGACCGGAGAGATCATCACCTCGTCCACGCCCCACCGGGCGGCGAAATCCCTCAGCCCGGCAGCGACATCGGAACCGGTGCCGACGAACCACGATCGGCGCGTGGACCGCATCACCTCCCGCGCGGCGGCGTCGAAATCACCCTCCCCCGCCAGCGCCTGCTCCACGCTCTCCAAGGGCACCAACGGTCGGCCGGTGCGCAGCCGCGCCATCATGCGGAGCTGTGGCAGCGAGCGCTCCTCGGCCTCCTCGACCGAAGCAGCGGCGACCGCGTTGGCGGTGAGGAACGTGCGCGGCTCGGAGCACGCCTCGCTCGGCTGGAACCCGCCGCGATACAGATCGAGCGCCACCTCGAGTCCGCTGACCCCGAAGTGGCTGGCGAAGACGTACGGCAACCCGAGCCGGGCGGCGAGCCGCGCCGAATAGTCACTCGAACCGAGCAACCACAT
>CALCHX010000186.1 GCA_937906875.1 uncultured Gemmatimonadota bacterium | reverse complement strand
CGGATCGTCCGCGATGAGCGTGGCCGACCACAGCTTGGTCGTCGTCAGGTCGTGCCCCATCGTCTCCAGATGGGTGGACAGGCCGCCGTCCAGCACGACGGGCCCGGCAGTGATCGCCTCGGCCAGTGTGAGCGTCATGCGGACACTCTGCCACCTCCGCGCCGTCGCCCGCACACGCCGTGCTTCGCCGGGGCACGAGTGTCGAGGGCGCTCCTCGCTGCCGCCGTATCGGTGCTCATCGCCCGTGTGTTGACGATGACTCGACGAGCACGTGGCGGAAGGGCTACGCGTGCGGTCTCGTGCCGTTGGGGGGAGCCTGTCGGATCGGCTGCGCCGTTACGCGGAGGAGCGCGCGCGGCGTGATGAGCATCCGCTCATCACGTTCCGCGACGGACCGGCCGCCAGGCGTGCGGGTGTGGTCGGCGGGGCGGATGTCTGGGAGATCGCTCTCTGGCTGGACGATCTCCGCATGCTCCGGCGGCTACGTGCTGTTGACCGAGAACGTGGCAGACTTCGCGAGCCTGGCAGCGGAGTGCAGTGCGCGCGGCGCGCGGCACCCGGGGATCCTCATGGCGCTCTCCTCCCGTTTCTCGCGCCGGCCGGCCGGAATCGGTGCGCTGGTGGCGGCGATCGATGCGATTGGTGATGAGTCGCTGGCCGACCGGCTCGTCTTCCTGGCGTCACCCGGGCGATAGCGCCGCGCGCGATCGGCGTCGTGGTCGCCTGTGACTCCAGCTCTGGTGATGCTGCTCTGCGGTCAGGGGTTCGCGGTCAGGGGTGGTGCCTGTTTCCCCAGCCGATCATCGAGTCCGCCAGGAGCTGGCCCTCGGGAGCCTCGACGACGCAACTGCCGCTCATGGTGAACGCTCCGCCGTCGGGCGCCGAAACCACCGCTGCCGCGAGCGTGGGCGGGGCAGCCACATCCGGCGGCACGCCGACAAGCACACTGCCGCCGTACGTCGGATCGCTGGCGCCGGTCCGTGCGGCCGCGACCTCGCGACACTGCTCGGTCCAGGTCGGCAACGTCGAGGCGAGTTTCTGGGTTACCGCGTCCCGGGCATGGATAGCCGCCTGCGCTGCCGCGATGTCCGCTTCGGAGATCGGCGACGAAAGCGGGGAAGTCGAGCGGGGCGCGGCACCGTCCACCGTTACTTGGTGCTGCACGACGGCGAGCACTTCCACCGCGTGCGGCACCGTGCAGGACGCGGGGCGGCCGTGGGAGTCGTAACAGGTGCCGTACGCCGGCGGCCTGTCGCCGACGGCGGATCCGATGATGGTGCCCATGTACCTCACCTGTGGCCCAGGGGTGATCGCGCACACGGCCCAGCCGTACCGCCCGATCCGCAGGTCTGGAGGCGCGAGCAGCAGTTGCACTGCGAAGGCGAAGCCCGGCAGACGCCACTCCGGTCGGCCGGGGGACACCTGGTCCGATCCCGCCGATGACCGCATAAGAGCGACTGCCGGTTCACCACAGGAGTCGGGGATCGCCCGGAGCGGATCGGCAGCGGCCGCGAGATCGACAACGTCGAACGTCTTGATGACCTCGGCGTCGTGGGGGTTCTCGCACGGGACGTCGCGTGGGACCGCCCCCTGCACGTCCAGACAGCTGCCGACGGGTGGCGGCTGCGGCCAGTCCGCCACCGGATGGCCGGCCGTGCGATTGCCTGCCGCATGGTTCGCAGCCACCGCGATCGCAGCCGCGAATACCAGCACACCGACGCCGATCGAACGCCGGAAGCGCGCCGCGTCTCCCCTCACGATCCCGACGCTAGCAGCGCCGCGGCGGCGACCACACCGATAAGACGCATCGGCGAAGCCGACGCCGTGCGCTGCGTCGGGCCAACCGATCGCGGCCCCACCGCTTGCCGTCACTCACGGTTCGCCGGTGGCTGTCGTACCCGCTGTCTAGCGTGCATTTGAAGGCAGGAAAGCAGTGAGAAGGCGAGGTGGAGCAATGGCGGATGAAGCACCTGTCGCATTGCCTTCCCTGGACATAGTTCGCGCCGAGGTGGACGCCGTGATCGCCGAGCAGGATCGCCGAGGATCCTCGTTCGACAGCAAGGCAGGATTCTTGCTGGGGATCAGCGGTGTTCTCATCGGGTTGGCGTCTCGGCACGCTGACGCACTGCGGATCGCCGGACAGCTTGCGGCTGCAGTTGCCGCGGCGGCGGCGATCGGCGCGATGGTGCCGAGAACCACGGCCGGGTTGGATCTTCGGGCGATTCGCAATGGCTACTTGACGACGGAGGTTGTCGTGGCGAAGCAGCGATTGCTCGACACCAGAATTCACCTGTACGAGAGGGACGAAGAGCGGCTTTCGCGCAAGGTCCGTTGGATCAAGGTCTCCGTCATGCTTCTGGCTGTTGCAGTAGCATTGCTGGTCACGGGGACTATCGCCGATGTATGGCTTGGGGAGGCGAGATGACCGGTACTGCAACGCAGGCTCCCGACACACGGACCAATCGCGCGCGTCCGACGCCGCCGCCGTTCGCCCCGGATCCCGAAATCATCGGCAACTACGAGGGCAACAAGCGCATTCGGGACAGCGATCGGCGCGCGGCGCGCGAGATTCTGCGCCGGCAAGAGAAGAAGCGATGAGCGAGGACGCGCCAGCGCATGATGTGGGCACGCCAACCTCCGTGCCCCCTCCCGAGTCACCTCCGCCCTATGAGCCGGACGCGAGCATTGTCGTCCCGGTCATGAAGGGTAGTGAGGGATCTCCTGCGGGCCGCCCAGTGCGTTTCCACGGCGATTATCCCCGACGCTAAACGAGGCAGTGGCCGCTTTCTGGAACCCTCGGCCGGCGATCGGGCGCCCCGATACGCCGCCGCCTGCGATTCCAACGCTGGTGAAACGGCAACACATATCTGCAGTAGACGACGAAAACCGGGTATGACGCCGTTCGCGCGAGAACCGCGTCATACCAGGTCGTTTCGGTGTGTGCCGCCGCTACCTCGTGGCGGGCGCGCTGCTGGTGGGCGCGGCACTCGTTGAGGGGACATAGGAGACCGAAGCCTCGTCGGTGTTGTCATAGTGATACCGGTGCGAACACACGTCGGGGGTCTGGATGCCATGTTCAGTCACACACGTGCCGATATCGGTGTAGTGATCGGCGTAGCGACGCACCTCTGCCGGAACCGAGTCGACAATGCCTGAACTGGCGACCGTCTGGATGTCGTCGGGACGACCCTGCAATGTCATTCGACTTTCGAGGAAGGCAGCAGTAACTGGGTCGAAATACAGCGACTGCGTCACGCCGCGCCGGATCGACTGATCATCGAACGTGACCACCGTCGCAGGGCGGCCTTGGAGTCGGCGCCCGACCTCGCGGTGACGTGCGGGGTATCTTCTAGGACCCGAAGTGCAGGCATCACGTTGCTCCCAAAGGTGCGCCTCCTCGCGGTGACGAGCCAGATGACGACCGCGAATATTTCACGAGGGGAGCCGCCGTCGAATTGATGCGTGATGTATGATGCATGCGTGCGCACTACGCTCGATTTGGACGAACGCCTGCTGGCTGTCGCACGAAGCCGCGCAGCGACACGCGGCATCACTCTGGGCCAG
>CALCHX010000185.1 GCA_937906875.1 uncultured Gemmatimonadota bacterium | reverse complement strand
GCCCGCCGTGCCGACGCCACCGTTCTGGGGCGCACGGGTGATTCGCGACGTGCCGCTGGACGAGGTGTTCGCGCTACTTGACCTGGACGAACTCTACCGCCTGCAGTGGGGCGGACGGGGCTCGGGTCCGGAGTTCGAGCGACTGAAGAGGGAGATGTTCGAGCCCTCACTGGAGCGGCTGTCGGCCGATGCGCGCCGTCGCGGCTGGCTGTCGCCGAAGGCAGTGCAGGGTTACTTCCCCGCCCTCGCCGAAGGGAACGAGATCATCATCTATGATCCCGCCCGGTACTCGGCGACAGGCGACCTGCAGGAGACGGCGCGCATGAAGTTCCCGCGTCAGGAAGGGCGTGAGCGTCTCTGCCTGGCCGACTACGTGCGCCCGTTGGAGGACGCCGAGCAGGGCGTGGACGTGATCGGGTTACAGGTAGTGACGGTCGGCGACGCCGCGTCGCGTCTGTTCGACGAGCTGCAGGGCGCCGGCGAGTTCAGCGAGGCCTTCCTCATCCACGGCCTGGGCGTGGAGAGCGCCGAGGCGATGGCCGAGTGGATGCATCGCAGGCAGCGCGCGGAGCTGGGCATGGTCGACGGCCGCGGCAAGCGCTATTCGTGGGGCTACGGCGCCTGTCCCGACCTGGACGATCACGCGACGGTCTTCCGGCTGTTGCCGGCGGAGGCGGAGCTGGGCATGTCGCACACCGACGCCTACCAACTCATCCCCGAGCAGAGCACGGCGGCGATAATCCTGCATCATCCAGCGGCGAAGTACTACGCCGTGCGGACGGGCGCATGAGGGAAGCGGGTAGGGAAGACCGTGCGGACGACGGCGCGAGGGAGTCGCCTGCGGATCTTCCGGCGGACGGACGCGAGATCGGATCCGGTGTGGAGCAGCCTGCGGACGGGCGCATGACGGAAGCGCGTGGAGAACACCGTGCAGGCGGTCGCGCGACGCGCCCGGACGGGGGACGCGGCGAGTTGCTGGACCGTCTCGTCGATCCGGAACAGATCGTCGTCTGCGACGGCGCGATGGGGACCATGCTCTACTCGCGTGGCGTCTTCATCAACCAGTGTTACGACGAGCTGAACCTGCGCTCCCCCGATCTCGTGCGCGGCGTCCACCAGGCGTACGTGCGCGCGGGGGCGGAGCTGCTGGAGACGAACAGCTTTGGCGCCAGCCGGGTGAAGCTGGCGCAGCACGGGCTGGAGGATCAGGTGCAGGCCATAAACGTGGCCGCCGCACGGCTGGCGCGGGCGGCCGCCGGTGACGACGTGCTGGTGGCCGGCGCGGTGGGTCCGCTGGGTGTGCGCCTGGAGCCCTACGGCCCCACCGGACGCGACGAGGCGCGGGGGATCTTCGCCGAGCAGATGACCGCCCTCATGGAGGGTGGCGCCGACCTGATACTGCTGGAGACGTTCGCCGATCTGCTGGAGATCGAGCAGGCGGTGCTCGCCGCGCGCGACGTGGCCGGCGACCGCCCGCTGGTGGCGCAGATGACGATCGGGGTGGACAGCAGGACGCCCCTCGGCGCGACGCCGGCCGACGTGGCCCGGGCTCTCGATCGTTGCGGAGCCGACATCGTCGGGCTCAACTGCTCGGTGGGTCCGCAGACGATCCTCGAGGCGGTGGAGGTGATGGCCCGGACCACGGGACGCAAGCTGTCCGCGCAGCCCAATGCCGGCCTGCCAAGGGAAGTGGGTGGCCGGCGGATGTACATGGCGAGCGCCGAGTACATGGGGACATACGCCCGGCACCTGGTGCACGCCGGCGCACGCGTGGTGGGTGGCTGCTGCGGCACGACACCCGAGCACGTGAAGGCGATGGTGGACGGTATCCGTCCGGTGAGGCGCGGGGCGGCGAACAGGCGGCCAGGCGCGCGGGGGCTCGGCCGCGCGGGCGGCATTGGTGGCGTGGGTGGCGGCAGCGGCGCGGACGGCGTAGGCGGCGCGGACGGCGTGGATGCGGCGGGCAGCGTGGGAGGCGTGGCTGGAGTGGATGCGGTGGGCGGCAGCGGTGCGGGCGGCGGCGTGCACGGCGGCCGCGCCGGCGGCGGCCGCGCAAGCGCCGGAGCGGTCGACGGCGACGTCGGTTCCGGCACCACTTCCACAGCACCCCTGCGAACCCCCCTGAACCCCGCTTTCTCCCGCTGGGCTGCGAAACTCGTCGCCGGTGAGTTCGTGACGACGGTGGAGATCGTACCACCCCGGGGGGTCGACGCCTCCCGCCTGATTGGCGACGCGGCCCGCCTGCACGCGGCGGGTGTGGATGCCATCAACGTCCCCGACGGGCCCCGTGCGCAGAGCCGGATGGGGTCGATCGCGACCAGCGTGCTGGTGCAGCAGGGATCGGGTATCGAGACGGTCACCCACTACTGCTGTCGCGACCGCAACCTGCTCGGCATGCTCAGCGACCTGCTGGGGGCGAGTGCGCTGGGCCTGCGCAACATGCTGCTCATAACTGGTGACCCGCCCAGGATGGGGCCCTATCCGGACGCCACGGCGGTGTTCGACATAGACGCCATAGGGCTGACCAACCTGGTCGCCAACCTTAACCGCGGGCTGGATCCGGGCGGCAACGACATAGGCCAGCCGACACGTTTCGTGATCGGCGTGGGGGTGAACCCGGCGTCGATTGATCCGGCGCACGAGCTGGAGCGTTTCCGCTGGAAGGTGGAGGCCGGGGCCGGCTACGCGATCACCCAACCGGTGTTCGACGTGGCACAGTTGGAGCGTTTCCTCCACAGCCTCGATTCCGAGGTCAGGATCCCGATAGTCGCCGGCATCTGGCCGCTGGTGTCGGCGCGGAACGCCGAGTTCCTGGCCAATGAAGTACCCGGGGTGACGATGCCGGCGGCGATCCTGGATCGGATGCGCCGGGCCAGCGAACGGTCCCGGGAGCACGGAGTTGCCGAGGGGATCGCGATCGCCCGCGAGATGCTGGACGCGGTGCGCGGTGCTGTTCAGGGGGTGCAGCTATCGGCGCCGTTCGGGCGGGTGGAGCTGGCGCTGGAAGTGCTGGGGTAGCGGAGCCCGAGCCGCTGCCTGGGTCCAGGAAGGGCGTCCTGGCACCGGGGCGGCGTCACCCGAGCTTCCCGCACGCGCTGACCTTCCCGCACACACGCACCGCCGTTGCCACGGACGCGTCAGAGATCGCGGGGAGGCAGGACGGTGGCGCCTCTCGGCTGCAGCCGCGCGCCGCCGCGCCGGCTGGGACGACGGGCCACACGGTCGATTCCGGGCGGCGACGGCGGGGGGGCCGGAGCAGCGAAGATGGGAGTGATGTCGCCATCCACGGTGGCCGGGCCGGGGAGCGCCTCCGGCGACGCGGCAGCCGCCTCGACGCTCTGTACCAGTCGCGGCGCCTCGTGCCAGAGCAGGACGCTGGCCGCGGTGAGGACGGCAGCCAGCAGGGCGCCGAGCACGGGCAGTCTCAGGCTCCGTATCCGGGGCGCGAGCCGGCGGCGCTGGTGACGACCGTGCAGGTCGCTGGCCAGCCTGGACAGCAGTTCCTCGGGCGGTGCCTCCAGCCAGAGCGGCGCGACGCCGGCGTCGTCGTCGTCCATCGGGTCCGTGCCGTTCGCCTCGAAGGCCGGGGCGGCGGCGTCCATCCCTGAGGGTTGAGGCAATCCCGCAGCCAGGCCGGGGTCGACAGCGACGAGCAGGGGTGGCGTGGGAACGACGCCCGTGCCGGAACCGCGCAGCGTCTCCACCGCCAGACGGGCGTGCCAGAGCTCCGACTTGAGACGCACTTCGGGAAGTCCCAGCAGCTCGGCGCTCCGCTCCAGGGAGATGCCTCCCACGTCGGCCAGCACGAGGACGGCGCGCGACGGATGTGGAAGCAGGGCCACCGCGCGCATGGCCGCGATACGCTCCGGCGGCTCATTCTCGGGCAGGTCGCGTGGCGAGTCGCTGAGCGCCAGCGCACGTCGCACCACCTCGCCCAGGAGGAGTTGACGGAGGGTCGCTGCGTCGTCCAGCGCGCCCGGTTTCCTAATCGCTGCCCGCCAGGCGTGCTCCACCACGGTCTGCGCTCCCAGCACCCGCCAGGCGGTGAGACCGCGCGCCACCCGGTAGAGCCGTGGCGTGAGCCGGGCCACCAACGCACGCCACGCGTCCACGTCGCCCCCACTCCGCACGGCGGCGAGGAGGACGTCAGTGGACCGTTGCGAGTTGGCGGGGCTCTGGGTCATCAGGCGAGCTGTACTGTGGATCGGGTTGGGGGCCGGGCAGGAATGGCACCCCGGCTGCGTACCAGGTGGCGACCACCGGTGGCACCTCCCCTATACGCACGGTGCAACGCAAACGCTGGATAGTATTCAGACAAGTACAGACGTTTACTTGCAATTCTCATACGTATATGACCGGTCAGAAGTTTCAACACGCGGGTGGGATCTCGGCGCCCAGCCTGTACCTGCCCGTTCCGTCTGCGTACCATACGGCCGTCCTGTGGAACGTCCATGCCCGACGCGGATGATCCACTCACGTCTCCCGCCGCCGTCCCGCCAATGCCCGTCGACACATCCACTGCCCGTCCCGCGCTCACCATGCTGAGCGATGAGGAGATCATGTTCCGCGACGCGGTTGCCGACTTCGCGGCCACCGAGGTGCGGCCCCGCGTCCAGGCCATGGAGGAGGCCGGGAAACTGGACCCCGCGCTCATTGCCAGCTTCTTCCAACTCGGCCTCATGGGCATCGAGGTGGATGAGGCGTTCGGTGGAGCTGCTGGATCGTTGATGATGGTCGCACTCGCGGTGGAGGAGTTGAGCAAGGTGGATGCATCGGCGGCCATCCTCTGCGACGTCCAGAACACACTGGTGAACTACCCCATCAGGCGCTATGGGTCCGAGGACCAACGTGCCCGTTACCTTCCCCGTCTCACCGGCGGCACGGTGGGTGCCTACGCGCTTTCCGAAGTCGGCTCCGGGTCCGACGCTTTCGGGTTGGACACCCGGGCCACCGAAAAGGATGGCCAGTGGGTGCTGAATGGCCGCAAGATGTGGATCACCAACGGCGCCGAGGCGGAGATCTTCATCGTCTTCGCGACCGTTGACCCCGAGGCCGGCTACAAGGGGATCACGGCGTTCCTGGTCGAGCGCGACTTCCCCGGTTTCTCGGTGGGCAGGAAGGAGGACAAGCTGGGCATCCGCGCGTCCAGCACCACGGAACTGATCCTGGAGAACGTCGCCGTGCCGGCCGTGAACGTGCTGGGGCCGATCGGCCAGGGTTACAAGGTGGCCATCGAGACGCTCAACGAGGGGCGGATCGGGATCGGCGCGCAGATGATCGGCGTCTCAGCGGGAGCGCTGGCAGCGGCGGTGGAGTACCTGAAGGAACGCCAGCAGTTCGGCCGACCGTTGGCCGATTTCCAGGGCATCCAGTTCCAGGTGGCCCAGGCGGCCACCGAACTGGAGGCGGCCCGCCTGATGGTCTACAACGCCGCCCGCCTGAAGGACGCCGGGAACGACATTGCCCGCGAGGGCGCGATGGCCAAGCTGTTCGCCTCGCAGGTGGCCGAGCGGGTGACGTCGGTGTGCGTGGAACTGTTCGGCGGCTACGGCTACACCAGGGACTATCCGGTTGAGAAGTTCTATCGCGACGCCAAGATTGGAGCTATCTACGAGGGGACATCCAACATGCAACTCCAGACGATTGGCAAGCAGCTATTGAAATGACCCTGGACGGCGAGCGCTCCCCGGCCCGGCGGCACCCGGCCGCGACGGCCGCAGCCGCCCGCAGGACGGCGGAACTGCGGCGATGGGAGCGCCTGCGCGCGCAGGGCAGGACGTACTTCATCTGGCGTCACGGGGTGGTGGGCTGGGGGATCCCGGCGGCCATCCTGACAATGGCCTACAAGATGTTCGAGGCGCGCGGACTCGCCTGGTCACTCACCGTTCCACTCTCCGGCGACCTGCGGCACGCGCTCGTCCTCATTGCCGTCGCCCTCCCGGCGCTCGGCTACGTACTTGGAGGGTGGCTGTGGACTCAGGGCGAGGAGAGGTACTGGAGACTGCAACAGGAGCGCGATTGCTGACGCCACGCAGCGCCACGGAGTTGGTGGACGCCGCCGTCCAACTGATGCGGCGACACTTCCGCTCCCTGGCGCTGCTGGCAGCGCTCATTGCCATCCCGTCGCTCTTTCTCGGGATAATCGCGCGCATCGTCCAACCCACCGCACCCGCCGCCGCGGCAACCCCGGAAGCAATGGCCGAGCTGGCCTCGTCGGTGTCGCTGCTCGGTGTACTTGCCCTGGCCTCGGTCTGCCTGGCCAGCGTCGGCTTTGGTGCGCTGGTGGGCTCGGCGGCCAACGCCTACGAGCATGGTCGCACGATGGACCCGCTGGCCGCCGTGCGGCTGGCGCTGCGGCGCGCGCTGGCGCTCATAGTCGGCAACATGCTGGCGTCCGTTCTCATCACGGCCATGCTGTTCGTCACGCTGTTCGGGGCGGCGACCATCATGGGGCTGGTGCTCACCGGTGTCGCCCTGGCCGGCGGCGGAACGCTGGGCACCCTGTCGCGGACCGTCGGGCTGGCTATCGGCGTGGCGACAACCGTCGGGGCGATGCTGGTAGCACTCCTCTTCGGAGCGCGCTATGCGCTGATCACGGCGTCGGTCGTGCTGGAGCGACGTGGCCCGCTGTCGGCCATGGGCCGTTCGCGTGAACTCGTGCGCGGGAACCTCCGGCACACGACGGCGGTGGTGGGCATCGGGATCATCTTCTACATCGTCACCTATGTCACCGCGCTGGCGCTGAGCGCGCTGCTGCTGCGCGACATGGAGCTGGCGAGCACGGCGAGCAGCGTGGTGGTCGTGGTCGTCTATCCCTTCATCGGCTGCCTCATGACGGTGCTCTACTTCGACCTGCGCATACGACGTGAAGGCTACGACGTGGAGCAACTGACAAAGGCGTTGGACGACCTGCCGCCCGTCGGCGGCGCGAGCGACAGCTCGGCAACGGCCATGAGCCCCCACAGGGTCACGGGCAGCGCCGGGGTGGAAGGGATGTCACCGGACGGGGCGGCACTCACGGACCGGAACCGCTGGTAACGGTGCTGCAACCGGCGCCCGAAGCGGTGCGCGATACCCTTGCCGCGATCTTCCGTCAGCCAGCGTACGAACGCTCGTTGAAGAGCACGCTGTGGAGCCGGTTCACGGGTTGGGTGAGCGACGTGCTGGAGCGGCTCACGAACTTCACCAGCAACTCGCCAACGCTGGCCTGGACGCTGCGCGCGCTGACCGTCGTGGCGATCGTCCTCGTCGTCGCCCGTCTTGCCTACGTGCTCTGGGCGCAGCGCCCGGCCAGCATGCACGCGCGCGGCCGCGGCGGCGTCGCTGGCGCACCGGGGGACCCGTGGATGCATGCGCGGGCGGAGGCCGCCGCGGGACGGTATACCGAGGCCGCGCACCTGCTCTACGCGGCGCTGCTGGAAGCGCTGGCAAGGCGTGAGCAGTTGCGGCTGCATCCTTCCCGGACACTGGGCGACTACACGCGCGAGCTGCGCGCGAAATCTTCCGATGCCCTGGACGGCTTTCGCGACTTCGCACGCAGTTACGAGACGGTGGTCTACGACCATCAGGAATGCGACCGCGAACGCTACGAGTTGCTGCACACGCTGGCCTCCCGCCTGGTGGCGCCCCATGGCTGAGCGTCGTCGGCCCGGGCTGGGCATCGTCGCAGGCGTCCTGCCGGAGAGGCGACATGGCTGAGCGTCGTCGGCCCGGGCTGGGCATCGTCGTCGGGGTGCTGCTGGGCGTGATGCTGCTGGTGGCGCTCCTGCTCACGCCCGCTGCCGACGACTCCCGTGGGCGGCTCATCTCCAGCTCGGCGGCGCCCGGCGGCGCCCGCGCGTTGCACGACCTCCAGCTCCGTTCCGGCTGGCAGGTGGAGCGAATGGACGTGCCCTACCCCGATTCGATGGACACTCGCGCGGTATACGCGGTGCTCGATCCACTGCTCGGGCTGACATCGAGCGAGGTGCATCGACTGCTGGAGGCGGTGCGTGGCGGCGCCGGCCTGCTGGTGGTGATCCCCGAGGGCGGACCGCTGGCCGACTCCCTGGGCATCCGTCGCAGCAGTACGGGAGCCCCCATGGTCCACGCCGACGAGGCACCGTCGGGCTTCTGTGCCGACAGCCTGAATCGCCCGGGACTGATCAACTGGCCGGGAGGACGAGTACAGAGCTACTGGCTCAACACGGCGCTCAGGCCGGCGGCGATCTTCACCCGCGTGGAGGCGGAGGCCAGGCGCCCGCGACGCGGCGGTAGCGCGGTGATCGCCAGCGACACGGTACGCCTGGAACGAGCCCCCCGGGCAATTGTCGACACAGCGCGGCTACGCCGCATCGTCGATTCGCTGGAGAGGGCATCTGTCGGACCGGGCACCGGCGACTCGACGATCGTGAGGACGCGCCGGGATTCTCCTGGCGCATCTCCGGTGCGCGGGACTGGCAGCGTGCAGGTCCGGACGCGTGTGGAGTCGTCGACTGTCGCCCTGCCACGGCTGGCCATGGCCGGTTATACGTTGGGGCGGGGCCGGGTGGTGGCGGTGGCCGACGCGGACCTGCTGCGCAACGATGTGCTGCGCGTCTGTCGCTGGAACGCCGGGCCCAGCGTGGCCCGGGCACTCGACTGGCTGGCCGTGACGGCGGGCGAGCGGTTGGTGTTCGACGAATTCCATCAGGATCCAGCCGGCGGCGCCCATCCGGTGCGCGCCGTCAGGCGGGCGCTGGTCTGGCAGCCGTGGGGGCGGATGGTGCTCGCGGCCACGCTGGGCGGGCTGGTACTGCTGGCGGCCGCCGGCATGCGGCCCATGTCGCCCGAGCCGCTGACGACAGTCCAGCGGCGGTCTCCGCTGGAGCACGTCCGCGCCCTCGCCAGGGCTTATGAGAGCGCCGGTTCCACGCGCCTGGTAGCCCGCCGGCTGGTGCGCGGGCTGCGGCGACGGCATGCCCTGACGTCGCTGGCCGGGGGCGAAGACAACGCCTTCCTGACGGCGCTCGTCGAGCGACACCCCACCCTCGCCGCCGACGTCGACCTGTTGCGCAGGGCCATGGCCGAGCCCGTGACGGCAGAGCAACTTCCCTCCCTGGGCGACGCTGTCGCCCGCATCGATTCCCGACTCCGACCCAACATATGACTCCCGACCAGACCGCCGAGGCGCTCCAGCGCGTCCGCGCCGCCGTCGCCGACCGCGTGGTGGGCCAGGACGCCGTGATCGACGAGGCGCTGGCAGCAGTGCTCGCCCGCGGGCATGTCCTGCTGGAAGGCGTGCCCGGCGTGGCCAAGACATTGCTCGTGCGCACCCTCGCCGCGGCCCTCGGCGCCCGCTTCGGCCGCATCCAGTTCACGCCCGACCTCATGCCGTCGGACATCACCGGGGTGAGCGTGTTGCGCAGCGCCAGCGGGGAGTTCGAGTTCCACCCGGGCCCCATCTTCACCGACCTGCTGCTGGCCGACGAGATAAACCGGGCGCCCGCCAAGACGCAGGCGGCGCTGCTGGAGGCGATGCAGGAACGGCAGACGACGGTGGACGGCCGGGTGCACCCGCTGGGGCCGCTGTTCACGGTCTTTGCCACCCAGAACCCGGTGGAATACGAAGGCACCTACCCGCTTCCCGAGGCTCAACTGGACCGCTTCATGGTGAAGGTGCGCGTACCCTATCCGGCGCTGGCGGCGGAACTGGAGATGCTGGAACGCCATGAGCAGGGACGTGACCCCGAACGTGAGATGGGCGCGCGGATCGAGCCGGTGCTGGATGCAGCGACGCTGGAGCGGCTGCGCGCCGCGCCGGACGCGGTGCGCGTGGCACCGGAGGTGAGGGGTTACATAGCCGCGATAGTCCGGGCCACCCGCGACGACCCCGCATTCACGCTCGGCGGCTCGCCCCGCGCGTCGGTCGCGCTGTTCCGACTCACGCGAGCGGCGGCGGTCCTGGCCGGTCGGGATTTCGCCACGCCCGACGACGTGAAGTCGTTCGCCCCCGCGGTACTGCGTCATCGGGTGATGTTGTCGCCGGAACTGGAGGTCGAAGGGCGTAGCGCCGACGACGCGTTGACCGAGTTGCTGGCCCGCGTTCCGGCGCCGCAGTGATGCAACGCGGTGCCGGGAGTCTGTGGCGTGTCATGAGCCCGCACGACGTCACGTCCGCGCTGACGATCGAGCGGCCGTTCATGAGCCCGGACGACGTCGCGTACCAGCAGACGCTCCACTTCCCGTCAACCGGGCCGCGGCCGGCGGCGCCCCTTCCCCTGGCGCCGTAGATGCCCTACCCGACCCGTCGACTGGCCCTGCTGATGGTCCTCGTCGCGCCGCTCTGGCTCCTTTCGGGCAGCACGACGGGGGCGATCGTGGCAATCACGGCGACGGCGGCACTGCTTGTCGCGGCGGCGCTGGATATCGTGCGCGCGCCGGTGGCGGGAGCGATCGACGTGGAGCGCGAACTCCCGGACACGATAGGGCTGGGGGAGAGTGCGGAAGGCGAGTACGTGCTTCGCTCCAACTGGCCGCGGCCGTTGCGGGTCCGGTTGCACGATCGGCTGCCCCACGCAGTGTCGGCCGACGATGAACACGACGGCGCCGACGGCCGCTCCCGCCATGACGAGGCGAGCGCCACGAAGACCGACGTACCACCGGCGCCGCGTCGTCCCGCGGTGCTCGTGCCCGCCGGCGGCCTGGCGACCGCTGCCTTGCCGGTGACCGGGCGTGCCCGCGGACGCGTGGAACTGGGCCCGGTGGCGCTCCGCGTGGAGGGCGCACTGGGGCTGGTGGACCGGGTGCTCCGGCCGGAGCCAGGCGGTGCGCGTGAACTGGCCGTCGCGCCGTCGGTGGCGGGGATAAGGCGTTACAGGCTGCTGGCGCTGCAGCGTCGGCTGAGGGACGTGGGTGTGCGTCAGCTACGCCGGCGGGGCCAGGGGACCAGCTTCGCCAGCCTGCGCGACTACGCCGTGGGTGACGACCCGCGACACGTGGACTGGAAGGCGACGGCGCGCCGGGGCAAGACGATCGTCCGCGAATTCACGGTGGAACAGGGGCAGTCGGTGATCCTTGCCGTGGACGCCGGCCGGATGATGACGCAGCTCGCCGCCGACGGGCAGTCCAGGTTCGAACACGCCCTGACCGCGGCACTGATGCTGGCCGACGTGGCGCAGAATTCCGGCGACCACGTGGGACTGCTCGTCTTCGATGACGAGGTGCGCGTCTGGCTGCCCTCGGCGAAGGGCGTGACCGCGCTGAGCCGACTGCGCGAGGCGCTGGTGTCGGTGCAACCGACCATGGTGGAGCCGGACTATGCCGGTGCCTTCCGCACCCTTGCCACGCGCCACCGGAAGCGCGCCCTCGTGGTCATCTTCACCGACGTGGTGGACGAGCGGGCGTCGCAGGCACTCCTGGCGCATACGGCGCGCGGCGCCGCGCGTCACCTGCCGCTGGTGGTAGCGATGCACAACGACGCCCTCACCGCGGCCGCTCTTCCATTGTCGCACTCCACCCCGGACGCACTCTATGCGGCGGCGGCCGCCGAGGAACTGGTGGGGGCGCGCGAGGCTGCGCTCCAGCGGATGCGCCGCTCCGGCGTGAACGTGGTGGACGTGTCGCCGACCCAGATGGCCGCGGCGGTAGTGAACCGCTACCTGGAGCTCAAGGGCCGCCAGGCGCTCTGAGCGCATGGTCGTCGTCGGGGTGTGAGCGTCGACGTTCGGGGCTCGGGTGTCGACGTCGTCGAGGTCCGGGTGTCGACGTCACCGGGGTCCGGGTGTCGACGTCATTGACGTCCGGGCGTCGACGTCGGGATCCGGACCTCGTCGTCATCGGGATCGGGGTGTCGACGTCACCGGGGTCCGGGCGTCGTCGTCACCGGGACCCCGGTGTCGACGTGGCATCAGGTAGGCGACGAGCAACACGGCAGTGCCCGCGCTGAGCAGGAGCTTCCAGGGGAGCGGCCAGACCAGCGGCGAGACGTAACCTTCAATGAGGCCGGCGACGATGAGCAGGAGGGTGGTGCCGGCCACCAGGTGTAGCGCCCGTCGACCGCGTCGCACCAGCGATTCCCGGCGCGTGAGTGCACCGGGAAGGAAGAGTCCCGCCGCCAACTCGAAGGCGGCCCCCCCGGCAATGCAGATGGCCGTCAGCTCCAGCACACCGTGTCCCACCACGAAGCCCAGGATCTGCGGCAGTATCCCCAATCGGGCGTAGTAGCCGAGCGGCGCGCCCAGGGCGGAGATACCGTTCATGAGAAGCATGAAGACGGTGAGCACACCTCCGGTGACTCCGCTGGCGAAGACGGTGTAGGTGACGCGGACATTGTTCGTGGCGATGGCGCTGGCCAGGGCGGGTCCACGCATCTTCAATGCTTCGTCGGGCAGGTAACCGCCACCCGTGCGGGCGCGCACGACGCCGGTCTCGGCGCGATCCACCATGCCCCGGGAGACCAGAGCCTGCGCCGCGACCGGCGAACGGAGTACGGCGACAAAGGCGATCGCGCCAGGAATGAAGAGGAGCGAAGCGGCGAGCAGGATCGGTCGCCAGGCCCGACGGATCTCGGCCGGCACGGTACGGAAGAGATAGTGCGGGATGGACCAGGGGTCCATGCGCCGGCCGCGGTAGAGCAGGTTGTGGCCCGCCGCCGCCAGCCTGCTCACCTGGTAGACGGCGGCCACCTCGCGGTCGCGCGTGGCGGTACGCAGACGGGCGAGGTCGGTGGTGACCTCGCGGTAGCGGGCGACGAAATCGCTGACCCCCTCCTCGCCCAGCGCAGCCAGGCCACGTTCCTGCGCGTCCGTGAGCAGACGGGCGAATTCACCCCAGCGTGGCAGGGCTTCGGCCACCAGGGCGTAGTGCTCACGCCGCGCGCCGGTTTCGCGCAACGCCGCCACGCCGTGCGCCCGCGCCAGACGCTCGTCGTCATGGAGGCGCGCCAGGAAGGCGGCGTCGGTGCGCGCGGCGGCGGCCAGTTCCGGCGCCCGGGGACGGAGACGGGCGGCCAGTTGAGCGTTCAGGGCGGCCCCCCGGGCCGGGTCGAGGGTGCCCTGGCGCGCCCGCAACCTGTCCAGCACATCGTACTCATCGTCGCGGAGCAGCGTGTTGAGCGGACGCCTGCTCTCCGATTCCCGCACCGGAATGAGCGCCGACTGCGGAAGCAGGCGCTCCCGGACCACTATCGTGCCGGCAACGTGGTCGCCCAACCGCCGGGAGCGCGACGACAGCGCCGCACTCACCAGTCCCACGCCGAACAGCACGCCCGGCTGCATGTCCAGCACGCGCAGCAGGTTTCGAGCAGCGGAGGCGGGAAAATCCACCGCATAGCCACCGTCCCTCACCACCCGCAGCCCAAAACGCTTCTTGCCCGGCGTCTGGCCATCGCGCAGCCCTTCCCAGAGCACGTAATAGCCCCACATGATGGCGAACTGGCCGAGCAGGAGCAGGGTCACAGCGAAGGCATTGTCCGCCGTCCCGACTGATCCCCCGCCAACGCTCTTCGAGATGAAGGTGGCGAGGAGCAGGAGGGCCGAGTAGAGCGCCAGACAGATGGCCCCATCCACCAGCGCGGCAGCAGCTCGCGAACCCAGGCCGGCAATGGTGAAGGAGAGCGCCACCTGCTCCGGGGTCTCCACTTCCACGCGCTGTTCAAGCATCCGGGCAGGTGAGAGAGATGGTCTGACGGAGAGGGCCGCTGGCGATATCGCTCCCGACGCCCCGGCGGTGTTCTATCTTACTATAACGTGGGCATCCATCATCCCGACCTCGTTACCCATGTTTCGCGACCTCGGCGCCCCCCAGCCCCGTTCCCGTCATTCCCGCCCCCGTTCCCGTCATTCCCGCCCCCGTTCCCGTCATTCCCGCCCCTGTTTCCGTCATTCCCGCGAAAGCGGGAACCCATTGAAAAACGGCGACGAAGAAGCCCACGACATCGGGCCTGCGCCGTCATCCCCAGCCCCATCCCCACGCTCGCCATGATCAGTCGACCTCGTCCACATATCACCGCCACCCTGGTCGCTCTCGCTCTCAGTGCCTCATCGGCCGGATCGCAGTCGCTGGGAACGTCCTCGTCCACCGCGCTCGGCGCGACGACCAGCGCAGCGACAACCGCACCGCTGCTGATAACGACCGATGAGTATGCCGCTCGGCGCGACAGCGTGACCGTGTCGCTGGGCGGCGGCGTGCTGCTCGTGAAGGGATCGCCGGAGCCAGCGGTGGACTACCTGAGTTTCTACCAGAACCCATCATTCGAGTACCTCACGGGTATCCGCGAGCCGGGTGCGGCGCTGGTGATGGTGCGGCGTGCCGGTGCCGTGAAGTCGTTCCTTTTCGTGGAGCCGCGCGACCCATCGCGCGAGGTCTGGTCGGGCTTCCGGTTGGGGACGGACGGCGCGGAGAAGCGGAGTGGAATTCGCAGCCGCGTGATGAGGGAGCTCCCCGCCCTGCTCGATTCGCTGGTCGGCACAAACGACACGCTCTGGGTGGCCGGAGCGGCCAGCGACGATCGGACAGTGGCCACTGTTGGCGCCGGACGCCCGTCCCTGGTTGTGCTCCGGGCCGACCGCGCCATTCGCGCGGCGCGCGCATTCAAGAGCGAGGCCGAGATCGCGCTCATCCGGCAGGCCATCGACATCACTGTCCTGGCCCAGCAGCAGGCCATGCGGCTCATTGAACCAGGGCTGAACGAGTTCGAGGTCCAGGCGCTCATCGAGTACACCTTCCGTCGCAACGGCGCCGACCGGCCGGCTTTCGCCAGCATCGTAGGCTCGGGACCCAATGCCACCACGCTCCACTACAACGTTAACGATCGCTTCATGCGGTCGGGCGACATGGTGGTGATGGACATTGGCGCGTCGTACCGTGGCTACGCCGCCGACGTCACGCGGAGCGTTCCGGTGAATGGCAGTTTCACGCCGGAGCAGCGGTCGGTCTACACGATCGTCCGTGAGGCCCAGAAGTCGGCCGAGCGACAGGCGAAGGTGGGCACCTCGTGGCGCACGGTGAGTGACAGCGCGCATGCCGTCATCGCCGAGGGGCTGGCCAGCCTGGGCCTGATCGAGAGTGCCGACGCCCAGTTCGCCTGCGCACCCGACCGGAAGTGCTCGCAGGTTGGGCTCTTCTACATGCATGGCCTGGGACATGGCATCGGTCTCGACGTACATGACCCGGATCGGCACGAGATAACCGGCGCTCTGGCCGTGGGCAGCATCTTCACCATCGAACCGGGTATCTACGTCCGCGCCAACCTGCTGGACATCATCCCCGATGATCCGGCCAACGCCGCTCTGCGCGAGCTGCTGCGCAAGTCCCTGCCGCGTTACGCGAATATCGGTGTGCGCATCGAGGACGACTACCTCGTCACGGCGAACGGTCTCGAATGGCTGTCGCGTGGTGCACCGCGCGAGATTGACGAGATTGAAGCCCTCATGCGCGAGCCCTACACCGGCCCGGCGGCGCGCGACGGTTCACTGGTGGAGCGCTACGGGAGTGGCGGGCGGTAAGTGGATCCCGGGGAACCCACTACGTCACCCCGGCGAAAGCCGGGGCACCCCCGGCGAAGCCCCGTCACCCCGGCGCACGCCGGGGCACCCCCG
>CALCHX010000184.1 GCA_937906875.1 uncultured Gemmatimonadota bacterium | reverse complement strand
TGGCCCGCTGCCTGCCCCGCTGGGAACGATTCGCCACCCTGGAAACCGAATACGAGCTGCTGCTACACGAACTGTCGGGTGCTTTCCCGCTGCTGCTCGCGGCCGAAGCGAGGCCCGGCACGGGCGAGACCGACGGGAGCGGCAGGCCCGCGGGGGAGGTGACGCTGGCCGACATCTTCCCGGAGCTGCTGCGCCACGGGCTGGACCGGATCCTGGTCGGCGAGGTGCGTGGCCCGGAGATCATCCCGATGCTCGCCGCGATGTCGCGCGGCTGCAAGGGCTCGATGGCCACGTTCCACGCCGACTCCGCCCGCGGCACGTTCGAGGCTCTCGCCGGTTTGTTGGGGGAGCACAAGACGTCGTGGAGCCACGACGCCGCGATGGCCCAGATCGCCACGGCGGTGGATCTGATCGTCTATATCGACTACGCCACCACCAGCGCCGGCCGCAAGACCCGGTTCGTCTCCGAGATCCTGGAGGTCGGACCGGTCGGCGAGAACGGGCAGCCGTCCGCCACCACCATCTTCGGCCCCGACCCGAATCGGCCGGATGATCCGCGCGGCTACCCGCAGCACGCACCGGAGGATCAAACCTGGTGCTACAAGACCGGTTTCGACCTCGGCTGGCTGACCCCGGGCAACGGAGGCTGGGACCAACCCGCACCGGCAACACTCATCGGCGGTGCGCCATGACCGGCGCGCCGGTCCTGATCGCGATCTGCGTCGCCGCGGCAATCACGGGACTGGTCATCGTGGCGGCAGGGATCCGCGGCACGGATGGCGCCCCTGTCCGCCCCGGCGGGCGGCGCGTACGCATCGCGATGCTCGTCCGCAACTCCACCGCGCGATCATGGGCGATCGGCGCCGCCGCGGGTCTTGCCGTGTGGGCGGTGTCGGGCTGGCCGGTCGCCGGCATCGCCACCGTTTTGGCCGTCCCGGGGATGCCGAAACTGTTCGGCGCCGGCAAACACGCCGCAGCCCGCATCGCTGTCCTGCAGGGCTTGGAGGAGTGGGTACGGCGGCTATCGGATGCAATCGCCGCAGGGGCCGGCCCGACCCAAACCATCACCTCATCGGCCGCGCACGCCCCCGCCGCGATCAAACCGGCCGTCGGCCGGCTGGCCGCGGCCCTATCCACCGGTCGCGCCGACACCAGCGCAGCGCTGGCCCGGTTTGCCGGAGAGATCGACGACCCGCTCGGCGACATGGTCACTATCGCGCTGAAGATCGCGATCACGGCGCCATCGGCAAAAGTCCCGGACGTACTGCGCACCCTGGCCGGGCAGCTGGCCGAGGATGTGAAGGCACGCCGCGATATCGAAACCGACCGTGCCGAACCCAGATCCGAAGCCCGCATGATCGTGGCCGTCCAGATCGCCTTCGCCGCGGCAGTGGCCCTGTTCACCAGCTACGCCGACGCCTACGCCACCCTGGCCGGACAGCTTGTGCTTGGCGTCATCGTCGCCGTCGTTGCCGGGGCGCTGGTCATGCTGCGGCGGCTATCGGTCGACACCCCGCCGGCCCGGCTCCTCGCAGCCACCGACGCCCCCGGCGGCCATGCGCCCAGCGGCGCCACCGTGCGCAGAGCCCGCCGAATGTCGGCGGAGGTGTCGTCGTGAACCCCGTCATCGCCGGATTGATCACAGCCGGGGGCGCCGCCGGGATCGGCGTGGCCCTCGTCATCGCCGCATACACACCGACTCGCCCCGATCTGCTGGCCGCGCTCGCCGTACCAGCCGACAGCGACCCGCCCGCCAACGCGTTCGATGCCGAGCACGACGCAGAGCCGGATACCGTTCTGCGCCGCTGGCAGCGCCGGCTCGAAACGGCCCTGGCCGCAACAAGACTCACCTCCCCGGATCGGGATCTGGCGGTGATCGGGATGCGCCGCGGCGAATACCTCACCACCCGCGTCGCCATCACCGTCGCGGCCCTGGTGATCGGGCCGATCTACAGCCTGATCTTCGCCACCTTCGCCCTGCCGATCCCGGCCGCGATCCCCGCCGGCATCGGCGTCATCGCCGCCGCCGTCGCCTGGCTGCTGGTCGGCTCGCACATCGCCGGCAAAGCCGAGGCCGCCCGCGTAGAGATGCGCCACGCCCTGGTCGCCTACCTGCAACTCATGGCCCTCTACCGGGCCGGAGGGTCCGGAGTCGGCGCCGCCCTCGACCAAGCCGCCGCCACCTCCCACACCTGGGCGTTCGACCGCATCAGTGGCGCCATCGCCTCGGCGACCCGAGCCGGCCAACCCGCCTCCGCCGGCATCGGACAGCTCGCCGACGAGCTCGGCATCGACGAACTCGCCGACCTGGCCGCGATCACCGACAACGCCGCCACCGCAGGAGCCACCATCTACGCCACGCTCATGGCTCGTGCCGCCTCCCTGCGCGCCCAGCTGCACGCCGACCAGATCGCAGCCGCACGGGTCGCCTCCGGCCGCATGTCGATCCCGAAAGCGATCCTGTCCATGGCCGTTATGGCGTTCCTGCTCTACCCAGCCCTCGCCGCCCTCACCGGGTGAAACCACCCAGCACATCGAACGTTTCGAGAAAGGACATCGTCATGGCCGCCATCCACGCCCTCTACTTGAGCCTCGCCGCCATCGTTCACGACCGGCTTCGCACCCTGCTACGACAACCCGAATCCGGCGCCGGCGGAGTCTCCCTGGAACACGTATTGCTCGCGATCGGCAGCGTGGTTGCGGCCGGGCTCGTCGTCGCCGCGATCGCCGCCGTTATCAACTCGAAAACTGGCGACCTCAACCCGTAGAGCCAACCTGCGGCAGGCGACCAGGTATGACGAGAATCCCGCACCAGCCCACCCGGAGGCGCACGATGTGCTCCGGGTGGTGGCGCTCCGATGCCGGATCTGGCGGCACAGCGCTCGGATTCATCCTGCTCATGCCCGCCGTGCTGCTGCTCATCTTCGGCGGCGTCCAATTCGGCCTGCACAACTACGCGAGATCCCTCGCCGTCGCTGCCGCGCAGACGGGGCTGCGTGCCGCTACCTCGGCGCCCGCCTCGATGCAGCGCGGCCAGGACGCAGCGCAGGACTTCCTCACCCGTCAGGCGGCAAGCACCCTCACCGGCGGCGCCGTCACCGTCACCCAAGACGGGGACAAGATCACCGTCATCGTGACCGCCGACGCCCCCACCCTCGTCCCGCTCACCCACCCGCAGGTGGTCGGCCAGGCCACCGCAGAAATCGAGCATCTGCCATGACCGCCTGCCGACATGCGCTGCGGCGCAGCCGAAACGCCGTCGACCTGGCGCCGCCGGCGCAGGCAAAGCACAATGCCGCCGGCCCGACGCCGGCAGCTCGGCACAGTTCGTCCTTGCTGCGCCGGGCACGCCGGAGGGCGGGATCTGATCGCGGCTCCGCCGCACCGGCCCTGGAGCTGATCATCATCACGCCGATGATCCTGCTGATCGTGCTCGTCGGCATCGCGACCGGGCGCGCGGCGACCGGGCAGTCCAAGGTTGACCAGGCCGCTGCCGCCGCCGCACGCGCCGCCTCCACCACCCATACCGTCACCGAAGCCGCCACCACCGCCCGCACCATCGCGCAGCGAGATCTCGCCGACCGCGGCATCGACTGCACCGACCTGATCGTCGACGTCGACGCATCCGGCATGGCAACCCCGGCCGGGCTACCCGCGCACATCACCGTCACCGTCGGATGCACCGTCAGCTACACCGGGCTCGGCATCCCCGGCTGGCCCGGCAGCCGGCACGTCACCGCCGCCGCAGCCAGCCCCCTCGACCCGCACCGAGAAGTGCCATGAAAACCGCGCAGGGCCAACGACAATCGACCGGCGAACATGCTGCGGATCGGGGCCAAGCAACCGCAGGCCGGCCACAGCGGTGCGCTCGCCACAGCCGGATTAATTGGCGATCGGACGCCGGGTCGGGCGGCGGCATGTCGCTGCTCCTACTCGGCGCCGCGGTCGCGCTGATCATGATCCTCGGCCTGGTCGTCGACGGCGGCGCGAAAGCCCGCGCCCTGGACCACGCCGGGGCGATCGCCGCCGAAACCGCCCGTGCCGCGGCCGCCACCTACCGACCCGGTGACGTCACCATCAACCCGGCCGCCGCCGACGCGGCAGCCCGCGATTACCTCGCCGCGGCCGGCGCCACTGGCCGCGTCACCGTCGCCGGCATGACGGTCACCGCAACAGCCACCCTCACCACACGAACCGTGTTCCTGCCGCTGATCGGCATCAACGAGATCACCGTCACGGGAGACGGCGAGGCCCAAGCCGCCTACGACCCCGGAGGCACCCCATGATCCGCTTCGCCGCACGCACCCTCCAACGACTCATCGCCGCCGGCGTGCTGCTCGCACTGCTCGCCGGTGCACCGTGGGCCTTGTGGAAGCTCGGTCGGCCACTCCTTCCGGACCACATCCCCGGCCTCGCAGAGATCTGGGGCGCGCTCACCGAGCGGGACACCGGGCAGATCCTGCTCGGCACCCTCGCCGTCATCGGCTTTATCGCCTGGGCCGTCTTCGCCGTGGGCATCGTCGCGGAACTGGCCGCCGCGATCACGCGCCGTCCGACGATCCAGCTGCCCGGCCTGCGGGTTCCGCAAGCCCTGGCCGCCGGCCTGATCGCGCTGATCATCGCCACCGGGCCCGCCGCAGTGGCAGGCGCGCCCGCACACGCTGCTTCGCTGCCCGCGCTACCAACGACTCCGGTTGCCGCAGTTGCGCTGCACACCCCGTACGCCACGCCAGACTCTGCCGACGCACTGCCCGCCGCACGTGCAGCGCGCCCCACGACCGGGCGCGCTGTCGCGTCTACCAGCAGCCGCGCCGTCCCGACGTCTTTGGTCGGCGACGCGGACCAATCCCAGCCCGTGTGGACCGTGCGCAAGGGCGACACGTTGTGGGACGTCGCCGAAACCACGCTCGGCGATCCGCTGCGATGCACCGAGATCGGTGACCTCAATCGCGGACATGTCCAGGCCGACGGGAAGGTGTTCAACTCGGACGACTTCCTGCTACCCGGCTGGCGCATCCTGCTGCCCGCAGACGCGAAACTTCCGCCCGCACAAGCAAACTCGGAGTTCCCGGCGCTCGAAACGTTGCCCTCAGATGTCGTTGTCCAGCCCGGCGACACCCTCTCCCAAATCGCGCTCGACACCCTCGGCGACGCCGGCGAATACCCGGCGATCGCCGCAGCGAACTACATCGCCAACCCCGACCTGATCCAACCCGGCCAAATCATCCACATCCCCACCCCGGCCACCCCCAGCGGCAACAGGCAGACGGAGCCACAAACAGAGACGGACGGCACCAGCCGGCAGCCGGCACAGCCCGATCAGGAGGTGCCGAACTCGCAGGATGCGGGGACCGGAGCAAGCGGCGGGCGAGTGCCCACGGTGGACGCGTCAGAAGGTACGTCACCGGCTGACGATGCAGGCGACGCGAACGACGGGACTCTACTGCCATCGGGCAACGAGCAGCTCCAGACTGGGTCGGCCGGCAGTGCGCCGGTTACCCAACCGGGCCTTCCTGCCTCCGACGAGGCCGGTATACCGGCGTCACACGATCCTGGCAGCGAACCGACCACAGACCCAACGCGGTCGGCGGGCGCCGGATCTGCAGCGGAAGCCTCACCGATCGGCGCCCGGGCCGCGTCCAGCCGAACCGTTGTGCTCGGCGGCATCACGGGCCTGACCGCGGCGCTCGCGTGGGCCGGACTGCTCATGGCTCGCCGTCGTCTCCAGCAACGCCGCCGCCCCGGCGAACAGCTGAGACCACCCCTGGAGCTGGAAGCCCGCGTCGAAAAGACGCTCCGCCGGAACGCCGACCCGGCAACACCCGACCGCATCAACCAGGCACTGCGCCGCGCAACCGCAGCGCTCGCAAAATGCCCTGGCACCGTCATCACCGGAGCGCTGGTCGGCCCGGACGCCATCGAACTGCGCCCAGCGAGTTCCGCCGAGCCACCGACGCCGTTCACGGGCACCGCGACCGCATGGACCCTGCCACTACCCGACCCGGACACGCGTGAGGAGCCGGAAACCGAGCGGCTCGCCGCACTCCCGGCTCTGGTGACGATCGGCACCACCGGCGACGGCCGTATCGCAATGGTCAACATCGAAGCTATCGGCGCCTTGCAGATCAACGGCGACGATGAGCGATCCCGTGAACTGGTCAACCACCTGATCGTCGAACTGTCTCAAAGCCCGTGGACTGACGGCATTCACCTGCACCTCGCCGACCGGCCCGGAGGCCTGCGAGCACTCGACGAAGACCGCATCCAGTCCGCCGGAGACCCGGAACGAGAAGTGAGATTCTTTGCGACGCAGGCCAAGTCGATACGCAAGCTCCTAACCGGGCGCACCGTCACACAGGCCCGCACCGAGACGCGCTACGCCGACGCATGGGAACCACACCTGCTGATCGCCGACGCAGGTGACCTACCCAGTGATGAAACCACCGAGAATCTGATCGGTCTTCTCCAAGCGGGGCCGCCCGCGGCGGCTGGGCTCATCACCACCGGGCACAACCCGGGCATCACCGCCAGCATCCAGATCGAAGCAGACGGCACCGCCGCCATCCCGACGATCTTCCCCGACTGCACCATCACCGCAGCCGCCGTCACCGACACCGAACTCGCCGCTATCGTTGGCCTCTATGCCGCCCGACCAACACCCCCGACCGAAGCCGTCGGTGACGATCCAGGCGGCGAAACGCCCGCCCTCGCAGCAAGTTTCGGTGGGACCCACCTCGATGACGTTTCCGCCGACGTGACGACCGGCCTCCATGACTCTGACTTGGGCGACGTGACCGCAATAGATGACGACCAGGCTTCGAACATCGTCATACTCGATGGGTATAGGGACAGCGCCGCAACGCCTTTCACAGGTGTCACTTCCGCGGCAACCGCGAGCGGGGTAAGCGCCACCGAGCAGCGAGACGCTGCTGGCGAGTCGGCAGTAACGCGAGATCGCGACGAAACTCTGGACGCAGACCTCGTCGAATGGCGCGCAGCTGTCCTGCGCCGCCCAAAGGTTGCGATCCTCGGCCCAGCGACGGTGATAGGCCTCGGCCCGGCGTCGGGCCGACCACAGCCCAGGCAGGTCGAAATGGCCGTCTACCTCGCGCTCTACAGCCAGGGCGTGACCGTCGACAAATTCACCGCCGATCTTTGGCCGGAGGGATCGCCGCCAACCGATGGCGGACGGCGGGCTGCGGTGTCCAGGCTTCGCAGCTGGCTCGGCGAAGACCCCGACAGTGGCGAAGCGTTCGTCCCTAACCGCGAGAACGGCTACTACATCACCGACCGGCTCCTGGACGCGGAGCTCTTCGACCGGCTTGCCCAGCGCAGCAGCCGCCGCGCCCGGCGCGGCGATCTACATGACGCACTCGCCGACCTTCAACGAGCCCTCGTTCTGGTCCGTGGACCGATACTTCCCGAGGCCGGTGGGCACGACTACGCATGGCTGTCTGCTGCAGACCGCATGGAAGACCAGACATTGCCCGTTGCGATAGTCGACGCAGCGCATGCTGCAACGGATCTGGCTTTCGCAATCGGTGACAGCGGCGCGGCCGAATCCGCGGCGATGACCGGTCGGACGGTTCAGCCCTACAGCCTGATTCCGTTGTGCGATCTGATCCGTGTCGCCCAATACCGCGGCGACTCGGAAACGGCAGCCATATGGGCTCGCGCCGTGCTCACTGCTGCGGACGCCTATGTACCCGCCGAACTGCCAGATCCTGCTGCGCAGATCGTTGCCAATGCACTGCCCAGCAGCAGACGCGAACCATCGACAAGCGGTATCCGGCCGTGAACAAGGCAGCGACGATGCGCAACACTGCTGGCACCGCCCCGACGACCGTGGTGGGCTCACTTCGGCACGTGGCACGAGAAGGCACACCGATGAGGTGGTGCGCTCTCGGCATCGGGCTCGTCACCGCTGCGTGGGTTGCGCTAACCGTACGGCCGACCGTCGCATCCGTTGTCTTCGGCGTTGCGTTGGTCTCGATGATCGGCGCCGCCGCGATCGACGTCGTCGAGCAGCGTCTGCCCGACCTCCTGACGATCGGTATCGCGGCGTTCGGCCTCGCTGCGCTGCCCGTAATCACCTGGGCGACGGGCAGCGGGAGTGCCTGGCGCGCGATCGCCGGCGGCGCGATCTTCGGCGGCTGGGTCCTGATCGGCACGCTCGCGCTGCGCGGCGCCTTTGGCCTCGGCGATGTGAAACTCTCTGCGGCCTGCGGGATCTACGCCGCCTGGCTCTCGTGGCCTGCCCTCGCAGTCGCGATTCTCTCGTCGCAGGTTGTCATCACCGGGACGCAGATCTACGGACGGCTACGTGGCCAGGATCGCGTGCCCCTTGGCCCTGCCTTCGTTGTCGGTTTGCTGACCGCTGCGTTACTCCGCGCTTGAATACGAACGGTTCGGATCGAAACCTGTTGGATCTTTCGTCAGAGCTTTGTAGAAGAAGAAGGCCGGAGGTACAGCATTGGGCGGCATCCACACGCGGCCCAGCAACGGAGGCAGGTCCTCGTTCGGACCCGTAGTGGTGAAGCCGTGCGACGTATAGAAACGTCGAAGCTCGGCGACTTGCAACGATGAGGTGACATTTCCGAACCAAACTCGAACGCCACGTTCGTGGAGCCGCTGCGCCATCCATCGGACCAGACTCGCCCCGAGACCCTGGCCTCGACGGTCCGGCCGAACGGCAAGAAGATCCAACTCGCTGTGCTTATCCAAGACTGGAAGGAATTTCACTGCTTGCGGCGGCATTGGATCACCGCGACGCAATATTGCCGCAGCCCCTGCGGCATATCGATTCCGGCACGTGAGTGCCGCTGCGATCACGCCGCCGGAATCGTCTCGGATCCACGGCACGAGAGGGCGGTATAGGTCGTCGTCTCTGAGATTGGGAAGGGCATCGGGCGCGATGTCATCGATGTATTGAGCGAGGAAGTCCCGCGCGATTAGCCGGTCTTCGTCCGTGTCTGCGGTTACGATGTTCATGTTGAGTTCTTATACCGGACGTCTGACAGCACTCCCGTCGCCATGCAGAGTGGCGCCGCCGGATCGTGGCAGCGAGCCGTGGTTCGCCGTTCGCCGCCGCAGGATCGACGGCGGGCGCGCCGGCGCCTAGCGGCCC
>CALCHX010000183.1 GCA_937906875.1 uncultured Gemmatimonadota bacterium | reverse complement strand
CGCGCACACCGCACACACCCACGGCACGCGTCCTCTATAGAAACAGACAAAGAGCGGAGAGTACCTGTGGGCTGACGGGACTCAGCAGTGGGACAGTCGATGACTTGAGCGCCGTAGCCCAGCACGCCACGCTTCTTGACGGCCGGGGCCGAGAGAGGCATCACGACGTAGGCCGGAATGCCGCGCAGCTTTGCCGCGAGTGCCAGCCGAATTCCTTAGCTCCGGGGATCTCCGGACGCGGTTTCTGATCGCCGGCACAGCCCTGTAGGAAACAGTGCTGCGCATAGTCGAACGCAGAGTCCAGATGGTCGTAGGCGTACGAGACATAGTCCCCGCCGATACGCATTCCGGCCCCTGCGGTGGGATGGCATGCGTAGCTGAAGGCGACGAAGCGAGGCTCGCCGTCCGCCTGATGGATCAGCGTATCGCTTGCGGACGTCACGGTGAGAACGCTGACCTGCTGGTCTGTGGGGCCGGCTGGATTCGGTGCCTGAACTGTACGATCCGGAATGGTCGGATCCGTGAGTCGGCGATTGACAGCGAACTGACACATCCCGGATCCGAAGCTGAGCCGGCCGGGAATTCGCTCTCTCCAGGCCCGCTGGGCCGCCGATGTGATCTTCTCGGCCGCACGAGCGAAGTAGTTGTCCTGATCGATCACGCCAAAAAGATCGCTCAACGACTGCCGCGTGGCGGGGGCACAATGCGTGTGGGTGGCAACAAGGACAATATTCGATTCCGGAACCCCGGTGGCATCGCTGACGCTGGAACGAATTGCATTGCTCTGGTCACCCATGTCGACCCACTCGACGCTGATGATCAGCACCCGCGTGCCATCGTCCTCCATGGCCAGGGCGACGGCTCGCAATGGGTGATATACACCGGTGCTGGCGTGCTTTGACCTCACCGCGAACCCGCCCAACGGAATCCCGACCGGCGGGGTGATATCGACAGTCGCTACTCCGACTAGATACTCATCGGCCCTGTTATCCATGCTTCCGTCAGCCCTTCTCGATGCAGATGTGAACTTTGCAGGCCCGCTGCCACGCCGCGCTAGTAGAACTCAATGGTGTCGATTCGGTTGCGAAGGGGCCTCCCGTCGAGCAGTCGGGTAGCGTTATCGGTGAATAGCTCTGCGATGCGCCGGTCCTCGTGTACCGACAAGGCCGCCGTGTGCGGGCTGACCAGCACCTTTTGCTCTCCCCACAACGGGCTGGTGGACGGAAGCGGCTCCGTGGCGAATACATCGAGTGCCGCATACCCGACCTGGCCGCCCTCGATGGCAGAAAGGAGATCATCCTCGTCGATCACGGTTCCGCGACCCACGTTGACCACGATTAGGCCTGGGCGAGCGGCGTCAAAAACCGACCGGGTGATCAGTCTCTCGGTGTGCGACGTGCCCGGCAGAGCGAGGACCAGCGCATCTACCTCAGCCACGACGTCCGAGATCCGGTCGGGCGCGATGATCTGGTCCACATGCTCCGCCTCACCCACATGAGCGGTGAGTTCTCGTCGACTGGCCGCCACGACGCGAGCCCCCAATGCAGCGAACTTTGCGGCGACTCTGCGCCCAATACCACCCAGACCGACAACCAAGACGGTCATCTCATGCAGTTGCCGCATCGTCCAACGGCCGGACCAGGTTCGGGCCGACTGCTGGCGCAAGAGGCGATCCAGGTCCTTGGCTCCTGCAAGCACTCCGAATACCGCCCACTCTGCCAGTGTCTCACCGTGAACACCGGCGGAGCTGGTGAAGATTACTCGCGATAGCTCCGACTCGCTCAGTCCTGCCTGCTTGACCTCGCCTCCGCCTCCGGCGGCGGAAGTGTGAACCCAGCGAAGCGATCTGTTGGTGGCGACCGCGTGCTTGAGAACGGCCGGATTGAGATCGGGAATTCCATAGAATGCCTCGCCAGCCGCGACCAACGCGTCAAAACGGGCCTGCTGCGCAGCAGTCCTGGAAAATCCTGGGTCCCCGTCGAAGTCCGCGGGGTGGCGCATCGGCGGCAGGAGATCGGGTTCGTACAGCAGTTCAATCCGTGGCTCGCTCTGACGTATGTAGTCCGCATCGTTGCGTGAGAGTGGGACCGTCACGGCCACACGGAGGGTTGAGGCCGACTGGTGCTCCGTCACAGGTATACCTTCCGAAATCGATGTACGTACGGTAGCGCGCAGGTGCACCTGGGCGACCGATAGCGACTACTGCGTATGGTTGCGGTTCTCACGTCCTCGTAACATACAAACCGCTTTCCATCGATCAATATGGATGGTTGTATCGCGGCAGCTGATTGTTAACACCATGGTATTTGGTTGCAATCGAGAGCGTCATTCCGTCCTCCAACTGGGTGGTATAGGTCCGATGCAGCTCTTCCCATGGTGTTTTCGATGCCGGCACGGGGAATCCCCCATGGGCGTCGAGTGCGGCCCTCCTCGCCTCGATCTCGGAGTCCTCAATCATTAGGTCCACACGACGCTCGTTCAGATCTATCTGCACCGAGTCGCCGGTTTGAACGATCGACAGCATCCCGCCTGCCGCAGCCTCGGGAGAACAATTGAGTATTGACGGCGATCCCGATGTTCCCGATTGCCGTCCGTCGCCCATGCAGGGCAAGGAATCGATCCCCGCCTCCAGCAGCCTGTCCGGCGGTTGCATGTTGACTGCCTCGGCTGCGCCCGGAAAGCCAATCGGCCCGATGCCACGCATGATGAGGATACTCTCGCTGGAAATGTTCAGATCGGCATCGTTAATTCTGGCGAGGTAATCCTCCGGCCCCTCGAATACCACGGCCTTGACTACGAACACATTGGGGTGGTCCGGATTGCATAGATAGCGCTTTCGGAAGTCCTCGGAAATGACACTGGTCTTGAGGACGCCACTGGAGAAGAGGTTGCCACCGAGCACGGTGAACCCGGCGTTGCTGGACACCGGATTGTTGATGCGTCGTATCACCACACCATCTGGCTCCTGGCCCTGTACGTTCTCGGCAACCGTGCGGCGGTTGATCGTCTTGGCCCGACCGTCGACGTAACCTCCGGCGATCAACTCATGCAGCACTGCCGGAATTCCACCACCCCGGTGGAAGTCCTCGCCCAGGTACTGACCGGCCGGTTGCAGGTCCGCCAATAGTGGCACCGGGTATCCGGTGTCCTGCCAATCCCGCATGGTCAGGTCGACTCCTACGTGCCGCGCAATAGCGTTGAGGTGCACGGGTGCATTGCTGGAGCCTCCTATTGCCGCGCACACTGCTATCGCGTTCAAGAACGCGGTCCGCGTCATGATGCGACTGGGGCGGATGTCGTCTTCCACCGCGCGAACCGCAGCCACACCCGTGCGGTACGCCATTTCCGCGCGCTCCCGGTGAGGGCCAGGAATCGCCGCGCAGCCTGGCAGGCTCATGCCCAGGGCCTCGGCCAACGAATTCATGGTCAGGGCCGTTCCCATGGTGTTGCAGTGTCCCACGGACGGTGTCGAACTCAAGACTATGGACCAGGTCTCGTCGTCGGATATCTCCCCCGTTGCAGCCTTCTTACGAGCCGCCAAGAACGAAGTACCCGATCCGATACGCTTCCCGTCGAGCCAACCGTTGAGCATCGGGCCCCCCGAGAACACGATGCTGGGTAGATCGGTGGTGGCCGCCGCCATCAGGGCGCCGGTCGGGGCGTAGCTGAGCCCCTTGAG
>CALCHX010000182.1 GCA_937906875.1 uncultured Gemmatimonadota bacterium | reverse complement strand
CGGTGACGAGCGATTGCTGGTCTACGACCGCTACGACATCTGGGAGATCGATCCGTCAGGCCAGCGTGCGGCGCGTATGCTGACCGATTCTGTGGGTCGACGCGACAGGCTGGTGATGCGCATAGTGAACCTGGACCGGGACGAGCGTTTCATCGACCCCGCGCGCCCACTGCTTCTGCGGGTAATGAACGAGGAGACCAAGGCGTCGGGCTTCTACGAGGATCGTGTAGGCGTGGTGGTGCCGCCACGGCAGGTGGTGATGGGCGAACGACGTTATGGCACGCCGTCGAAGGCGAAGGATGCAGAGGTCTACCTGCTGACCCAGGAAACGGTACGTGAGTTCCCCGACCTCTGGGTGGGCTCGACCCTGACCAACCTCACCCGCATCAGTGACGCCAACCCCCAGCAGGGCGAGTACAGGTGGGCCGACGTGGAACTGGTTGAATGGCGTAGCCTGGACGGTGTGGAGCTCAAGGGACTGCTCTACAAGCCCGATGGATTCGATCCCACGAAGCAGTACCCGATGGTCGTCTACTTCTACGAGCAGTTGAGCAACAACCTGTTCAACTACGTGGTGCCGGCCGGCCGCAACGTCGTCAATCCGGTTGTCTACGCGTCACAGGGTTACCTGGTGTTCGAGCCGGATATTGCCTACACGAACGGCTATCCCGGACAGAGCGCGTTGCACTCCATAGTGCCAGGAGTGCAGTCGCTGATAGCTCGTGGCTTCGTGAATCCCGACGCTGTGGCCAGCGCGGGGCAGTCATGGGGCGGCTATCAGACGGCGTACATGATCACCCAGACGAACATCTTCAAGGCGGCAATGGCCGGCGCGCCGGTCGCGAACATGACCAGCGCGTACGGTGGCATACGCTGGGGTTCGGGCCTGGCCCGTGCGTTCCAGTACGAGAAGACGCAGAGCCGTATCGGTGGTTCCATCTGGGAGTACCCCATGCGCTACATCGAGAACTCACCTCTGTTCTTCATAGACCGGGTGGAAACGCCGTTGCTGATCATGCACAATGACGCCGACGGGTCCGTACCCTGGTACCAGGGTATCGAGTTATTCGTCGCTCTTCGCCGGTTTGGCAAGGAGTCGTACCTCATCAACTACAACGGCGATGATCACAACCCCCGAAAGCGCGCGAACCAGAAGGACATCGACATGCGGATGCTGCAGTTCTTCGGGTACCACCTGAAGGGGGATCCGATGCCCGACTGGATGGCTCACGGCATTCCGTTCCTGCAGAAGGGACGCGACCAGGTCGCGCCCAGGGCGGCGACGGAGGAACCGGGCCGGTCCGTGGTACCATCGAGTGGCGCGGCCGCCGGGTCAGTTCCTCCGGCGGGCGCTCCCTGATGGCAGTTCCTACCCTCACGCGAGGCCGATGCAGGATCCCATAGAGCGTTTCCAGGCGATGCTGGCTCGTGCCACGGCGGTGGACAGGGCAATGCTTCCCGAACCCACCGCCATGGCCCTCGGCACGGTGGGCACGGACGGCCAGCCGGCGGTACGCATCGTCCTCCTCAAGGCCGTGGACGAGCGCGGCTTTGTCTTCTACACGAATCTCGACAGTCGGAAGGGAAACGAGCTCCGTTCCCACCCTCTGGCCGCGCTCTGTTTCCACTGGCAGGTCCTGGAAGAGCAGGTGCGCGTGGAGGGTCGGGTGGAGCGGGTGAGTGACGAGGAGGCCGACGCCTATTTTGCTTCACGTCCGCGCGGCAGTCAGCTCGGCGCCTGGGCGTCGCTACAGAGTGAACCTGTCGTTGAGCCGGGCGACCTGGAGCGGCGACTGGAAGAGGTGACAAGACGTTTCGCCGGCGCTGACGTCCCGCGCCCACCGCACTGGTCGGGCTTGCGCGTCGTGCCGTCGCGAATCGAGTTCTGGCACAACCAACCCAGCCGTCTGCACGTGCGACACCGTTACGACCGGGAGGGGGAGGGTTGGCGTATCAGCACGCTCTACCCCTGACCAGGCTGGGCGGCCGACGTCGACGGGGTGCCACGGCCCGCCGCAGCTGGTCCACGGTCGGCCGAGCGCCCACCGGGATCCGCCAGGCCAGCTCCGACAGGCTTCTCACCGGGCCCTCACCGGTCGCCGCGCTGACCGCTGCCGTCAGGCCACCCCATTTCTTCGCGCCTCCACAGTCCCTAAGATTGACGCATGACCAGTTCCCCAATCTCCGCCGTGTCCGCGCCGGTGGAGCCAGTTGCCTGGAGCATCGACGCCGCCCGTGCCCTCTACAACGTGCAGGGTTGGGGCGCCGGCTACTTCGACATCAATGATCGCGGCCATGCCGTGGTCCGACCCAGTCGTCGCAACCCGACGCAGGAACTCGACCTCTTCGAACTCGCCCAGGACCTCGAGGAACAGGGAATCGATCTCCCCGTACTCCTGCGCTTCTCCGAGATCCTGCATTCGCGCATCGAGCAGCTCAACACCCGGTTCAACGCGGCGATCGATGAGTTCGACTACACCGGCGGCTACACACTGGTCTACCCCATAAAGGTCAATCAGCAACGCCAGGTGCTGGAAGAGATCGTCGAGTTCGGCCGTGAGGGCGGCATAGGACTGGAATGCGGCTCCAAGCCGGAACTGCAGGCCGTGCTGGCCCTGGACGAGGCCACCGACCACATCATCGTCTGCAACGGCTACAAGGACCACGAGTTCATGCGGCTGGCCCTGATGGGGCAGAAGCTCGGGCATACGGTCTTCATCGTGCTCGAGCAGTTGAGCGAACTGGACGTACTGCTGGACGTCGCCCAGGAGCTGGGTGTGAAGCCGACGGCCGGCGTGCGGATCAAGCTGGCCTCGGCAGGGTTCGGTCGTTGGGCACAGAGTGGCGGTGAGCGGTCCAAGTTCGGGCTCAACACGGTACAGCTCATGAAGCTCATCGAGCGGCTGCGCGAGCTGGGAATGCTGGACATCCTCAAACTCATCCATTTCCACCTGGGAAGTCAGATCACCGACATCCGCTACATAAAGGGCGGGATGGCCGAGATCGCCCGCTTCTACGCGGAGATGAGGGGCCTGGGTGTGGACGTCACGCACGTGGATGTAGGCGGTGGCCTGGGGGTGGACTACGATGGCACGAACTCCACCTCCGAAGCCAGCGTGAACTACACGCTGCAGGAATACGCCAACGACATCATCTACACTCTGGCCGAAGCCTGTCGTGAGTATGAGCTCCCCATGCCTCACGTGATCAGTGAGTCTGGCCGGGCGCTTACCGCGCATCATGCACTGCTCCTCATTCGTGTCATGGATGTGGAGTCGGCTGCCGACCTGCCGTTGCCGACGCTTGGCGAGGACGACCATCAGCTCCTGCACGAGATGCTTGCCGACTGCGAGACCGCGTCGGAGGAGGGTGTGTCGGGCAGGCGAGTGCTGGAGGTTTACCATGACGCCACATTCGACAAGGAGAAGGCGCGCCAACTGTTCAACAGCGGCGTGCTCAGCCTGCGCGAGCTTGCCCTGGCGGACCAGATCTATTTCGCCTCGATAAACGCGGTCTCCCGTGTAGCGGCGCGCCATCCTGACGCCTTCGAGGAAGTGGTGGAGCACCTGGACGCCGCTCTTGTGGATCGTTACTTCTGCAACTTCTCCCTCTTCCAGTCGCTGCCCGACAGTTGGGCGATCGATCAGCTCTTCCCGATCATGCCGATCCATCGGCTGGACGAGGAGCCGACGAGGCGTGGAACGTTGCAGGACATCACCTGCGATTCGGACGGCAAGATCGATCGTTTCGTGGGCGATCGCACCGGGCGTCCCAGCCTCGAACTGCACGCCGTCCCGGACGACGACGACGACTACATACTGGGGATATTTCTCACTGGTGCGTACCAGGAAATCCTGGGCGACCTTCATAACCTGTTCGGCGACACCAATGCGGTGCACGTCCGGCTGGGTGACGGGCGGAGCGGCTATGAGGTGACCAATCTCGTACGCGGCGACACGGTGACGGAGGTGCTGGCGTATGTGCAGTTCAACGCGGCGGATCTGCTGGCGAGCTTCAGGCGCAAGGTGAACGCCTCACCCAACATCACCCGCCAGGAGGCGAACACCTTCATCGCCGACTACCTGGCTGGCCTGGAAGGCTACACCTATCTGGAGGGTGAGGCCGCCCGCTGACCGGTCACCAGCGTTACGAATGCACGAAGGGCCGCTTCCGGTTATCGGAGAGCGGCCCTTCGGCTGGTGTTCCTGCTGGCTGATCAGCCCTCGAAGCGGGCTCCAACCTGCTTCCAGTCAACCACATTCCACCAGGCGCTGACGTAGTCAGGGCGTCGGTTCTGGTACTTCAGGTAGTACGCGTGCTCCCAGACGTCCAGTCCCAGGAGGACGTCGCCGGGTGCCTTACCGTCCATCACCGGATTGTCCTGATTGGGCGAACTCACGACGCTCAGCTTGCCCCCATCTCGCACCAGCCAGGCCCAACCGGAGCCGAAACGGCCGGCCGCGGCTGCCGCGAACTTCTCGCGCATCTGAGCCACTCCGCCGAAGCTGCCATTGATGGCCTCGGCGAGCTTGCCGCTGGGGTCGCCGCCGCCGGTCGGACTCATGATGCGCCAGAAGAACGAGTGGTTCCAGTGCCCGCCTCCATTGTTGCGCACCGCCGTGCGGATGGCCTCGGGCACGGAGTTCAGGTCGGCCAGCAGTGCATCCAGCGATTTCTGCTGCAGTTCCGGCGCCTTCTCCAGCGCCGCGTTCAGGTTGTTCACGTACGCCGCATGATGCTTGTCGTGGTGGATCTCCATCGTGCGCGCGTCGATGTGCGGCTCGAGCGCGTCAAATGCGTATGGAAGCGGCGGAAGCGAGTGCGCCATATCAGTTCTCCACTGGTTCGGGAAGGCAGCATGCTACCGAGCGACCGCTCCAGCGGCCGCCCGGCGAATCCTAGCCGGGACGAACCGGGTTTGCACCCATGTCGTCGACGGCTACCTGTTCTGGACAAGTCACCATCATCATGCGCACACTGCGGGCCATCGTCGCCGCAGGGGTGCGCGCGTGGCTCGTTTTCGGGCGAGATTCGGGGCCGACGCCTGTGCCATCACCGAGCCACGACCACCGCTTCGAGCGATACATCTGGTCACTGCCAGGTAGCTGGCGGCCGGACGCCACGCGGCCGACGCGCGACTGGCTGACAGGCTGGCGCTCGTTTCGGATGACCATGTCGCGCGCGGGGTAGCCGTCCGTGGGGCGGAGAGTGCGCCTGTAGTCGTCGGATGACCCTGTCGCGCGCGGGGTAGCCAGGATGGGGCTGTGCGTCATGCGGGCACCGAATCACGACGCAACAAGCACGGAGGTCGCACCAGGGTTCAGCCTCGGGGTCGACCTGCAATTCCAGGTGCTGTTCGCCGGAGCGCGCAAGGTCATGGAAGCTGCTGGCGGTACGACTGTTGCCTAGTGGCCTGTCAGTGAAGTACGTGTAGCAGTGATCCGGTGTTTGGGATTGGAG
>CALCHX010000181.1 GCA_937906875.1 uncultured Gemmatimonadota bacterium | reverse complement strand
AGTGCCGGTGCTGCTCGCGGTGACGAAGGTGGACAAGCTCACGCGGGCCCAACTCCCCGAGCGGATGAGTGCGCTGGCGCGGGCGGTGGGTGTGGACGTGGATCAGTTGGTGCCGTTCAGCGCAGTGACCGGCCAGGGGCGGGACGACCTGGCGGCCTCGGTGAGCGCCCTCGTGGAGACCGAAGCTTGGGTGCGCGGAGGCTGACCCGCGAAGGTTCGCTGTCGCCGGCCGGTCCCGTCACCGAGCCGTCCGGGCGCGGACGCCAGCCAGGGGGCTGGGCGATCGCTGTCGCGTCCGCCTGTCTTGCCTGGGGTTGCGCCGGCGGCGCGGCGCCTGGTGGCGGTACGATGGAAGGCACGACGCCGCGGCCGACCACCCTCCATTCCACCATCGCTGCCGACTCGCTCGACCCCTCGCTGGTACCGGCGGGTTACGGCACGTTGCGGCAGGAGGACGTGGCCATACGCATTCAGTACCTGGGTATGATCGCGCGCTTCCTGCCGCTGGACGAGAGCATCATTCGACTGCTTGCGCCCGACAGCTACCGGGCGCTGCGCGACATCCAGGCAAGCAAGCAGGACGAGATCCAGAGCATGACGCGTCGCTATTCGTTGATCAGGCCTCGGCTCTGGTACGTCTCGTTTTCCGGGCTGGAGCAGGGCGAGACCCGTTTCAGTCCGCTCGAACTCACGGTGACGAGCGGCGGACGCGATTTTCGCCCGGTCGATGCTATCGCCCTCACTCCGGGCTTCGGGGAACAGCGACTGGGGCCGCGGGAGACCCAGGCGGCGCTCTACCTGTTTGACGGTGAGGTGAACGTGGATCAGGCGCTCACGCTCACCTTCCAGACAGTCCGTAGCACCGCCTGGGAAGGCACGTTGCGGCGTATCGAACGGGAACGCTCGCTGGTACGGTCACGGGTTTCCCGTCAGCCAGCCCCTCCCGGCTGGCTGCCCGATCCGGCGCACGCCGACGTGGCTCCGCCGGGCGATTCAACTACTGGCCCGACGCGCCGTCGCTCACAGTAGTCCGGTGTGGACGTGCGGAGCTATGTTGGAAAGGCGCATTTCCATGATTCACCTGGAAAGCGAACCATGATCCCAGCCGGCTCACGCGCGGAAGCGTGTCCAGTCACCCCCGCCCACGCCAACCCGATGCCCATACGCCCGCTCCGCACGTTGCCCGATCGCCCGCGCCAGCACCTGACCACTGAATGGCTGGACCGGCTGACGGATTCGCTTGCCGACCCGCAGTTGGATCGTGCCCGGTTCTGCAGGGAAACACTGGCCGAGCTGCTCCAACCGGCCTATGCATCCAACTATGAGACGGCACTGGAGGATTCCACGCTTCCGCTGGCCACGCGGCTCACGCTGGCCGCGCTCGACCCGCGAAACGTGACGCTGGAGCCGGAGTATTATGCCGAATGCGACGACGAGCGATTCCAGCGCGTGAAGCCGCTACTCTGGCTCTGGTACTCATTTGATCGTTCAGCGTTGGGCGGCCAGAATGTGGAGCTGGGAGTGCGGCTTCGACGGCTGCTGGCCAGCCACATCTTCCGGCGCTGCGGCGAGAACTTCAAGGCCTTTCACAACGTCGAATTCTCGTTCGGGTACAACATGGAGGTCGGCGACAACGTGGTCGTCCACCGGAACGTGCTCCTCGATGACCGGGGCGGCATAGTGTTGGGAAACCGGGTGTCGATCGCCGACTACGCGAACATCTACAGCCACACCCACTCGATAGTGGACCAGCGGGACGTGACCAACGCGGTGACCCGCCTGGACGACGACGTGAGGATCACCTACCACGCGACCGTCCTCGCCGGCGTGCACGTGGGAGAGAACGGAATGGTGGGCGCGAGCGCCGTGGCCACGAAGGATGTGCGACCGTACCACGTCAACGTGGGTATCCCGGCCAAGACCGTGCGCGTGAAGCCTGGTGCCCCGCCCGACTCATTCGACGTACTCTCCACCACCCGCCACCGCCAGGAATGACCAGCCGCGATGGCCGTGCGATCGCACGCGTCAGATCACCCGCAGGACATCATCCGCCGATGCCGCGTCGCCATTCCGCAGGAGGTCGTAAGCATCGGCCAGGGTACGGCGTTCCTGTGGCCATAGCAACCGGGTCATGGCCTCATCCACGGCGAGCCACTCGTAATGATCGTGCTCGTTCCCGAGGCGCACCTCTCTCTCCTCAGGGGTGACGAAGGCACAGAAGGCCACGGCTACCTGCACCGTATCGTTCTGGTGCAGGTGGAAGAGGTGTGCCGTGACGTTGTACAGGCGCTGGACGGTCAACCCGGTTTCCTCACCCACTTCCCGCAAGGCGGCTGCCGCCGGCCGTTCGCCCGGCTCGATGCTGCCGTGAACGATCTCCCACGCTCCGGTGCAGCGGGTACCGGTTCCGCGCCGGAGGAGCAGTACGCGCCAGCCGTCGTCGGCAAGCCGAACCACCAGGACATCCACGACGCCGATTTTCAGCTCGGTCATCGCGACCGCTCCACGCGGACCATCAGGCTACGCTCTCCGTCGCTGCCTCCTCCTGCTCCGCCCATTCCACAGCCTCCACTCCGGCACGACGCAACAGCGACCGCACGCGGGCCAGCAATGACCGCGATCGGAACGGCTTGCCCAGGAAATCGTCGGCGCCCAACTCGAACACTCTCACCTCCGCCTCCTCATCCTCACGCGCGGTGAGCACGATGACCGGCAGGCGCATGGTCTGTCGATGCGTCCGCAGGCGTGAGAGTACAGCATAGCCATCCAACCTCGGAATCGTCAGGTCCAGGACCACCAGATCCGGCGCCTCCCGGTCGACCTGCTCGAGCGCCGTCACGCCGTCACTGGCCTCGAGTACCTCATATCCAGCGCGCACGAGCAGATCCCGGAGCAGGCTGCGCAGGTGCACCTCGTCCTCCACCACGAGTACGACTTTCGGGACGGCCAGCCCGGCGTGCAGCGGATCTGGCTCGTCGACCAGGCGGAAGATGTCCGCCGGAAGGGACGGCGCCGCCTCGGCGACCAGCGAGGCCTGCACCGCTGGCGACGGGCTGGCAACGCGACGGAGATCGGGCCGGGTCACCGGTCGGGGTCCGGGCGATTCACCGCCGGGCAGGTCCAGAACCCGCGTGAGCTCCTCCACCGACGTGACCCCATTGCGGACGTGCTCGACACCGCTCTCCCAGAGCGAGCCCATACCTGCCTCGCGCGCCGCCTCCAGGATGCGGCCCACAGTCTCGTTCGCCGCCACGCGCCGCGCAACCTCGGCGTCAACCATCAGGACTTCCAGCGCTGCCACACGCCCCCTGTAACCCGTGTTGTTGCACTCGCTGCAGCCCACAGCCTCCTGATGCACAGTGCCCATGGGAAGCCAGTGGCGCACCCGATCGGCGGGTGGAAGCATGGCTGGCTGACGACAGACAGGTCAGAGGCGTCGCAGCAACCGCTGGGCGACGATTCCCTTGAGCGCGGCAGCGATCTTGTAGCTCTCCACGCCAATGTCCACCAGCCGCGCGATGCTGCTCGCGGCGTCGATCGTGTGCAGGGTTGAGAAGACGAGATGCCCGGTGAGAGAGGCCTGGACGGCGGTCGTTGCCGTCTCGCGATCCCGAATCTCGCCCACGAGCACGACGTCCGGATCCTGGCGCAGGATGGACTTGAGCGCGGTCGCAAAGGTCAACCCCGCCTTCTCATTCACCTGGACCTGGACAATGCCTGGCAGCCGATATTCCACCGGGTCCTCGACCGTCACGATATTCACGCCTCCACGCTCCTGGATCTGTCGGAGCGCAGTGTAGAGCGAGGTCGTCTTCCCGGATCCAGTTGGGCCAGTGACGAGAACGACTCCCTCACGCGTCTGGAGCAGACGCTGCAAACGCTCCAGATCACCCGCATTCATCCCCATCTGCTCGAAGCCCATCACCGTCGAGCTTCCATCCAGGATACGTATCACCACCTTCTCGCCATGGGCAGCCGGAAGGGTGGAGACGCGCAGATCCACCTGCTTGCCATTCACCCCCACCCGCGCACGACCGTCCTGAGGACGGAGACGGTCGGCGATGTCCAGGCCAGCCATGATCTTGATGCGCGAGACCAGCGGGATGCCGGCAGCTCTGGGAAGGGTGAGCACCTGTCGCAGGACGCCGTCAATGCGGTAGCGGACCGCCAGGCCGTCCTCACCAGGCTCCAGGTGGATGTCGCTCGCTCGCGAACTGATTCCCTCCGCCACCACATAATCCACGAGCTTGATCACCGGGCGGTCGGACGGGCCGCCGTCGGTGAGACCGGCCACGAGATCCTGCGGATCCTCATCCGGGAGTTCCTGGACGTCGTACTTGTCGGCCACGTTCTCCAGGATGCGACTGATCACGCTCTCTTCCTGTGCCTTCCCGCGATACAGCCTGTCAAGGGCGGCCTGGACCTTGAGCGGCGACGTGAGGAGCAGACGTACCTTGCGGCCACTGGCAAAGGCGAGCGAGCGTTCGCACTCCATGTCGGTTGGATCGGCCGTGGCGACTTCCAGGACCGTCGGGTTGACGCTGATGGGAACGACGACATAGCGACGGGCTACCGCCTCGGGGACGATGTCGCGCGCCGCAGTGTCAGCACGCTCGACGTTGGCGATCTGAAGCCGGAACCTGGAAGCCACCGCCGCCAGCAGCACGTCGTCGCTCACGAGTCGCAGGCGAACAGCGCTCGACCAGTAACCGTCGACAACGTCGGAGCGGAGGCGCACGATCGCCTCGATAGGCAGCAGTTGTTCCAGTGTCGGAAGCAGCCAGCGATCACGAACCAGGGGTTCCTTCATCCGTATTCTCCGTCGTTCATCAGGGCGATCCGCCAGGCCAATCTGTGCGACGACTCTCCTCATCTCGCATCCAACGACCCTCCCTCGGCACAATCCATTGCCGCTGGTGTCAGCTGTCTGCACGGCCGCCACACGGTGGACGATCGGCAGAAGCCAAGGTCAGCGATGCCATGTCGCGACGCGTGCTGCCCGAGCACCACCTGCCAGCACTTGTGGCGGTTCCTTGCTGAGTCGGGCGGCGGCCGGGTAGACTGATACGATACGATGCCTGTTGCGGCACCCTGCCGGTGCAACGCCCATCCGCTCCACGTCTTTCCTTCCCTTCGCCCGCCGACCAGTGCCGTTCGACACTCCCGCCGCAGACCCCGCCATCCCGTTCAGCCGTTTTGCCGAGCTAGCTTCGGAGGGAGGGCTCGTCCCCGTGTGGCGCGATGTGCTGATGGACCTGGACACCCCGGTCTCGGCATTCGCCAAGTTGCGCCGGGATCCCTTTGCCTTCCTCCTCGAGTCGGCGCCCGCCGGCGGGGAAACGTGGGCCCGCTTCACCTTCCTCGGCAGTTCCCCACGTGCCGCCTGGCGGCTTCGTGACGGCGTCACTGAAGACTGGACGCCCGATGCCGGTTGGCATGGTGCCCGTCGGCCGGCCGATCCGCTGGGCGAGTTGAAGAGCCGGTTGTCGGAACATGAGCCGGCCAGCGTACCCGAACTGGGCGCCTTCTGGGGTGGCGCCGTGGGCTACTTCAGCTATGACGTCGTCAGCCTGATCGAGCGACTCCCCGAGCCACCAACTGCGCGGCAGGACATTCCGGAGGCCCTCTGGGTCTTTCCGGATGTACTCGTCATCGTCGACAATCTCCTCGCGCAGGCGCGTGCCGTGGCAGCGGTACCGGTACCACGAGGCGCCAGCCCGGCACTACTCCGCGAATTGTATGATGACGCCGTCGGCCGCGTCACGTCGACCGTGGAACGACTGCGCGGTCCCGCCGTCCTGGCCCCGCTCGAGCTCGACCCGGACGCGCCCGCTGCCACCGGTGAGTGTGGTTACGCGCGCGAGACGTTCCTGGCCGACGTCGAGCGAATCCGGGACTACATAATGGCCGGCGACTGCTTCCAGGTGCTGCTGGCCCGCCGCATCACGGTACCCCACGATTTTGATGGTGCATCGCTCTACCGGGCCATCCGCGCCCTGAATCCGTCCCCCTACATGTTCCATCTCGTGCTGGACGGCGTGGAGCTCGTGGGAAGTTCTCCCGAACTGCTGGTCCGCGTGGATGACGGCAGGATCACCCTGCGCCCCATCGCCGGGACCCGCCCACGTGGAGTCACCCCGGCCCGGGACGCCGAGCTGGCCACCGAGTTGCGCGGCGACGAGAAGGAACTGGCCGAACATGTGATGCTCGTCGACCTCGGGCGCAACGACGTCGGGCGGGTTGCGGAGTACGGCACCGTGAAAGTCACCGAGCTCATGCGCGTCGAACGGTACTCGCATGTCCTGCATCTGGTGAGCCAGGTGGAGGGAACGCTGCGACCCTCGCTCTCGGCGCTGGACGTGTTCCGCGCAACCTTCCCCGCCGGTACCATGACGGGCGCGCCGAAGGTGCGGTCAATGGAGATCATCCATGAACTGGAGCCGGAACGCCGTGGACCTTACGCCGGCGCCGTGGGCTACATTGCCGCCGGCGATCAGCGAATGGACCTGGCGATCACGATCCGCACCTGTGTCATCGCCAATGGCGTCGCTTCCGTCCAGGCGGGAGCCGGGATCGTGGCCGACTCGGTAGGAGAGCGGGAGTGGGAGGAGACGGATAACAAGGCCCGCGCCATGCTGACCGCGATCGGCCGCGTGCGTGCGGCCGCTCCCACGCCACAGCCTGCCCCCTAGAAATGCGCTACCAGCTCGTCAGCGAGACAGGCGATCGTACCTTCGACCTGCCGGCCGACCGACACCTTGGCGTGGGACGCGCACTGCAATGCGACGTGCCCATCCTGGATGCCACGATCTCGCGACGACACGCCGAGCTGTGGGTGGATGAGGAGGGCCTGCACCTGCTGGACCTGGGCTCCAGCAATGGCACCTTCGTCAACGGACGCAGGGTGGAGAGGGGACTGGCCAGGGTCGACGACATCGTCACCTTTGGCAAGGTATCGTTCAAGCTGCTGTCACGACCGGACATCATCACGCCGCCGGACCTCGCGCCCGGTGAGATCGAGCGGAGACCATCGGCAGCGGCGACGATACTGCGCGCTCGACCGGTACAGATGCCTGGCGTGGGCGTGCGGAGACTGCGATCCTCCGCTGATCGCCAACCGCCGTCGGGCACCCTCGGCGACGAGGTGTTGGCGTCGCCTGCGGTCGACTCATCAGTGGCCGAAGGCCGCGCCGCGGGGGCTCAACGTCGCCTGGACCTGCTCGTCGCCGTCGCCCACAAGCTGGGCCGCGCCCGGGACACCGACGCGCTGTTGCACGATGTGGTGACGATGGTGCTGGAGATACTGGAAGCCGATCGGGCCGCCGTCCTGCTGGTGGGCGAGGGTGGCGCACTCGAAACGGTCGTCGCGCTCGATTCTGCCGGACATCCGCTGGCCACACCGGTGCCCGCGTCGATCGCGCAGCGGGCGATCGACGAGCGGGTGGCCCTCCTGTCGGATGATGCGCCGGAGGACCAACGTTTCGGCGGAGCCTCGATAATCGCGCAACAGGTGCGCTCCGCCATCTGCGCCCCTCTCCTCGGCAGCGACGGCGAGGCGCTGGGCGTGCTCTACGTGGACAACCTGACACTCACCCATCGCTATGGCGACGACGACCTGGACTTCGTCATCGCCTTCGCAGGGTTGGCCGGAGTAGCGCTGGAGAACAGCCGCTTCGCCGAGCGCATAAGGCGTGAGGCGCTGGTGCGAGCGAACTTCGAGCGCTACTTCGCGCCAGCGCTCGCCGATCGGATCGCCAGCGATCCGGGGGCGGCGAGACTGGGTGGTGACCGACGGCTGGTGGCCGTGCTGTTCAGCGACATTCGTGACTTCACCTCCCTTGCCGAATCGATGCGACCGGAAGAGGTGGCGTCACTTCTGACGGAGTACTTCACCCAGATGGTGGAGTGCGTGTTTCGCCACGGTGGAGCGCTGGACAAGTTCATTGGCGACGCCATACTGGCCCAGTGGGGTGCCCCGATTGGCAGCGATAGCGACGCCGATAACGCGCTCCGGGCGGCGATGGAGATGCAGCGCGAGCTGGCGCTGCTGAATGCGCGGTGGCGCGCCCACGGACGACCAGAACTGGGCGTGGGCATAGGGCTCACTTATGGCGAGGTATTCGCGGGCAATATCGGCAGCGAGCGCAGGCTGGAGTACACGATCATTGGCGATACGGTGAACGTGGCGAACCGGCTGAGCAACGCCGCGCGGGCGGGCGAGATACTGGTCAGTGAAGCGCTTCGTGGTGCCCTCGGCTCGGTGCCGGCAATGGAGGCCTGTCCGCCTCTCACGCTGCGCGGCAAGAGCCGGCCGGTGCCGATCTACAGGCTGAGCTCGTCTTGAGCACGACCATGACTCCGGAGAGCCGGGCAACATTGCCCCCGCGCCACCGCCAGGTGAGCGCGGTGGGCCTGGCGGGGGACGCCCGCGGCGTTGCCCGGGAAGGTGTGGCCGACGCCGTTGCGCTCGCCGTGCGGTCCGCCGGCACGCTCCACGACTGGGCGGGCCTCCAGCCGGACCGGCGAGCGCTGCATGGCCGCGGTGTGGCATGGGCGGTGCGACTTGCCGACGGCACGCCGGTCGTGGTGCGTCGTAACCGCCATGGAGGGTTACTCGCACGATTTACCGGCGACCGATTCCTGCCACCCACTCGTGCGCCACGGGAGCTGGCAACGGCTGTGAGGCTGGCCGCCGCCGGGGTTCCGACGCCCGAATTGGTGGCCTACATGGTCTATCCGGCCGGACCGCTACTGCGTCGAGTGGATGTGGTGACCAGGGAGGTTGCCGAGAGCGCCGATCTGCCGGCAGCGCTCGATCGCTGGCCCGGCCACCGGACCGCACTGCTCGCCGCGACCGCACGGCTCGTCTCACAGCTCACGCGCGCCGGTGCGCGCCACGCCGATCTCAACGTGAAGAATATCCTGCTGACCATGGATGGTGAGACAGCCCTGGCTCATGTCCTGGACGTGGACCGGGTGGTCTTCGGCGGGGCTGATGACCCGGCCGTCCTGCGCGCGAACCTGGCCCGCCTGGTCCGTTCGGTGCAACGCTGGCACGAGCGACGCGGACCGCTGCTTGATGAAGGCGAGCTGCAGCTTCTGGAAAGATTGGCTCGGGAGGACGCATGATCCGTACGCCGCTCGACAGGGTCGGGATAGTCATGATGAGCGCGGTCGGAGACGCGGTGCACGTGCTCCCCGTCATAAACGCCCTCAAGCGTCATCAGCCCACGACGCACATCACCTGGGTATTGCAGCCTGGTCCGGCCGCCCTCGTCCGCGGTCATCCGTCCGTCGACGACATCGTGATCTTCGACCGCAGCCTGGGTCGTCGCGCCTTCGCGAACGTGCGCGCCGAACTGGCCACCCGTCAGTTCGACGTCGTGCTGGCGCTGCAGGTGTACTTCAAGGCCGGCCTCATCACCCGTTTCACGCGCGCACCCATAAAACTCGGATTCGACCGCAAGCGTGCCCGCGATCTCAACTGGCTGTTCACCACCCACCAGATCCCGCCGCACTCAGGTCAGCATGTCCAGGACCAGTACTTCGAGTTCCTGAATGCTCTGGGCGTGGCTCACGACCCGGTCACGTGGGGGCTGGGTCCGTGGGAGGACGAACGGCAGTGGCAGCGTGAGTTCTACGCACCGATCGAGCGCCCAGTGGCGGCGCTGGTGGTTGCCACCAGCAAGCCGCAGAAGGACTGGCTACCCGAGCGCTGGGCCGAGCTGGTGGACATTCTCCACGCGGATTATGGATTGCAGCCGGTGCTGGTGGGTGGCCGCAGCGAACGGGAGCTGAACGCCGAACGGGTGATCATGGAGCGAGCGACGCACAAGCCCATCTCGGCCTTGGGCAGCGGACTACGCCCACTGGTATCGATCCTGGACGGCGCCGCGCTCGTGATCGCGCCGGACACCGGGCCGCTGCACATGGCGGTCGCCCTCGACAGGCCGGTGATAAGCCTCATCGGCTACACCAATCCCAAGCGCAGTGGCCCCTACCGGCGTTTCCACGAGCTGATCGTGGACGCTTACGGCAACCCGGGCGAGAACTACCCCATATCCATGGCCACGCGCAGGGACCGCATGCCGCGTATCCAGGTCAAGGATGTCGTGGAGAAGGTGGACATCTGGAAGCGGAACTACCGACGTACCGGTTGGGAGTGAGGCAGCTGGCGTAGAGAGAACATGCCTGGATTGACCGCGAGGAGCCCTCAGTCGACTCCGACGGTGCAAGCGCACAGTATGCGGCTCAAACAGCGCTTCCAGATGGCCAAGCTAACAGCTCAGGAACTTTATCACTCACGTCGATTGGATCTGTGCGCCGCTCCGGACCTCGTCGAATCGGAACTTGCTCGCGTCCAAGTATTCGCGAACGCTTTCCATAGCAAGCCATCGCCGGCTCAGCCCCTCAGCGACCATCCCGGTTGTGTTGGAGCCACCGAACGGATCGAGCACGAGATCACCCTCGTCAGTGAGCAATTTCACAAAAAACTCTGGAAGGGCCGTTGGAAATCGCGCGGGATGGATCTTTATCCCCGCGGCTTTGCACCGCTTGGTGTACTGATCATTCGCGGAATTATTCCCGACCTTGATCAAGTCCGAGGGTGCCTCGTCTTCGAACACGTTCCCAGGAATTGACCCGCCAGCGCTCACCTTATCGAAATCAGACGTGATATTGTGTCCAGATGGGCGCACTGTGGCTCGCACGCCTCGTTTGTTCAGTCGGATCATGTCGGCACTGTAGGGCTTCAGCACGCGTCGATTATTCGCCTTTGGCCATGGAGTCTTGGAGAACCACCAGACGTACTCGACGGCGTCCTTCACGCGAATCCGCCGAACCGTCACCCACTCGGCCGGCATCGGCATCTTCGCAGGATTGTACCAGAAGAACTCTTGCGCGAGATGGAAATTGAGCTTCTCCACCAGCGCAAGCAGCACCTTGAAATGGTAAGTTGACCGGGTCGGCAGACCTTTGTTGTAGCTTCCGCCGATGTTCAGAACGAAGCTGCCATCGTCGGTCAGAATGCGGAAAATATCGCGCGCGAAAGTGAGGATCCACTCGACGTATTCATCCTTGTGGACATTCCCGTATTCCTTCTTGAAGTGCAGTGCGTAGGGTGGAGAAGTGAAAACGAGGTTCACCGACGCATCAGGTATCACTCGCAAGACATCACGGGAGTCAGCGAGGTAAGCAGCTCCCAAGTCCGTACGGTAATGTGGCTCGGTACCCGATACGAGATCGGATGGGTGAGGGCCTTCGCCAAAAGCGAGCGTCGCCTGAGGAGACGTCGTCATGAAGTGACCTCTAGAGGCAAGATTGAAGGATCACAGACCGATGACCTTCCGGTTCGGCCAACAAAGACGGAACTTACAACAATGGGCCGATGCACACTCATCGAACTACGCCACAGCTAACCTTAAACAATCGGTTGACGATGTCAACCTATTTCCATAAAGCGGACGATGAATGGATCTCGCAGGCGGAAGCAGCGCGACTCCGGCAGGTATCCCGACAGGCTATTTCTCAGTTGGTGAAAAGAGGAAGACTCCGCAGTCGACTGGTTGCAGGATATGTGCTCGTTCACCGTTTGGACGTGCTCAACTTCGAGGCGCAGCCTCCCGGACGTCCTCGACGACGGCAAACCAAGGATGAGTGATATCGACGAAGTGAAGCGACTGCTCGCACGGCTTAACGAGGACCAGCTCCGGCGGGTTCAGTCGCACGTGCGGAGGATGCTACCGAAGCATCCGCTGGAAGAGCGGCTCATGATATCCGCCGACGGAATGCTGGACGCACTTGATCGGGCAGGAGATTTCACCATTCGCATGATCCGCGGGATCTTTGCAGAGGCAGCCTTCGCGACAGAAGTTCTACCAGAAATCAGCGATGAGTGGCGACAGCTCCCTCTTCCATTTGCTGACCCACCTTACGATTTCCTCCTTACAGACCTGCCCAACCCAGAGTTTCCGCCCCCGGGGTTGTCCCACCCAACAGTCAGGGTGCAGGTGAAGATGCAGCGTTCAGCGAAGAAGCAGCCGCTGTTTGCGAATAATGTCTGGAAGCGTAGGATGAATTGGCCGGCGGACCATTACGTCGTGGAAGTCCAGAAGAGCCGCAAAGGCGACAAGAAGGGGGAGCGAACCCGGCCCTATCGCTTCAACGAGTTCGACATTCTCGCAGTATCTCTGGGGCCGGCGCTCGGACGATGGGGAGCATTCATGTATACCGTGGAACGATGGCTCATACCTGATTCGACGGACGATAGTCATATCCTGAAGTACCAGCCCGTCGCACAATCTGACAACGATTGTTGGACTTCGGAATTCCTGACTGCAGTGACGTGGCTGCGTGGCGGGGAGAAGCGCCGTATCGGCGCGTAGCCCTCCGGCATGAAAACCGTCGACGATGGTATCTCTTGTGGGCCGACTATAGGCACCGCAGTGCGTGGCCCGCGCCAAACTCGAATCGGCCGTCGAAAAGTACTTCGAGATGCTGGCCCGATTGAGTAAGGTGAAACGGTTTTCCCCGATTACGTATCAAAAGCTGCACCGGCGCTCAGGCTGCTCAGCGTCAACGCCTCCAACGACGAGCCCGCCAAACTGATAGCGTACTCCGGTATCGCGCAGGAGCGTCACAAGCCGAGCCAGCGGCAGCCCGACGACGGCAAAGTAGTCCCCTTCGATACGACGGACGATCGTGGCGCCCAGCCCCTGGATACCGTAGGCTCCGGCCTTGTCCATCGGCTCGCCGGTCGCCACATACGCCGCCACCTCGGCGGCGTCCAGGTCGCGAAAGCTCACCTCGACCTGCTCCACCGCGCTCACCGTCCGTCCAGCCCGGGCAACGGCCACTGCGGTGAACACGGAATGCACCCGGCCGGCCAGTCTGCCAAGCATCCTCAGCGCATCCGCCGCGTCGATGGGTTTTCCGAGTATCAGGTCGTCGATGACGACACTGGTATCGGCGGCGATGACGACGGCGTCGGAAAATGCGGCGGCGAGTTCCTTCGCCTTGGCGCGGGCAACTCTCTCCACGTAAGCGGCCGGCAACTCGCCGGCCAGCGGCGTCTCATCCACGTTTGCCGGCCTGACCTCGTGACGGATGCCCATGAGATCCAGTAGTTCGCGTCGCCGCGGCGACTGCGACGCCAGGATCACACGCGGTGCAGACGAGGTGGCGGATTCGCCATGGTTCATCGTTCCAGCCAGAGGGTTACCGGGCCATCGTTGACGAGTTCGACATCCATCATGGCGCCGAACTCGCCCGTCTCCACGAGCACTCCCCTATCCCGCAGCAGGGCGGCGAAGCGTTCGTAGAGCGGGGTTGCCACCTCCGGACGAGCGGCATCGATGAAGCTCGGGCGACGTCCCTTCTCCACGTTGCCGTAGAGAGTGAACTGGGACACCACCAGCACGCTACCGTCGACGGCTTCCAGGTCGAGATTCATCTTGCCATCGGCGTCCGCAAAGAGGCGTAGCCCGATGATCTTGTCGGCCATCCAGGCAAGTTTCGCCTCGTCGTCGCCCTCGGTGAAGCCGACCAGCAGCAGGTAGCCTCGCCCTATGCTTCCGACTATGGTCCGGCCCACGCGTACCTCGGCGCGGGATACTCGCTGTAGAAGAGTGCGCATTGAAGTCGGTACGGCAGCGAAGCGCGGGGCGAGACCAGGAGTGGCCCCGCCCCGCGCTCGACAGTGGTCCAGACTACAGTATCACTCCACGGTCACCGATTTGGCCAGGTTCCGCGGCTGATCCACGTTGGAGCCACGCTTGACGGCGATGTAGTAGGCCAGCAACTGGAGCGGCACGGCGGCGAGCACCGGAGTGAGCATCTCGAGCGTCTCGGGCATGCGGAACTCGTAGTCCACCAGCCCTTCCAGCGCCGGCTCGTCGCGGCTGGTGAGGACGATGGTCTTGCCCTTCCTGGCCCGCACCTCCTGCACGTTGGAGACAAGCTTGTCGAACACGGAGTCGTGCGGCGCGATGAAGACGACCGGCATCATGGCGTCGATGAGGGCGATCGGCCCGTGCTTCATCTCGGCCGCCGGATAGCCCTCGGCGTGGATGTAGCTGATCTCCTTCAGCTTGAGCGCGCCCTCGAGCGCCGCCGGGAAGTTGAAGCCGCGGCCCAGGTAGAGGAAATTGGGCGACCGCTTGAACTCCTCCGCCAACTCTTCCAGCTCGTCAGCGCGATCGAGCATCTGCTGAACCTGACCGGGCAGCGCCTGCAGGCCAGCGACGATCTCGCGGCCGCGCAGGATGGAGAGATCCCGCAACCTGGCCATCTTGAGCGTGAGCAGGGCGAGGGCGACGACCTGACTCGTGAACGCCTTGGTGGACGCCACACCGATCTCCGGCCCGGCGTGCAGGTAGATGCCTCCGTCGGATTCGCGGGCGATGGTGGAGCCGACGACGTTCACCAGACCCAGCGTTCGGGCTCCCCGACGCTTGGCCTCACGCATGGCCGCCAGCGTGTCCGCCGTCTCGCCTGACTGCGAGATGACGATGCAGAGCGTCCGGTCGGTGACTATCGGGTTACGGTAACGGAACTCCGACGCGTACTCCACCTCTACCGGAATGCGCGTGAGTTCCTCGAGCATGTGCTCGCCGATGAGCGCCGAGTGCCAACTGGTGCCACAGGCGGTGATGATGATGTTGTCGATGTCGAGGAGCTCCTCATCGCTGATGTTGAGCCCACCCAGCTTCGCCGTCCCTTCTTCCTCGAGCAGTCGCCCGCGCATCGTATTGCCGATCGTCGACGGCTGCTCGAAGATCTCCTTGAGCATGAAGTGCGCGTAGCCACCCTTCTCGATCTGATCCAGGTCCCAGTCCACGCGGCTGACGACGTGACTCTTCGTGGCGGCGTCCAGGTCGAAGATGTCGTAGCCGTCGCGGGTGAGGACGGCGACGTCGCCATCGTCCAGGTAGATCACCTGGCGGGTGTGGGCCAGGATCGCCGACACGTCGCTGGCGATGAAGTACTCATCCTCGCCCAGACCGAGCAGGAGGGGGCTGCCGAGGCGCGCGGCGACCAGCTTGCCTGGATCGCTGGCCGCCATGACGGCGATGCCATACGTGCCCTCGACGTGGGAGAGGGCGGCGATGACCGCCTTCTCCAGGGTGTCCTCGTAGAGTTCCTCGATCAGGTGGGCGAGGACCTCGGTGTCCGTCTCCGACGAGAAGACATGTCCGCGCTCGGTGAGCCGGGTGCGAAGTGTGCTGGCGTTCTCGATGATTCCGTTATGCACGACAGCTATACTGCCATCCTCGGTCACGTGAGGATGGGCGTTGCACTCGGTGGGCGCGCCGTGAGTGGCCCAGCGGGTATGGGCAATGCCGATGTTCCCCTCGATCGGGCTGGAGGACAGGAGTGACTCCAGCCGCGAGATCTTGCCGGCCGCTTTCCTGGTCTCCACCCCATGCCCGTTGAGGATGGCGATGCCGGCCGAATCGTATCCCCGGTACTCCAGACGCCTCAGCCCATCCACGAGCAATGGCGTAGCCACCCGGGGGCCTATATAACCGACAATTCCACACATGATATCGATCTCTCTCGAGAGGGATGGCCTGACTCCTGAGCGAGTCCACGCCAATAACATCAGTGCCGGAACGACCCAGCACTACAAGCGGGCAGAATCCGGCACAGTATCTGTGCAATCCGAACCACCTACTGCACTCATCGCGCCAGCGCGTCCAGAGGTATCCTGGCCTGGGCAATGAGGGCGAGCGCACGGGCCTCCGTGGGCGCCTCGGCGATGACCCGCACAATCGGCTCGGTGCCCGACGGCCGCACGTGCAGCCAGGCATCGGGCCAGGCCAGCCTGAGTCCATCCTGATGGTCCAGCTCAGCGTCACCAAAACGGCTGGTCAGGGCCGCGTAAACGTCGTCCAGGGGGGCTGCCGGACGGGCCAGCTTGTCCTTGACGATCGAGTAGCCCGGATGGGCACCGACAAGCTCGGAGAGCGTGCGTCCCTCCTCCACCAGAAGCTGGAGAATGATCGCCGCGCCGGCCGGGGCATCGCGTCCAAGATGCAACTCCGGCAGGATCACGCCGCCATTCCCTTCACCGCCAATAACGGCGCCCACCTCGCGCATGCGGACGGCGACGTTGACCTCTCCTACCGGGGCGCGGTAGAAAGGCGCACCAGCGTCCAAGGCGGCGTCCTCCACCACCCTGCTGGTAGAGAGATTAGTGACCACGGCGCCCTCACGGTGCCGGAGCACCAGACGAATTGCGAGCGAGAGGGTGTAATCCTCGCCTACCGCGCGCCCCTTCTCCGAGACCAGCGCCAGGCGGTCCACGTCCGGGTCGACGGCAAAGCCGATATCGGCGCCCGAACGCCTGACCAGCTCCTCCAGTTCGCCCAGATTGGCCGCCACTGGCTCGGGGGAACGGGGGAAACGTCCATCGGCGGGAAGATTGATCGCCGTCACCTCACAGCCCAACCGATCGAGGAGCGCTGGCATGATGGTCGCGCCGGCGCCGCGGCAGCAATCCAGGGCGACGCGGAAGCGCCGGGCGCGAATTCTCTCCACGTCAATGAAGCGGAGCGCCAGGATCGCCTCGAGGTGCCGCTCCACCGCCTCGCCGTCCTCCGTTACCGAGCCGAGCAGATCCCAGGTAACGCGAGGGATCTCGCCATCCACCGTCGCGCGCATCGCGGCGCTCTCTGCGGGATCGAGAAAGAGGCCACTGGAGCTGATGAACTTGAGCGCATTCCACTCGATCGGGTTGTGGCTGGCAGTGATGGCCAACCCGCCGGCAGCATGGTGGTGCTCGACGGCAAGTTGGATGGTCGGCGTGGGTGCCATGCCGACGTCGATCACCGTCGCGCCAACCGATTCCAGGGCGCTCAGGACGGCGCGGTGGAACATCGGCCCGGAGACACGGCTGTCGCGGCCCACCACGATCGTCCGTGCGCTACCGCGGGCCAGCGCCCACGCGCCGAATCCAGCGGCAAAGCGTGCGACCACTTCCGGCGTGAGCGCCTCACCCACGCGCCCACGAACCCCGGAGACACTGACCATCAACCCGTCGTGCGTCATACCCATCCTTGATCTGTCTGGTGAACGCGGCCCATCACGAGCCGGAATTACGCAATCAAGAGACTTGGCGCTTCACGTGCAATCTCCACTATGTACACTACTGAGGACCATATGGCAGTGTCTCGCATCACACAGGGTACGCAATGATGAATGATCCTCTGGGCCTTCTCCCGTTCGCCCTCGCCAGCGGCGGCGGGACGATCAACGGCATGCCCGCCGAGCAGGCGGTGGCCGCTGGGGTGACTCTTCTCCAGCGTTGCGCGCCTCTGGTACGGGCCCTGGCTGGCCGCCGTGCCGCGATTCTCCTCCCGAACGGGTCGGCTTTCCTCACCGCCTTCGCAGCCACCGAGGGACGAGCCGCAGTGCTCATCAACCCTCTGGCCTCCCCACCGGAGATCGCGCATCAGCTATCGGACGGTGATGTCGGCGCGGTCCTCACCATCTCCTCGCTCGCTTCCGGAGTGCCTGCCCACATACTCCGTGTGGAACTCGACGACCTGCCACGCTCGGCCCGCGTGATCACCGACGGCCGTGTGCGGGAGGTGGACCTGGGCTCGCACTTCGCCTTCCGGTTGGAGGGAGAGATCGGTGCCGAGGGGCGCGACGAGGAGGCGGTCGTCGTCTACACCTCGGCAATGGCAGGGACTGCAGCAGGTGCCATCCTCACCCATCGCAACCTGCTGGCAAATGCCCGGGCGGCCGTTGAGCAGGCCCGCTTCACCAGCGCCGACAAGGTGCTTGCTCCCCTACCCTGGTCGCACCTCTTCGGACTCGTGGTCACCGCGGCCGCGCCGTTGCTGGCAGGAGCGGCGGTGCTGGCGCCGGGGCGCTTCTCGCCCCCAGACGCTCTGGGGCTGCTGGAGGAAGGCGGCGTGACAGTGGTGGCCGGGGTACCGAGCATCTTCCGGTCGCTGCTGGCAACGCTGGACAGGCGGCCGGAAGCGCTCCGCGCGCCCGCGCTTCGGCTATGCATCTGCGGCGGTGCACCGTTGGAGGAGGAGCTCCAGGCACGATGGTACGAAGCCACGGGCGTCGAGCTCCGCCAGGGTTACGGCCTGACCGAGGCAGGGCCGATATCCCTCTTCAACACGCTCGATCAGCCGAACCATCGCGGTACGCTCGGCCTTCCATTCCCGGGAGTGGAGGTGACAATCCGGGATCAGGACACCGGACGGCAGTGCGCCGACGGGGTGGAAGGAGAGATCTGCATCAGAGGAGACAACGTATCTCCTGGCTACGTTGGCGGCGATAGCGGGCTCAGTAAACGCGAGGGCTGGCTACGCAGCGGCGACCTCGGCGTGCGCGCGAGCGATGGGTACTTCACGTTCCGAGGGCTCATCAAGCGCATGTTCACCCGCGACGGCTACAACATCTATCCGGCCGAGTTGGAACGGGTGATCGGGCAGTTGGACGGCGTGCGCAGCGTACGAGTGAGCGCCGTGCAGTCCGACCGACGGGAGAACGACATCCGGGTCGAAGTGGGCGGCGATGTGACCGAAGAGGTCATCCGCGAGTGGTGCGCAAGTCAACTGGCGGCGTACAAGCAGCCCGAAGAGGTCGTCGTCAGCAGCGGCTGAGCGATGGCCCACCAGCCAACTGGTGCGGATCGCTACGTGTCGGTGGGCATGAGAGCGATACTGCCGTCGGCAATGAGAGCTAACGCTGCGTCGAGGACTACAGGATCGAACTGCTTTCCCCGGTTCCGCTCCAGCTCTGCCACTGCGGCGTCCACCGACAGCCGCGATCCTGGCCTGTAGGCTCGACTGCTCGTCATGGCGTCGAAGGCGTCGGCGACGGCGACCACCCGGGCCACGACAGGAATCTCATCCCCGGCCAGCCCGTCGGGGATCCCCCGGCCATCGTAGCGCTCATGGTGGGATCGGACGATGCCCAGGGCGAGCGGCGCGTCGGCCATGAGCGGTGCGAGGATCCGCCAACCGACAACCGGGTGGGTCATGATGTGGCGGTACTCATCCTCAGTGAGCGGACCGGGCTTGTTCAGGATTGCCTCCCGGACGCCGATCTTGCCGATGTCGTGCATGTGGCCGCCGAGTACGACCTGGCCGATAGTGGGCTCATCGAGGCCCAGGGCGCGGGCGATGATGCCAGCATTGTGGCTGACCCGGTCGGAGTGCCCCCTCGTGTAAGGATCCTTCAGTTCCAGCGCCTGGACGAGCGACTGCACGGCCGCCAGGAAGATCTCCTCGATCCGGCTGGCCTGCTGTTGCACCCGCTCCTCGAGCCGTTCCTGGTGCTCCCGGTTCTCCATCCTCAAACGCTGCGTCTCCAGCGCCTGGGCCACCCGCGCGCTCACCTCGTCCAGGTTGAACGGCTTGGTGAGATAGTCGGTGGCCCCATTGGCGAGCGCCTTCACGGCCATGTCCACATCGGCGACAGCGGTGATCATGACGACTGCCGTATCCCGATGGTGTTCGCGTACCTGGCAGAGCAGTTGGAAACCGTCCATCTGCGGCATGCGGATGTCGGACAGGAGCAATTGCGTGGGTTCCTCTCGCAACGCTGCCAGCGCCTCCACCCCGGTGGACGCTTCGACGCAGTCGAAACCGTCGGCCGTCATCAGGCGACAGAGGACCTGGCGGAGCCGCGGCTCATCGTCGGCAATCACGCAGCGGATGCGCCTTTTCACATTTGCCTGAACGTCCGGGACCGTCGCTGACGCCTCGCCCGCCTGGATTGGCGAACTACCGGCCTCATTCGGTTCCCTGATCGCCTGGAGAAGCGGGTGCATCACCGACAGACACTCCGTTGATCGAGTCGCACGCTGAAACTGTACTGACACTGGTCCGGGAACTCCGATCCGGCGTCACGGAACGGAGCTCACTCGCCCATCGCTGGCTGGTTCGGTTATCTTGCCTACCCACCTCAACCGAGGGTTCGCATGACCCGCGTTCTTCCCGACGAACTATCAGGCTCATTCGCCACTCGCGCCATCCACGCCGGACAGCGCCCGGATCCCATGTCCGGCGCCATCATGACGCCCATCTACCAGACGTCCACTTATGTGCAGGACGCGGTCGGTGAAAACAAGGGGTACGAGTACGCCCGTGGTCGTAACCCGACGCGTGAGGCGCTGGAACGGAACGTGGCTTCGCTGGAGGGAGGCCAACACGGCTTTGCCTTCTCCAGCGGGACAGGCTGCCTGGACTCGATCATGAAGCTCTTCCAGTCCGGCGATCACATCGTCTGCGGCGAGAACGTTTACGGGGGCACCTTCCGCCTGTTCGACAAGCTGCTCACCCGCTTCGGGCTGCGCTTCACCTATGTGGACAGCCGTGACCTGCAGAAGGTGGCCGACGCCATGACTCCGGAGACTCGCGGAGTGGTGATCGAGACGCCGACCAATCCGTTGATGCGGCTCACGGACATCGCCGGCTGTGCCGGGATCGCCCATCGTCACGACGCGATCCTGATCGTGGACAACACGTTCACGACTCCCTATTTCCAGCGTCCGCTGGAATACGGCGCCGACATCGTCTGGCACTCGACGACCAAGTATCTGAATGGCCACAGTGACATGATCGGTGGCCTCGCCGTGTTGAACGACGACGTACTTGCCGAGCGACTCCAGTTCATCCTGAACGCAGCGGGCGCCGTTCCCGGACCGTTCGACGCGTGGCTGGTACTCCGCGGCACGAAGACGCTGCATCTGCGGATGCGTCAGCACGACGCCAACGGTCGGGCCATGGCCGCCTGGCTGGCCGATCGGGTGGGCGAGGACAGGGTGTACTACCCCGGCCTTGCCTCGCACCCGCAGCACGACCTGGCGAAGCGGCAGATGAGTGGTTTCGGAGGCATGATCTCGGTCGACCTCGGGACCAGGGAGCGTGCGGTACAGGTGCTCAACCGGGTCCGCGTCTTCTCGCTCGCCGAATCGCTGGGCGGCGTGGAGAGCCTGATCAGCCATCCAGCATCCATGACGCATGCCTCGGTGGAGGCAAGCCGCCGGGATTCGATCGGACTGAGCGATGGGCTGATCCGCCTTTCCTGCGGAGTCGAGGACGAGGGCGACCTGATCGGTGACATCGAACAGGCGATGGGTTAGCCGGCTCTGGAGACAGGGTGCGGGGCGTGAACGCGACACTTTTTCCGGTGCGGCTACGTATGATACCCTGAGCCCACGGTCGTTCCACCCACCCTGTCTCTGGTCAGATGCCAACCACGCTATCCCTCATTGCGCCGACGGCCTGGGAACATCCGGCCGACCGAGCTGCCCTCAACGCGCTGCGCGCCCTCCCCGGTTTCGACGAGGTCGTCCGGCGCGTCTTCGGGTTCCTTGGCGAACGCGGCATCCGCCAGCTCTTCCTGGGCAATGCCGTTCGAGTCGGACCGCGCCAACGCCCGCAACTGGACGCGCTCTACACTGATGTCCTTACCACGCTGGACTGGCCAGGCGGTACGGAGGCCATCGTAAACCGAACCGGTCGCCCGGAATTGTACGTCAGCCAGACTCCGTTCGTGAATGCCGGCGCGGTCGGCTTCGAGCGCCCGTTCATCGTCATCAGCTCGGCCTCACTCGAACTGCTGGACGACGACGAGCAGCGTTTCATCCTGGCCCATGAACTCGGGCACGTGATGAGCGGCCATGTCACCTACCGCACCCTGGCCGTCCTGCTGCTCATGCTCGGCCTCAGGAACCTCCCGTTCCTGGCCGGTCTGGCGCTGATGCCGTTCCAGCTCGCCCTGTTGGAGTGGTACAGGAAGAGCGAACTCTCGGCCGACCGTGCCGGCCTGCTGGGCGTACAGAACGAACGTGCAGCGATGGCGGTCTTCATGAAGCTGGCCGGTGGCGGCGCGGGCGCCGACAGCCTGGACCTGGATGAGTTCATGATCCAGGCAACCGAGTACGAGACGGAGGACGGCGCCTGGGACAATGTGCTCAAGATCCTGAACACTGCCTTCCGTGATCACCCTTTCGGCACCGTTCGGGCGGGCGAATTGCAGCGCTGGGTGGCCAGTGGCGCCTACGCAGACATTGTCGGCGGAGCCTATCCACGCCGCGATGGCACCGGCAGCCGACCGCTCGGCGACGACATGGCAGACGCTGCCGGCTACTACGGACAGCAGGTGCGCACGGTTGTCACCCAGCTCGGAGACTCCCTGGACAGGGCTGCCGACGCCGTCGCCGACGCCTTCCGCAGGTAGCGCTGGAAGCAGCTCCACGAGCTCGCAACAGGCGCGTGGAATGCGCTCGACGTCGGGCGTCGAGCGCTTAGATTGCGGGCATGGCCAAGGTTCTCATCATCGGTGGCGGCGGACGTGAGCATGCGCTTGCCTGGAAGCTGCTCCGCGACGATCCGTCGCTCGATATCATTGCTGCTCCCGGAAATCCGGGGATAGCGGCGCTGGGACGGTGCGTGCAACTGGCCGCCGACGACGTGGAGGCCATTCTGGCCATGGCGATGGAGGAGCGCGTTGATCTGACGGTCGTGGGTCCGGAAGCGGCGTTGGCGGCCGGTATCGTCGACCGGTTCATCGACAACGGCGTGCCGATCTTTGGCCCTACCAGGGCGGCCGCCGAGATCGAGACCTCCAAACGCTTTGCCAAGCAGCTCATGCTGGACCACGGAATCCCCACCGCGGCGGCCGAGTTCCACCGGGACATCGAGTCCGCTACCGCCGCGGTGCGGCGTGCTGGCGCCCCGGTCGTGGTGAAGGCATCGGGACTGGCCGCCGGCAAGGGAGTGTTGGTCTGTCATACGCTGGATGATGCTGACCGGGCCATCCAGATGATGCTCGGCGAGGGAGCTTTCGGTGAGGCCGGCGCGGAGATCCTCGTCGAGGCCTTCCTGACCGGCGAGGAGCTCTCGCTCTTTGCCATCACCGATGGCACGACAGCCATTCCTCTGCTCGCGGCGCAGGATCACAAGTGCCTCCTGGACGGTGACCTTGGCCCGAACACCGGTGGCATGGGCGCCTATGCGCCGGTCTCGCTGGCCACGCCGGAACTCCTGGTCGAGGTCCGGAAGACGATCCTCGAACCCACGTTGGCGGCGCTTCGTGACTGCGGGCGCCCCTTCCGCGGGCTGCTCTATGCCGGATTGATGCTCACGACAGAGGGTCCGATGGTGGTCGAGTTCAACTGCCGCTTCGGCGACCCGGAAAGCCAGGCGATCCTGCCGCTCATGGACAGCTCCCTGCTCGACCTGCTGACCAGAGTCGCTCGGGGGGAATCGCTGGTTGGCGTGGCCGCGCCACGCTGGCGGCCGGCGAGCGCTGTCACCACGGTGGTCGCGGCGCCGGGATACCCCGACCGTCCACGTACCGGCGAACTGCTGACCCTGCCTCCCGACGAAGACGACGTGGTCGTCTTTCACGCTGGTACGCGCCGGCTGGAGGATGGCCAGTTGCTGAGCGCAGGCGGGCGTGTGGTAGCCGTCACCGCCGTCGCACCTACCCTGAGCGAGGCTCGGGAGCGAAGTCGCAGGGTGGCCGGAAAGGTAGGGCTGGCGGGCAGGCAGTTCCGCAGCGACCTGGCGTGGCGTGAACTGGAGCGTCAGGCAGACGTGACAGGTGCCGGAGTTACCTGAGACCGAGACGATCGCCCGTGATCTGGACGCTGCCGTGGGCGGCAGCCGGATCGTGGAGGTGGTCGTCCGACGTGCCGATGTGCTCCGGGAGGTCGAGCCGGCCGAACTCGCCATGCGCACGCAGGGAACCGTCATCCAGCGCTGCTGGAGGCGAGCCAAGCTCGTCGTCATCGATCTCTCGAGCGGCGACCGTCTGGTGGTACAGCCGCGGTTCACCGGCGCGCTGTTGCTGGACTCGGGTGACCTCCCGGAGCGCGAGCGACAGTATTCCACGCTCGATTTCCTGCTGGAGGATGGTCGTCGACTCCACTACCGCGATATCCGGCGGCTGGGCACGCTCGCCCTCATGAAGCCGGAGCGTTTTGCTGCCTATACTGCGGCGCTCGGGCCGGAGCCGCTGGACCCCGCGTTCATGGCGGCCGACCTGGTCGTGCTGCTTCGCGCATCACGTCAGGCGGTCAAGAAAGTGCTCATGGATCAGCGCCGCGTGGTGGGCATAGGCAACATCTACGCGAACGAGGCGTTATGGCGTGCCCGCGTGCAGCCGGGGCGCCCTGCGCGTTCACTGAGCGACCATGAGGCAGCAAGGCTGCATGGAGCGGTGCGCGACGTACTCACCGAATCGATTGGCCACCGCGGCACCAGCTTCCGTGACTATCGTGACGCCAGCGGCGGACAGGGTGGCTTCGCCGCCCACCTGGCCGTGTACGGCCGCGGCGGGGAGGAGTGCCCACGCTGTCACGGCGCGCTCAGCGAGACGCATGAGATAGACGGTCGGACGACCGTGTGGTGCCCGGATTGCCAGCGATGAGCCGCCGCGCACCGGTCTCCGACGCCCACCTCCCAGCCATGCGAGGCGAGGTTCGCGCCGCCGCCGTCGACCGGCCGGGCGTCTACCGCATGCTGGCCGAGGACGGCGAGGTGCTGTATGTGGGCAAGTCGAAGCGCGTGCGCAGTCGGCTCCTCAGCTACTTCCGTTGCGCCTACCCGGAGCACAAGGGAGCGCGAATCGTACGTGAGGCAAGACGGATAGAGTGGGACTACACGCCCAGCGAATTCGCCGCACTCCTCCATGAATTGCGGCTCATCAAGCGCTTCCGGCCGCGCTACAACGTGCAGATGAAGCGGGATGCGCGACATTACGCATTCATCAAGCTCACCCGTGGTGCGGCCCCCAGGTTGAATGTCGTGCGCGGGGCGGGCAGTGATGATGGTGGAGTCTACTACGGACCGTTCATGGGAGCTCAGCGGGTAAGCGAGGCGGTGCGTGAGTTGAACGATGCCCTCGGACTGCGCGACTGCTCGCTGGACCGTCGAATGCATTTCGCCGACCAGCGCGAGCTGTTCGTGCTGGCACCGCGCACGCCCGGCTGCATCCGTCACGAGATCGGCAAGTGCCTGGCACCCTGCATTGCGGCGTGTACCGAGTCCGAGTACGACGGACGCGTGGTGTTGGCGCGCGCCTTCCTCGACGGCGATGACGACGGTCCAATTGATGAGTTGCGGACCCAGATGGAGCGTGCCAGCGAGGACCTCGCCTTCGAGCGCGCAGCCTCCTACCGCGACAAGCTGCACCGGCTGGAAGCATTGCGGGATCAGTTCGCTCGCCTCCGCTTCGCCATCGAGACCTTGTCGTTCGTCTACACCGTACGCGGGTATGACGGCACGGACCATGTCTATCTGGTGCGACGCGGCCGGGTTCGCCACGAGGAGGTTGCGCCCACGGCGGCTCGTCAGCGACGAGAGCTGGCCAACCGGATCGCCGACCTGTTCAGCGGGGGCGGGGGCGAGCGCAGCGGCGGTGCGGTGCCGGCTCACGAGGTGGACGAACTCCTGCTGCTCTCCACCTGGTTTCGACGTTTCCCCGCCGAGCTGGAGCGCGCCACCCCTGCCGACAGTTGGCTCAGCGCGCATTCCACCCGCCGTCGTGTCGGAGCTGGCAGTCTGCCCCGTCCGGGCAGGCCATCGAAAGCTGCCGCGAGCAGTAGCTGAGCTCTGGGTGCTGGCCGGTGTCTTGCACCCGGGAGCACTCCGCGCGGAGCGCCTTTGCCCATCGCGGTGGCCATTTCGGGGTCGCCAGCGCTCCCCAGTCGAGACGAAATCAGGACGACACTGCCGGCCGTCCAGAGGGGTAGATGAAGCATGACAACCACCTGGCATCCTACAACGCTGGTGCAATGCATCAGCCTGGAACCATGGCTGACCATACCGGGAGACGATACGCCCACGGGCTGCCACGACCTCACCCTGGGCCGTATCTACGAATTGATAGCGGTCGAAGCGGATGGTGCATTCTACCGGCTGAATGACGACTCCGGGGACGACTACCTCTATCCGGCATCGCACTTCAGACGACTGTAGAGCAGACCGCTGGCGCCTGTCGCGCTGCACGCAGCGGAACATCGGGAAGCTCCGCCTCAGGCTCGGAACAGGCGGGAGAGCGTGCTGATTGCCGGTCCGGCGGCAGCCCTGGCCGCCACCGCCGCGTGGGTCACCGCATTTACCGACGTCCGTCGGCTCACTAGTTTCCGCGAACCGGGCTGGCGCCCGTTTCCATCGCAAGGAGACGTGCCTGACTGGAGGCAGGTCTCCCGCTGCCGCGCCGCGCGCTCCCATAACCGCTGCCAATGCCCGACGCCCTGATCCTGCCGCCACTCAGCTCGCACTCCATCCTGATGGTGCTGCTGCAGATGGCCCTGATGCTCCTGCTGGCGCGCTTCCTGGCCGAGGTCATGCGGCGGCTGGGCCAACCAGCCGTGATTGGCGAGCTGCTTGCCGGAATCCTGCTCGGTCCCACGATCCTCGGACATTTCGGGCCCGAGGCGTTTGCCATGCTCTTCCCGCCCGACCCGGCTCAGTTCCATCTGCTCGAGGTGATCTCGTGGCTGGGCCTGGTGCTGCTCCTCCTGCTCACGGGGCTGGAGACAGACGTACGCGTCGTGCGAACGCTGGGCCCCGCCGCGCTCTACGCGTCGGCGGGCGGACTGACATTGCTGTTCGTCACCGGTTTCTTCTCCGGCTATGCGCTTCCCGACTCGTTCCTCACGGACCCAGCCAAACGGCCGCTATTCGCAGCCCTGATCGCGACCGCGCTGGCCATTACCGCATTACCGGTAATCGGCAAGATCCTGATGGACCTGAAGCTCATACGGCGCAACCTGGGCGTGGTGATCCTGTCGGCTGGGGTGGTTGACGACACCGTTGGCTGGCTCGTGCTGGGTATCATTGCCGGTATCGCCGAAGGCGGCTCGTTCTCCGTGCAGCGCCTGGCGATGACACTCGTCGGCCTCGCCGGATTCCTGCTCTTCCTCCGCTACGTCGTCTTCCCGCTGTTCGGGCGCGCGATCAGCTACGTGAACGAGAACGTGGGCCTGGCCGGTGCCGACATCACGCTGATCCTGGTTGGCACCTTCCTCTGCTCGGCGGCCACCGAGGCGCTGGGTGTCCACGCCGTGTTCGGGGCGTTCGTCTTCGGCATCATGGTGCGGCAGATCCCACGCGTGAAGACGTCCTCGCTGCATGTGCTGGAGCTGTTCGTACTGTCTGCGCTGTCGCCCATCTTCTTCGCCTTCGTGGGCCTCAAGGTGGACCTGTGGACGTTGACCGGCTGGGTGGTGCCGACACTCTTCATCCTGCTCGCGGTGGGCGGCAAGACAATCGGTTGTTACATCGGTGGGCGCCTGGGACGGATGTCGCACTGGGAGGCGCTGGCGCTGGGCTTCGGCATGAATGCGCGTGGAGCGATGGGACTGATCGTGGCCCTCATCGGCCTCTCGCTCGGTCTCCTGACTTCGGAGATGTTCTCCATCATCGTACTGATGGCCGTGTTCACCTCGTTCCTGGCGCCGGTACTGTTGCGTACCGTCATGCACAAGCTGCCCTTGAGCGACGAGGAGCGCCGCCGGATGGAGGCCGGCGGCCGCCAGCGGCTGATTCCCGAGGGAGCACTCCGCGTCCTCGTGCCCACTGCCGGGGGCGGCAACGCGATGGGCGCGTTTGCCCTCGCCGCGCCGCTGGTCAAGGCGGTGGACGGCACCCTGACCGCACTCTACGTGGAACGGCGGGAGGAGGGGCGGCGCTGGTGGTCCTGGGCGCGGCTCACCGATCGGTCGTCGGCACTGGCCGGCCGCGGGCTGGAGCATCACCTGGAGGCGGCCGCCGACCGGCTGGGCGAACAGCGCAAGAAGCTGGTGGTACGACGCGTCCGCGCCGCCGATCCCGCTCAGGCCGTGATCGAGGAATCGGCTCGGGACTACGACCTGCTCATGATCGGCGCCGCTCCGCGTCACGTTCTCGCGCAGTCCATGATCGCCGACATCATGAGCGACACCAGGCTCCCGGTGATCATTGTCCGTAGCACCGATACCATTCCTCCACCCACCTACCGACGCGTCCTGGTGCCAGTGGACGGGAGCGTCTTCTCGCGCTATTCCGCAGAATTCGCCTTTGCCTATGCTGAAGCCGCTGGCGCGCGAGTGACGCTGCTGCATGTCGTGAACGATGCTCGCGTATTCAGTGGAGCGCTGGCCATGCCCGACAACCGGGAGGCACACTCACTGGCGGTGGAGCAGGAGACGGTCATGGCGGATCGCATACGCAAGGACTATGGCACCCTCGCCTCCGCCAACGATGCTCCATGGGATGTCCGTATCCTGGCCAGCGGCGACCCTGGCGGCACAATCATCCAGGAGAGCTACTCCGAGCATTATGACCTGATCATACTCGGCGCCGAGAACAAGATGCTCTCCCAGCCCCTCTTCTTCGGGCAGGGCACCGCGGCGATCGTGGAGCGATCCGGCTGCACCACGGCCATCGTCGTCCCGAAGATGGAGTGAGTGCACGCTCCGTCGTCGATTGTTCAGAGATACGGACTGGCCAGCCAGATGATCCGGTTGCGTAGCCGCCGACGGAACGGGATCCGGGCCAGGGTCTCGAGCGTGACGGCATCCGACCGGGCAATGGCGTCGTCGATGCGCTGCTCGATGGTGCTGGCCATTCCCCGGTCGTAGATCTCGACGTCCAGTTCGAAATTCAGGCGCAGACTTCGCGGGTCAAGGTTGGATGATCCCACATAGGACCAGGCGCCGTCGATGGTGAGAAGCTTGGAGTGATCGAAGTTGCCGCGAGACCGCCAGACGCGGCAACTGCTGCGAATCACCTGGGCCAACTGGGCAGTCATGGCGTAGTTCACCAGTCGCAGATTGTTGCGACCCGGGATGACGATATCCACCTCGACTCCGCGCAGGGCGGCGGTATTCAGCGCGCCTACGAGCACCTGGTCGGGGAGGAAGTACGGCGACTGGATGCGAATCCGCTGCTGCGCCACCGCCATTGCACCCAACAGCATGGAGTGGGTGTTGCCAATGGACCAGTCCGGCCCGGATCGGATACAGCGCGCCGGCACGCCAGAGGTATCCGGGCCGCCAGCACCTGCGAACCAGACAGCCTTCGCCAGCGACTCACTGGTGGTGAACTCCCAGTCGTCCGCGAACACCGACGTGAGTTGACGGACCAGCGGCCCCTCGACCCTGAAATGGGTATCGTGGTCGACGTCCGGCCCGGCCACGCGGGATGCGAAGCCTTCGCGGATGTTCATGCCGCCGGTAAAGCCGATCCGGCCATCAACGACGAGAATCTTGCGATGGCTACGCAGGTTGGCATACGGCAGGCGAAGTCCCAGCCTGCCAGCCATGAACAGGGCACACCGTATCCCATGCTTGCGCAGCAGATGGATGCTCGGCGGCCTCGAGTAGCGCGAGCCTATACCGTCTATCAGGACGCGGATCTGGACGCCACGGAACTGCGCGTCGGCCAGCGCCCTGACGAACCGCCGCCCCTCCTCGTCGTTGTCGAATATGTAGCTCTGCAGGATGATCGTGCGCTCCGCGGCCTCGATCGCAGCGAGCATGGCCGGGTATGCCTCGTCGCCACCAGGCAGCAGTTCGATGTCGTTGCCGCCCACCAGCGGATATCGACTGATTCGATCGCCCACCGTCCGCAACGACGTGAACTGCGACGCTGAACAGGCGACCACGTCGACGTCGGACACCTCGGCATGGCCGACATAATTCCGCAGGGCTCTTCCGCGCTGCTTGGTGATCCGATCATGCCGGATGCGATTGACGCCCATGATCAGGTAGAGCGTAGGCCCGAGCAGCGGCGACATGAGGCAGATTCCCACCCAGCCGATGGCCGCGCGTACCTCGTTCTTCGTCATCGCCGCGTGAATGGCGGCCGCCGTACCTGCCGTCAACCCTGCCAGGAAGACGATGTGAGGCCAGTATGTCGTGACGAAATCGTAGATACGCATCACCCATATCCGGTCCCAGGTCGTCGGCCCATCCGACGAACCCCACGTTGACGACCACCCCACGAACCAGGTGGACGCACCGCGGGTGACCGCGGCACGGGTACTACGGAAGAATAAGCAGTTCCACCGGCGGACTGACCACCTCGCCGACGCCGATCACCGCGACCGTTCCACGCACCTGGTAGCTCCCCGTTGGGAGTTCATTCGGCTCCGGAGTCGAGGTCCAGAGAGTGTGTCTGCCGGACCAGACAGCAGTGAATGACAGCGACTTGCCAGGCGCCAGTTTCTCGGGGGGCCTGGCAATGGCCGTGCACAGGACTGACGGTCGAACCACCGTGCCATCCGTCGCGGTGGCGGTGAACGGGGCCGGGCAGAAGCCGGAACCGTCCATGACCTCGCGGGTCCTGTCACCCCGATTCGTCACGACCACGGTCACCGTCACCGGCTCCTCCAGCCGGACGTACGGCGCCGAGAGCGACGTCTCGACACGAATGTCCGAAGCCGACGAGACAGGGTTCGAGCAGGCAACAGCCACCGTCAGCAACATCACCAGCCCTGAACGCATAACCAACTCTCCCGAAGTAGTCACCTGCCAGACCCGAGCCAGGCAGCTACCGGTCACAACGCGACTGGAGAGAAACCGACAACTCGTACGGTTCGGCCAGCAGTGATCAACACGACCAGAACTGCAAGCGCGGTCCGCAGACGCGCGCCATACTTCCTCGCGGGATGGCCCGGACGGGCGTCATCGCGGCTTGTGAACGGTCCGGGGCGTGCGCCGGTTCCGGTCACGGCATTGATCGGTCTCGGGATCCAGCGGTGCATCGCGTCTCCGGGGTCTGCGGTCCATGGTTGGCGCATGCAGCCAGTGGATGCAACAAGTTCATCGGCGCCCAACAGGAGTTGGACGTCGTTACCGCCAACCAACGGATACGACTGACGCGAGGTCCTTCACCACGCAGCGAGGTGACTGCACCCACAGTTGTCATCCCGGTCGGGCAATGTACGACGGCGGCGCCGGAGTCGTCAGGTCAGTGCCACTATCTCGACTTCCGCTCGCCCGCCACGGATGGTCAGCCTTGCCACGCTCGGCCTCAGGTCGAAACGGCGCGGACCTGCGGCGCCGGGATTGACCACCAGCCGCCCGCCCGCGCGCGTGACGAGTTGTCGATGGGTATGGCCGTAGACCAACACATCCTCGTCGTAGGCACTCAGCAGCGCACGAGGCGTGGGTTGGCCCAACTCGTGGCCATGACTCACATGGATACGGACCCCGCCAATCTCCACCGTTCGCGTGGCGCTGAGCCTGGGCCGCCCCGGTGCGTCGGTGTTGCCATAGACCGCCTGAACGGGGGCAATCAGTTCCAGTTCGTCCAGAATATCGTCGTCACCCACGTCGCCGGCATGGAGAACGAGCTCCACCCCGGCGAGCGCCGAGTGGACCTCCGGGCGGAGTAATCCGTGGGTATCGGAGATGAGACCGACGACGTGCGTGCCAGGTGGAACGATGGACATGGATTCCTCAGATCCGCGTGACCATGAGCGGCGTCAGGCGCTCTTGATGGCCGTATGGATGGCGGCTATTCCGAAGGTGAGAGGTCGCCAGCGGACGGTAGCAAATCCGGCGTCGCGCAGCCGCGCGGCCAACGCGTCACCGGTGGGAAAGTGAGCCACCGAGTCGGGCAGGTAGCTGTAGGCGCTGCGATGTCCGCTCACCAGCCGGCCGACGAATGGCAGGAGATGTTGGAAGTAGAGTTGGTAACCGCCCCTCACCACGGCCGATCGCGGGCGGGAGAGCTCGAGGATGACGAAGCGAGCTCCGGGCTCGAGCACACGGTGAACCTCGCGCAGACCGGCATCCAGGTCGGCGAGGTTGCGGACTCCAAAGGCGACTATGGCTCCAGCCGCGGAATTGTCAGCCAGGGGCAGATCCAGTGCATCGGCGACCACCGGCGAGATGGGCTGTCCCTGGCGTTTCCGATCACCGGCACGGAGCATGGGCTCGGCGAAATCGGCTGCGATCACCTGACCGCGGAAGCCGGTGGTGGCGGCAAGTTGGACAGCGACGTCGAGGGTGCCAGCGCAGAGGTCCACGTAACGACCCTCCGGCCGTCTGGGCCAGTCCAGTTCGGCAATTGCCTTCCGACGCCAGCCACGATCGATGTTCGCGCTCAACAGATGATTGAGCAGATCGTAGCTGGGCGCGATCTCGCCGAACATCTCGCGCACGTACGCGCGCTTGCCCGCTCCGCCGGCAGCGGCGGCACGCGCTTCATCGAGGGAGGGGGCGGACCGGTCAGGAGGGGAGGATTTCACTGGCGGAAGTTCGCCCACGGAGGTGGCTGGTTCAAGCGGCACCAGCCAACCATATGCCACGGAGTGGGACCCCGCCCTTCTGGCTGCACGGTTCGGGCGGGGCTAGGTTGTGCCAGCGGCCAGATGCAACCGCCGATGCCCTCCTCCCGTCGATGCCAACGCAGCCAGAGCTCACCAACCTTCCCGACGCCGAGATCGTAGCCCTGGCACGCCAGGGTCGCGATCGCGCGTTCAGGGAGTTGGTCCGGCGCTATGAGCGACCGGTGTTCTCGCTCATCTACCGGATGGTGCGTGACCGCGAAGCCGCCGAGGACCTCGTCCAGGACAGCTTCGTGAAAGTACTCAACCACCTCGATCGCTACCGCCCCGAATTCAAGTTCTCGAGCTGGATCTTCAAGATTGCGAACAACGTGGCGATAGATCACCTGAGGAGGCGGCAGTTGAACACGGTGAGCATCGACGGCTCCCCGCACGCCGCCAGCGTCGCCGAGGCGACCGCCAGTTCCCTTGACCTGGCGTCCCGCCAGGAGAGCGCTCTGGAAGAGATGGAGGCCCGGGAGATTGGCGGCGCGATCGAGGAAGCCATTGCCGGCCTCCGCCCGGAGTACCGTTCCTGCATAATACTGCGCCACGTGGAGGGCAGGTCGTACGAGGACATTGCCGCCACGCTGGACCTGCCACTGGGCACGGTAAAGACATATATCCACCGTGCCCGCAACGAGTTGCGACAGGCTCTCCAGGATATACGCGAATGATGGTGAAGAACGCCAACGCTTCCGCCCCGGCTACGGCAGAGCTGGCCAGAGCCGACCTTGCCGCTCGTTGGCACAGGTCGCTGCCATGCACGGTCAGGCTGAAACATCGGGTCGATGCTGCCCGTAGGGATCTACTGGAGGAACCTCGTGGACAATAGACATCTACTTCCGAACGAGTTCGACCTGCTGCTGGATGGCGACGTCGGGTTCGGCCTGACGCCGCTCAGGGCGCACCTGCGCTCCTGCGCCGGGTGTCGAGCCGAGTTCGCTGAACGCCGAGAGCTGGTCACGCTGCTGGAAGAGCTGCCGCATCTCAGCCCGGCCCCGTTCCTTGCCGACCGGGTGATGTCGCGCGTGCACGTATTCGAGCCCTGGTACATCACGCTGGGCGATACGGTCAGGAGCCTCGTGCCGACATCGCGGCCGGCGCGAGTGCTGGCCGGCGTCGCAGGGGTGATGGCGACGCTCATGTTGTCGATGATCGGGATAATACTCGTAACCAGTCGCGACGCCGCCATCTTCGGCCTCGAACTGGCCCTGGATCGCGGTCGATCTGCCCTGCTGGGCCTGATGAGCGGCGCGGTCAGGACGATCTTCGGGGACGGCGCGCTGGGAGCCATGGCCAGCGCCGGTCCGGAAGGTGTCCTGCTCGCGCTCGCCGTTGTCGTCGTCTCGCTTGTCATGGCGATCGCGCTACTTCGCTCGGCCACCGTGGTCTCTCGCCGCCAACGGCTCTAGCCATGCGCAGACTACTCGCTGCACTGTGCCTGGCCGCTGTGCCTGCAGCCCTACCCGCCGCCAGCGTTTCATTCCAGGCGAGAGCGGCCATGGCACCGGCTCTGCCGCCGTCGACCGGCGCCGGATCATCCGTACAGTTGGCGGCGGCACAGCCGGCGCAGCCAGACTCGGTGAGGACCGTAGCGACGCCGGATTCGGCGACGGAAGGAGGGGAGTCGGCGGTGACGGGTGGCTTCGTGTCTCGCATCCTTGGCGGCCTGGCACGGTTGGAGAGGCGCATGCCCTGGTCCGGCATCCCGATGGTGCGCGATGTGCCCGCCGGGCCGCGAACGGTGCCCGCTGGCGACACGGTGACCGGCCCGGTAGCCTCTCGTGGAGGGGCGCTGGACGTCTTCGGCGTGGTCAACGGGGATGCCGTGGCTTACGAGGGGGACGTTATCCTCCACCCGGGCTCCACGGTCACCGGTGACGCCATCGCCGTGCTCGGTCGGGTGCAGTTGCTGGGCGGCGCCGTCGGTGGCGAGGTGCGTTCCGTGAGGGGCGCGCTGGCCCCCATCGTTTCGTCGCAGGCAGCCGCTGCGACGCCGCGCGACACCGTGCGCGACAGGCTGGGGCTGGTGGTGGGCTGGCTGACGGTGCTCATTCTCATGGGAGTGGGCGTCCTGGTTTTCGCCAGCGGTCCACTGGAGGGCGTGGTGGAGGCGCTGCACGGTGGCTTCGCCCGCTCGCTGGTGTTCGGTGTGGCCGGACAGTTGGCGGTGCTACCGGTGGTCCTGCTGGTCGTCATCGCCCTTGCTGTCACCGTTATCGGAATCCTTCTCATACCGTTCGCCATAGTGGCCATCGCCCTCGCCACGGCCGGCCTCATGATGCTGGGCTTCCTGGCCGTGACCTCCGTAACGGGCAGCGCCATCACCGGCGGCGAGAGCCGACGACGTCTGTCCGACCGTGGCGCGGCCCTGCGGGCCCTGTTCGTCGGCATCATCGTCTTCATAGCCGTCTGGCTGATAGCGGCGCTGTTCACGCCGGTGCCGGCAGCCGCGGCCGTGGCTCGTGGCATCGCTTTCGTCCTGACCTGGGTCGCCGTGACGGTCGGATTCGGGGCCGCGCTCCGATCGCGCGCTGGCACCCGTCGGCCAAAGCCACCACAGGTGGAGCAGGAGCCGGACGACGAGATATCATGGCTCACGCCGACGCCGATCGGAGGCGTCGCAGCGGTCCGTCGCCCCACCAGCCAGAGCCGCTGATTCTCGCCGTCGTGGCTGTGGAGAGGTAGTCGCCACGGCTGCCGCCCGGTCACCCCGCCGCCGAAGCACCCCGCCAGTCGCCACAGCGACGGACCGGTCGCCGCCATCACCAACGGCGCCGGCGCTGGCCCCTCCCTTGCCCTCTCCTTCTCACAACGGGAGGTAGTGAAGATGGTGCTGATGGGCTACAGGGTGAAGACGCTCGCCAGAAGCGTGGTTCGGGAGTCGCTGGAGGACAACATCCTCGGGCTGGCAGCGCAGACGGCGTACTACTTCTTCTTCTCGCTGTTCCCGCTGATGCTCTTCCTGACGCCACTGCTGAGCCTGGTTGGCAACAAGCAGCAGTCCATGGATTTCATCATGGATCAGTTCGGCCGGGCACTCCCACCGGAAAGCTACCGGCTCTTCAACGACATCGTGTCCAACGTGGTCTACTCGGAGAGCGCGCCCGGACTGATGTCGGTGGGCGCCATCCTCGCGTTGTGGACAGGGTCCAACATCTTCAATTCGCTGATCGGCGCGCTGAACACCGCCTACGACGTCCACGAGAACCGTCCCTGGTGGAAGTCACGCCTGATCGCGATAGGGATGGTGCTCGTCTCAGGCGCAGTCGTGATCGTGGCCAGTGTGACCCTGGTGGCTGGCCAGGAAATCGTGGATACCGTGGCCCGCCTCATCGGGCTCGATGCCAGCACGGCAGCAGCGATCCTGGCGGTTCAGTACACGGTGGCGCTGCTACTCCTGCTGGGGGTCGGCTACCTCACCTACATGATCCTGCCGTGCGTCCGTCAGCGCCGACTCCACGCCTTGACCGGCGCGGTGGTGGCCACGACGCTCTGGGTGGCGGTGACGATGGGCTTCCGATTCTACGTCGTGAACTTCGCTGACTACAACAAGACGTACGGCACGATTGGCGGCGTGATCGTGCTGCTCACCTGGATGTACCTGTCCATGGTCGTCCTCCTGCTGGGCGGTGAGCTCAACTCGGAACTCCACAAGGGAACGGGCAGCGTCGCCGCACGAGGTGGGACATTGCTGGGCGGCCAGGTGTCGTCCGGGAGCTCGGTGGACAGGGTGGTGCGAACAGGTCGCGTGGGTCGCGCCAGCGAGCAGGAGGTGAGTATGTCGGGCGGGACCGAGGCGTGAACCCTGCGGCGTCGCGTCGTGGTTCACCACGCCTGCCAACAGCCGGCCGGAAGGCGTCGAGCCGGAAGAGCCCTCACCATCCCCTCCGCTCACCCTGTCAGAAGCCCGTCAGCCTCACGCGCACCGTGGTCAGTCACGGGTGACCGAGCGCAGCATGACAGTCGTTCCGCGACCAACGCCGAGCCGCATGGCGGCGTTGCCGTCGCGCACCGCAATCTCTATCAGGCCCGATGAGCCGGTGAGCGCTACCAGCGCTCCGGCATCTGCGAAGGAGTAGCTGCGCTGCAGCGGGAGCAGGTGCGGCCCAATCTCGACGGTCGCCGCGCTGCCCGTGACCAGGTTGGTTATCAGGTTGCCAAAGCGGTCAACCGCGATCACTTCCCCACGCACGATGCCGTCGCCGATGCGCACTACCTCCGGGGTGCGCCGGATCACCGGATCGGGACATGGTGACCCGAGTGATGACAGTGGCGTGCCGGAGACGAGGAGGGCGGCGGCAGGGGCGAAGATGTCCCGACCATGGAAAGTCGCCGACACCCCACGCGGCACCGGGAGCACGACAGCCTCGGCCCGCGGCAGCAACAATGCTGGCGAGAGGACGCCGTTGTCCGGACCGACCAGGAAACGGTCATCGCTGCGAACGGCGATCGCGCGCCGCTCACTCCCGACCCCGGGGTCCACCACCACCAGGTGTACGGTGCCCGATGGATAGCGACGCCAGTAGCGAGCCAGGGTGAGGCGGGCGAGTTCGATATCCTGCGGCGGGATGTCGTTCGATGCATCCACCAGTTGCGCAGTCGGAGCGAGAGTGAGCAGCACCCCCTTCATCTCGGCCAGATAGCCGTCGGCGGTGCCGAAGTCGGTGAGTATCGTGATGACGGACGGCATGCCGCTATTCCATCTCCTGATGGCGCGTCCGCGCCCACATCGTGTTCGATCGGAGCGATGTCATCATGCGACGCTGCATTGGCATTGTCACTCCTGCCTGATCCAGGCCGAGGACACCAGCGACGGCGCCTGGATTCCCGCTTCACGAAACGCCCGCAGACACCTCAGGTTGACGTCGGTTTCGAAGGCCTTCTCATGCCGCGTGTCAAGGACGTACGCCTTCAGGCTGAGACGAACGGAGATCAGGTTCTCCGCAAGGACCTGGTGCACATGAACGACAACGGGCTTGTCCAGGAAGATGTAGCGGCTGGACAGCGCGGCCTCGGTCACCATGCTCCGGGCCAGATCGATGTCCTGATCGATGGCGACGTGGAAGTCCATCCCCACCTGCATGTCCAGCGCACCGTAGTTGCCGGACGAGGTGATGTCGCTCAGGAACTTGCTGTTCGGTATGGTGACCGTGTTGTCGTCGAGCGTCTGGAGACGGACCGACCTGAGGCCGATGGAGGTGATGTCGCCGTAGTAGCCGCCAAATTCCACCCTGTCGCCGACCTGGAATGGCTGGTCGAGGATGATCGTGATGCCGGCGACGAACGATGCGACCAGGTCCTTGAGTGCGAAGCCGATGGCGACCGCCGCCGATCCACCGATGAGTGCGAGGAGCGTCTGGTTGATCCGGAAGGAAAGCGTGATCACGATCGTGGTCGTGACGACGAATATGAGGAACTGGACGATCGTGTTCAGCTTCTGCATCGTCAGCCGACGGGCAGCGAATTGCGAGCTGAACCTCCCGACAAAGGCGCCCAGCAATCGCAGCAGCATCCAGGCGCCAAGAATGACGAAGAGCGACGTGACGATGCCGCCCCAGCGGATCACGTCACCTATGCGGGCGATACTCTCCATGGGTGGCAGTTGCTGCGACAGCGCCGGCGTCGCCAATGCGAGGGACGACACCAATGCCCCGATCCAGGTTCGCGACGGTTTCATGCGGCCACCTTCCCGAGCAGGTTCCGGCGTTCCAGCAGGCGGCGCACTTCGCGATACCAGAACAGCGTCACCCGGTAGCCGTACTCGTACTCGGTGATCACTCCCATCCGGGCAAGTATGCGCGTCGCGTCCGAGACAGTCACGCTGCCCAGGTCGGTGCACCGCTGGATGTTGTCCAGCGAGGCGACCTCCATCTGCAGGATCGTCCGCAGAACGAAGGACGTGGTCTCCGGCAGGGCGGCCAGCACCTCGGTGTCGGGGGTGCGATAGGTTCTCACCACCACGTTCCGGGTGTCCCGTTCCAGGAAGAGTGAGCGGCGCCAGAACTCCATGGCGACTGCCGGGTTCCCTGCGCTGTAGTCGGCCAACTCGGTAAAGTATGCGCGCCTCGTACGCTCCTCGGGACTCAGGTCCGCGTCGAGCGTCACCACCTGACTGCTGTCGAGCGGGTCGAAAGTGGGAGTGAGACCGGATTGTTCGGTTCTACGTTCCACGAGCGCGCGGATGTCAGCGGCGTTCCAGCGCGGCAGCAGCACGACTGAATCGAAGATTGCGCGATCGTCACGGGCACGCCTGATGTACAACCAGGCTGGCGAACCGATGGCCAGGATCCAGGTGGTAGCAGGGCTCGTGGTCCGAGCCAGTTCGACGAGTTGGTCAAAATCCTCCAGGCCGCCTATCGCCGGGACCACCAGGCGCTGCAGGTCATCGACCGTGATGACGCGACCAGGCGTCTCAACCAGTGCAACCCTGATCTGCTCCAGGTCGCACTCCACGTCCAGCAGGGCGGCGAGTTGCGAGCATATGCTCCGGAATCCGCCTGACACATCCGGGATGCGCAGCACGCGTTCGGGTGGAAACTCGAAGGTGAGGTCGCCCAGCATTGTCGACTTGCCCAGACCCCGCTCACCAACCAGGGCGAGAATGGCGCCCGGCGAGAGAGTCGGCACCGGCCTCTCCGGGCGAGTACGGATCGAAGGGTCGTCGATGGACGGTACCCGATGTGGCGCCAGCCCGTCGACCATCGCCGCAGGAAGTGGATGGAAACGGCCGCTCTCCTCATCCGCGGCGACGCGGGCCGCCGCCCGCACACGTTGACGCTGGTCGGAGAACTCCCTGATGAGTGCTATCTCATTGACGCGCCGCGTGACGATGGCTCGCGCACCCGTGAACAGCAGCACGACCCCGGCGAACACCAGGACCACGTTTCCGAAGACGCCCTCATGGTTGCGTGCGCTCCAGGCCAGGAACGGACTCGCTGGCCCGGCTGCCTCGGCCAGCGCGACGATGCGTGCTCGCCACCACGATGCCAGAATCAGGGCGACTGGTATGAGAAGGAGCCAGCAGGCCCTGAATACCCAGTTGTAGATGGCGCCCCTGCCCACCGATTGGCTGGTGAGGGAGAGTATGAGGCCGACGACCAGTATCACGCCTGCAACCAGAAGCAACGATCGCTGGCGGAGGGCCGCTCGCGGGTCGTCCAGCCGCCGACCCTGTGCCAGCACGTCCAGCAACTGGACCATGAAGGCAGTGAAGAGCACCCACCTTACCAGGATCCAGAGAAATCGCAGGGCGGCGGAGTTCAGCTCTTCAGGAATCAGCCAGGAGAAGAGGGTGACAAGGATCAGCCAGTCCAGCGGACGACGTACGCGCCGCAGGTAACCGATGGCGAGCGCGAGACCGGTGGAGAGCAGTGTCGGAGGCTGGCGAGTCGCGTTCGCTCTCTCGATCATCAACAGCACGTCATCGCCATGCCGTCGCCAGTAGCGAAAACCGAGCGCCAGCATGACCAGAATGAGCAGGGCGAGAACGAGACGCGGAGTCGGGTGGAGCAGTGGCTGGAGGGCCAGGCTGGCCCGGGCGGGTCCTGACACGAAGGTATGTCGCAGCGTGAGCGTCATCTGATTGACCTCACGGCGCACCTGCGCAAAACCCTCCTCGCCGAACCCTGTGACCCGTCCCCGCATGGCGCCCGAGAGCGCCGGAATGAGACTCAGCCTGACCGCGTTCATGTCCGTCATGGCCGTGAACAGCGCATCGCGACGTTCGCGCCGGACGGTGCCATCCAGGTTTCGCAGCCTCGCAAGGTTATCCACGAGTTCCTCGTGCAACGCCTCGAGGTCGACCTCCTCCGGGACACCTGTCGGAATGGCATCGTCCAGCGGCGCCGGAGTGAGTTGCTGAACGTCCAGCGTCGTGGAGGTACCCAGCGCTCGGCCCAGGTCACCGCGTACTCGCTCCAGCGCGTCGACGAGCTGGACGTAGAGACGGTCGGCGTCCGCCGCTCTCCGGGCTCCACTCTGGGGACGATCCAACAACTCGCGGACCTGGCGGCGCCAGCCGAGCGCGAGTTCCCGTACATCCTCCGGTAGCTGACCGAGCTCGGCCAGTCCCTCTTCGGCTCGGGCCTGCGCCTCGCGGACTCGTAGAAGTCGGGTCCGCTCGGTGGCGATGAGGCGCTCGAACTCACTGCGCGCCGCCGCTGCTGCGCGGGCGGATTCCTCCACCTGCCGCCTGGCCTCATCGGCGGTCGCGCTCATCGCCGGGGCGGCGAGCTGCGCGGCGACCAGACGCGACCTTTCTTCCGGCGAGAGGGCGAGGATACGAGCACGCAACAGGTCGACCTGGCGTCTCAGGGCTCCCGCCCCATCCGCCGAATCGGTTGCTGAGGGTTCCTCGGCGGTGGCGTCCGCGCCAGCGCTGTCCAGCAGCACTGCCCGGCGCGCGGACGAGGTCATCGCGCCGCCCACTTCCAGCGCGTCCAGGAAGAGGGCTGTGGAATCGGCCTTCTCTCCAGCCAGGAATGCCTGCAGTGATGACAGCGTACTCCTGAGTCCTGCAAGTTCCTGTGCCGCCTGATTCGCCCGCTCGCGCTCAGCGGCGGCCCTCCGCACCGCCTGCTCATGTTGGCTGATGAGTGTGTTGCGGCGGCTTGCCGGCAGCCTCAGGAAGCGAGCCTGCGCGATGGCCAGCGCCGCCTGGTCGCCAGTGAGGCCGGTAAGGACTGACGAATCTGCACGCGCGCGATCGAACAGCCGTCCATCGTCGACCATCGCCAGAACGGCTCGCGTTCTCACCAGGTCGCCATCCGCCAGCGGCAGACGGAACAGCCGTGCGACGTCGACCTCCGGGGCGAGCTGTCCGGCAATCAGGTCCGTGATGTGGCCGGCAGCCACCCGGGCTTGCGAGACGGCAGCGCCGGCCACCGTGTCAGGGGCAGCGACAGGCTGAGCCGCGCCTGGTGCGGCAAGGGTGGCCAGGCAGCACGAGACAAGGATCGCCAATAGCGGCCATTCAGGAGCCTTTCCAGACAGCCTGGTCGTGGCCCGGAAGGGCGGATACCTGAGGAGCGCACCGCCCGCGACGGACGAGTGCGCCGACGCTCGATCTATCGATGCGGGAAGGCGCATCAGAACCCTGGATTCGAGGAGACAGGCGCGAGCAACGTCGCCCGGCAAGGTGGCGATATCACATCAGCAGTGACTTGTCCGACGCCACCCCTGAGGGGCCAACGGCGCGGGTGCCGTCGCCAATCTGCAGACGCGCACCGTGGGCGCAAGGCAGGGCCAGCACCACCGCTACGCCACGCCACAGATTGTTCAGCCGGCTGTCGCGCTGGGCAGGCTAGTCTACCGTGCGGGTAGCATCATCCTCCGACTGCGGTGCCGCAGTCAGCTCCCTGAAGCGGCCCATCCCCTCCTCGGTCGTCGCGACCAGCAATCCATCGCCGACCTGCAGGCGAGTCCCGCCATTGGGCACGATCTCGCCCTCGCCGCGCACGACTCCCACTATGAGTACTCCCATCTCGCCAAGCCCGAGGCTGCGCAACTCCTGTCCGACCGCTGGCGATCCTGCGGGTAGCGCGATGCTGTAGAGACGCTCCTGGCGGCGACGCAGGGCCACTCCCTCGCCCCGGTCGAGCACTGCCTGCAACTCGCTATCCAGAATGTCGCGATCCAGGTGGACGTCCTGTCGCCTGAGCAGGTTGGCGGCCGTCTGGTAGAACAGGTCGCGGTAGACCGGACTCTCCGCTGGCGTCTTCACCTGGGACTCGTAGAGAGTCGGATAGCGAGCATGGCGGGTGAGCAGGAGCTGCACCAGGAACGCCACTGCGACCGCGATCATTGTCGGCATGATCAACTCGAAACCGCCGGTCATCTCAATGACCATGACCATGGCGGCGATGGGCACGCGGGCGCTGCCGGCAAAGACAGCGGCCATTCCGACGACCGCCAGCCAGCTGCTGTCCACATCGGCGCCGAGGGCGTGCAGCAGGCCGCCAAGGCTCGCTCCCAGCATGACGCCAACGTAGAGCGTCGGGCCGAACAGGCCGCCGGATCCGCCCGACCCGACGGTCAGCGAGAGGGTGATGATCTTGCCGAAGGCGAAGAGCAGAAGGGCCCAGACAGCGATACCGGAACCACCCTGAAGTACGAACTGCATGTAGCCGTAGCCGCCGCCGATGATGGGGGGCACGGCGATGCCGATGAGTCCCACCGCCAGCCCGCCAAGGGCGGGCTTCAGCGCCCGCGGCACGTCCAGCGCCACGAAGGCGTCGCGCACCCGGTAGAAGACCGTCGGCAGCAACGCTCCCACCGCGCCAGCCAGCACACCAAGAAGGCTGAACCAGAGCAGATCCAGCGGGTTCAGCGTGCGAGTATTGACGGGCAGCAGGAAGAGCGGTGTATAGCCTGCGAAGAGACCCGTGACCGCATAGGCGACCGAGGCGGAGATCAGCGTGAAGATCAGCGCGCCGCCTTCGAATGCCATTCGCGAATAGAGGATCTCGACGGCGTAGATCGCGGTGCCAAGCGGGCTCTTGAAGATTGCCGACAGGCCCGCGGCCATGCCGATCAGGACGACGATCCGTCGCTCCTCGTCGGGCAGCTTGAACAGGTGACCAAGTATCGCGCCGGCGCCGGATGCGATCTGCGCCGTGGGCCCCTCCCGCCCACCCGAGCCGCCGGTGCCGATCGTGATGGCGCTCACCAGCGTCTTGACGAACGGTACCCGCGAGCGCATCCGGCCGCCGTTCTGGTGAAAGGCACGCAGCGTAGCGTCGGTGCCATGACCTTCGGTCTCCGGAGCCACACCGTAGATGATGATGCCCGCGGCCAGTCCGCCCAGCGTCGTCGACAGCGGGAGCCACCAGTACCAGCGCGTGAACAGCGAGGGCGCTACTGTCATCGCGTGGGCCGCCTGGACTCCGATCTCCCGGTATCCACCGACCCGGGTGAGCACCTGGCTGTCGAAGACGTGCAACAGAAGGAGAAACAGTTGGGCCCCGAGCGCCCCAACCACACCCAACACGACGCAGAGCAGTATCAGGCGTGGCGTTCGTTCGAGCTTGAGCAGCCACATATCGGCACCTCCGCCACCCGCTCGCCAACCGCCATGGCTGACAGGGCGTGGCATTCGTAGCGCTTGAGAGGGCGCCTGCGCAAGAAGCGTTCAATCACCCCGACCACAACGACCCTGACCCCGGTCGCCTGATCGTCCGAGCCAGCCAACGGTGGTCATATGAGAAGGGCGCTGACAGGGCGGGCACCGCCGGACGCGTGCGCTGAACGACAGCGCGGCCGCCGGAGTCTGCTCCGTCGGCCGCGCCACACCCTGGGACCGTTCGATTGAACCGTGCTATCGAACCGGCGCCCTACGATCGCGGAGGAAGTATCAGGTCGAACGCGGTCACGACCTGCTCGGCGACTGCGGTGAGCGCCTTCGCGGCGGCCGACAGCGGTTCGGCGACGACGATCGGCGTGCCGGCATCCCCGCCCTCCAGCACCGGCGGATAGAGCGGCACGTTGCCGAAAAGCGGGATCTCCAACTCGTCGGCCAGACGCTGACCACCGCCGGACCCGAAGATGGCGAGCGGCTTCCCCGTATCCGGCGACTCGAAATAGCTCATGTTCTCGACGATCCCGAGCACCGGAACGTCCACCCGGTCGAACATCTTGGCGCCGCGCAGGGCGTCTCCAGCGGCGACCTCCTGCGGCGTCGTGACGATGACCGCGCCGTCCACATGCGTGGCCTGCACAAGGGAGAGCTGGGCGTCACCGGTGCCCGGTGGCATGTCCACCAGGAAGTAGTCCAGTTCACCCCATTCGACATCGCGCAGGAACTGGGTGATCACCTTCATGATGATCGGTCCGCGCCAGATCGCCGGCTGGTCCCGCTCGATCAGAAAACCAATGCTGATGATCTTCACGCCGTGCGCCTGGAGCGGGACGATCTTGTCGCCATGGACATCGGGCGGTGCGTTCACTCCCATCATCCGGGGAATATTGGGGCCATAGATATCGGCGTCCATCAGCCCGACGCGGTAGCCCGCCCTGGCGAGGGAGATGGCAAGGTTGGTGGCGATGGTGGACTTCCCCACCCCGCCCTTGCCGCTGGAAACTGCCAGGATACGGCCCAGGTGCGGATAGGGCACGGGAGTGGGCGCCGGCACGCGAGCCGCCGGCGCTTTCTGCTCCATCATGGGGAGCGCCCGACGCGGCGCGGCGGCGGGAGCCGGAGCAGGCTCGCCGGACGACGCCTGGGCGGGATCCTTGACACCCACGCGCACCTCCGTCACGCCGTCCAGCTTCTCCACCGCCTGACGCGTCTCGCGCACCAGCGACGCATCGTCCTTGGCATCGAGGAGGAGTGTGAAGCGCACCTTGCCATCGGTCGTCGTCGCCACGTCGCGCACCATGTCGGCGCTCACGACGTCGGACTTGATGCGCGGGTTCTGCACGCGTCGCAACGCCTGCTCGATTCGTTCGTTGAGGGTGGGGGCCATGTCTATGGGTGCGGTCCGTGGGGACTGTGATCGTGGCGCGCCGACCCTCAAACGGGTCAGGCGCGGGGATGTCATACGACTCCGCTACCGGTCGAGTCAGGCAGGAGAACAGCACCTGCGAATCGGCGACCTGGAGCGAGGACGATCTGCTGAACGTAGCCATCGAGCGCTGGCGGCGCCGTTTGCGGCAGGCGCCAACGTGCAACAGCTGCAAGGGTGCGGCGCGCCATCCATGAAAGTTAGGCTCCAAGCGGCCGGACGCGCAAACCTGTACGCGTGAGAGCCCGCTCGTCGCCCCGGGCTGACCATCCTTCCGATCCGGCATCGGACGCTCAGGCGATTACTACGCTCCTCACACCCAACTGTCAGCTGCCGCTGGCCACCGAATCAGGCGGCGCCGCCTGCTCCACCACGCGCGCCGAGTGCACCGTCTGGACGCCCAGCGAATCGGCGGCGGTCCAGAAGAGCCGACCCGTCCTTACGGTCATGGCTACCGAGCGATCCCGCGGCGGCGCGGGAAATTCGGCGACCAGCACGCCGGTGCTGTCGAAGACATCCAGGCGAAAACCATCGGTGGTCACGGCCTCCACCCAGAGCCGGCCGCGGTCATCGAACAGCGTCCCGCGGAAAGCCGGCATCGCCGGCGGCCGGGTGATGCTGCTGACGTCGCAGTCTGCGCCACGATTCTGTTCGCGGAAGCGCGTCCATCGCGCCTCGGCGTCGGCCCATTCGGCGTCGGATACCGGGACGGGCGGCTCGTCGCGCGACATCACACGCACGGTGTCGCCAGCCGCGTCGAGCAGCGCCAGCCGGTAGGCGCCGGTGCTACCCACTACTGTACCATTGCCAGGCGCTCGCGCGGAGTAGGGACGCGGTGCGAACGGGATGCTGAAGCTGGCGATCTGCCCTGGCGACACACAGGTGACGGCCGCCGAGCTTGACACCTCTGCACCGTAATCGGGGAGGGTGTCGGGTGCGCCGGTGCCGATCAGGCGCAGGTACTTCGTATCCTTGCGTCCCTGCTGCGCCGATGGTACGGCAACGGGGGCGTAGGCCTCGCCGGGTCGCGTCTGCTCGAGCGTCAGCTCACCGGTGAGCGCCTGCCACTTGATCGAGACTGGCGGGTCCTCGCCGTCGGAGGATAACAGTGTGATGCGACCGTTGCCGGCGTCCAGCGAGGCGAGCTTCCCGGCCACCCAGGCTAGCCCTTCCAAGGATCGGAACTCTCCCGGCCCCGAGCCCTTGCCGCCGAGTGAGCCAAGATATGATCCGTCAGGCGCGAATCTGTAGACGCGGAGCGCTATCGCGTCGGCAACATAGACGCCCCCCTTCCAGTCGCCGACCACACCCGTGACCCGGCCGAATGGTTCGCCGCCCGCATCGTGAATGACGACCGTCGAGTCGAGGCTCCACCGTACCGGCGTCCCCGAGTTGAGCACGTGCGGTACGCCGCCAACGCTGTCGATGCTCACGACGAGCGCGTTCGGCGACGTATCGTCAGCGCCGGCGCAGGCGACGGCGCCGAGGCCGAGCGTGAGAAGGGCGAGCGACAGCAACCTGCGCGATGTGCGCGATGTGAACGGCTGGGGCGAAGTGAGCGCGGGATTGGGGTGTGTCGTCATCATGTCCGTCGTGGCGGGAGCAGAGTGGTGGCGTCCTGCTTACCCTGCCACGAAGCGGTCATCGGGGCAAGAGGGCGGCGGGAGTGGACCGTTCGCCACAGGGCATGCGTCGTCGGCCTGGCAATCTCGCGCACAAGCGCCTGCAGCGACTGACTAAACCGATATTGCGTGCCCGGCATATCCGTATGGAGCGATGCGTCACACCAGACTACGGACGGCCACATGATTCTCGCGTTCACACGTGTTACCTGCTACTGGACATCCATCGGGCTTCTGATGCTGGTAGGGACAGGTGCCATCAGCATATTGTTGGATCGTCAACAGTCCGTGATGGCCGCTCTGTCGGTCCAGCTTCTCCACATCCCTGCGTGGATCGCGCTGGTGTTGCCCTTCGCAGCCTACGCTGGCGGCCTGGCCGTCGGGTTCGCATACCCTCGTATGGTAAAGGAGAGCTCACTACGTCCCACGGTGCGGCTCATCATTCCAGCCATCGTGAGCGGCCTGATCGTCTTTGCCATGCTGGCGCATGTGTCACCGGCAAGCGATGCCCTGGCAGCACGATCGAGCGGAACGGCGACAACGGCCGGAGCGATCACCGGCGCCGAAACTCGATCGGTACTCAGGGCGCACTACCAAGCTGAAGTCCAGGCCGCACTCGAGAACCCAGGCTTCTCCAGCATCGGGTGGTCGCCTTCCTGGGGCCGGGCGCTTCTGACCGGTTACGTTTACCACCTGCAGTTGTCCGTGGCACTGTTGGCCGGTGTGTCCGTTTTCCTCGGCTACTTCATCGCCCGGATATCGGACAACAGGTGGGGAGAGAGCGCCCGCCGCACCGTCGACGCCTGGGCCGGCGGAGCGGTGCTGGCTACCTGGTTCCTCGTCGCACTCCAGTTCGGTAAGGAACTGTCGACGCAGCAGCGTGTCGCACCCGCCCTGACAGCGCAGCTTGTGCTGCTTGGTCCTCTGATGGCCACCATCATACTCGCCTGGGCGGCGGGGCGACTGATTGTTGTCGATGAGTAACCCGGAGATCGTGGATAGCGGTGGCGACGCGTCATTCAGCGAGGAAGAACTATCGCTCTTTCGTTTGGGGCAGCACGCGATCTTCCAGGCCTGTGTCTCGTCAGAGACACCCGCACTTCTCCGCTACGCCTTCCAACTCGAGAAGGACCGCGAGCATGCCAGGGAGTTGGTCCAGGAGACCTGGGTGAGGGCATTCGAGAGGCGCCAGACTTTTGATAACTGAGGGCCGCTGCTGCCATGGCTCTGCGCGATATGCCGGAACATCCATCGCACCCAATTCCGTCGCAGCGCGCGCGAGCTGCGCCACGTCGAACAACACGCCGCCGTAGTGCGTGACCATCATGTTGACGACGAGGACCGCTCCCACACTGCAGATCGCATCCGGCGCGCGCTCGAGACACTGACGGAGAAACAACGCGCCGTCGTCGTACTTCGTCTGCTGGAGGGGTTCTCGACGCGCGCTACCGCGACGCGTATGGGAGTGGCCGAAGGCACCGTGAAGGCCACACTTCATCAGGCACTTGGCAGGCTACGCCCACTTCTGGAGGACCGATAGCATATGCGATGCGTCGACATGGATCTGCTGACTTCCATTGCCCTGGCCCTGCCGGAGAATCCAGTCCCGGTGCTGCAGCACGTAGCAGGCTGCGAGGAGTGCCAGGCAGCAGTACTGGACTGTCAGAAGTTGCGAGGCCTGCTGCTCGACTCCACCCTCACGGAGCATCGGTTGAGGGAGATGGTAGTGGCCGCACTCGACCTGGAGGACGGCGTCTCCGCAGTACCCGATGAGAAGTGGACGGCAGGCGAACGAGAGAGAGCGCACCCGACTCCGGGTCAGCGAGCAGCCGTTTTCGCCTGCGCCACCGTCATCGCGATCGTGGTACTGCTCGCCGGATCGGTCGGTGGATCAGGTGAGGTCGCCTGGCCTGCCCTCGTGGCCATACCGCTTCTGGCGGGTACTGCGGTGATGTACCGCGCCCGGATCCCAGGAGGCTCCACACTGTGAGCGGTTGGAGCCAGGGCAAAGGCACGACAACCCTGTGTTATTCCTGAGGTCAGGGAGCGGGCCCCATGGCGTCGGTGGCTCAAGCGCTCGCGGTATGACCCGAGAGCGACGTGGGCGTCGTGGCGCGGCGCACCCCTTCCTACCGATCATGGCAGCGCAAACGCCCGCACCGCCGGATAGTCATCCGACGTATCGATCACGAAGATGCGCCCCGCGCTCACCGCAATGCCGGCGGGCGAGAAGGGAAGGAGAAAGCTGCCCACGTAGTCACCGTTGGCGAGAGTGTAGCGGTCAACCAGAAGGCGCCGGAATTTCGAACGACCACCGAACGCAATCAGGACCTCTGTTTCACCCACTGCAGCCGTGATGGCGGCTCTCACCGTTCCCTTCGGGAAGCCAGTTATCGTAACCCCGCCAGGGCCCTTCTCGCGCGTCAGGATAGGAAGCGCAACCGGCTCCACGAAGGCGCGTATATAGAGCGGCAGGCTGTCCTGCTGCTGATAGCGCGCGAAGCCCTGTCCATACTTGAGGGTAAGCAGACAGTCGCCGTGCGGCCCTGCCGCGAGAATACCCTGGGTAGCGAGTTGGTGCATCTCGCGGGCGTTCGGCCAGGGCAGCGGCGCTTCCAGCGTAGCCACCGAATCGGTCAGCCAGATCAGAGGACGACCAGGGCTAGAATTCAGTATGAGCAGCCTGTCGTCGGCCGTGACACAGGGGTATCGCGGGGCCGACAGAACGGGCCAGCGCATCGCACGCCTGGTACTACCGGTCGAGGGCTCGATGTACGTGACGCGGAGGTTCTGCCAATCGAGCGCGAGAAAGTCGCCGCCAGGTGTGCGTGCCAGCACGACGTACGCACTGTACTCATTCGGACCCTTCCCTCGACGACCCACACGCCACTGGATGTCGCCGGTCGACGCCGAGTAGGCGGTGAAGACTCCATCCATCGAGTCGTACACGACGACGCGCTCCGAGTCGGCCGCCCGCGACATCGGCAGCGCGATCAACGAGTCGTCTTGCGACCCTCCATGCGTCCAGAGTGGTGGCAGTTCGTTACGGTGAATCGTGCGCGCTCCTTCCCGTATGACTGCGTCCTGCCTGGATTTTCCGATGGCCCGAGAGTCGCCATTGACCGCAGTATCCCGGGCTGCACCCGATGGCGGCGGCTGAATCGCGACACCGTTCATCGAAACGTCCGTGCCTTCGACCTGCGACGTCGGCTGGGCGTCGGAGGCGGTGTCGGTCTGGTAGGAGTTATCTCCGGCAGCCGAACATCCGCACACCAGCAGCCAGGCCGCGCAGATCGCTGCTCGATGAAAGGGGGCCATTATCTGACGAGGTCGTTGGAGGCGTGGCTGAATCGCAGTTGTACGCTCGGATCCATGACTGCCGCAGCAGCAGCGAACTGAAACGCCCCGGGCATCCTCGAACCACCCTCATACACTGAACTCCGCCCGGATCGGCGTCTCGGTCATGTTGCCAGACGGCGGCGCATCCACGACGGCCCCGGCCAGTCGCCGCCGCTCCGTCCCGCGCTCCAACAGCAGATAGATCGCCGGCGTCACCAGCAGTACCAGCACCGTCGAGCTGGACAGTCCGCCAATAAGCGAATAGCCGAGCGCATTCCAGATGTTCTCGTCGGCGTACTCGCTGAACAGCACCAGTGGCAGCAGGCCGAATATCGTGCTGGCGCTGGTCATGAGGATCGGACGCACGCGCTGCAGGGTGCCGGTCATCAGCGCATCGGCGAGTGGCTGCCCGTCGTCGCGCCTCAACTGGTTCACCCGATCGATGAGCAGGATCGAGTTGTTGACGACGATGCCGCCCATCATGATGACACCGATAACCGCCTCGCGGGTGAAGCTGGCCTTCGTGAGATAGAAGGTGACGAAGACGCCGATCAGCGCCATCGGCACGGTGAGCAGCACGCAGAATGGCTGGCGGAGCGACTCGAAGAGCGCCGCCGTCACCATGAAGACGAGCACCAACGACAGGCCGAGTACGCCGTATAGCTGTCTGGCCTCGTCATCGGACCAACTCCACTCCTGCTCGCCGATCAGGGTGTAGCCGTCGGGGAGGTTGGTGGCGGCGACAACCGCATCGCGTACACTCACACCCAGCTTCTGCGGCCCACGAAACTCGTAGGCCACCGTGCGCTGGTACTGCTGATCCTTGCGCAGCACGCGCCCGAGCACGTTCTGCTCTTCAGCCGTCGCTATGTCGCCCAGGCGCACTGCCGTGCCGGTGCGAGTAGGGATCAGGAGTTCCTGCAACGCCAGCACATCCATGTCGCTAGCGCCGGCCAGCTTCACCTCGAGTAGCCGCTCCTCGCCACCTAGCCGCACGCTGCCGCGCATCCGACCGCCGGCCACCGCCGCGCGCACCTGCTGCACGACATCGCGCATGGTGAGGTCGTGTAGCGCCAGCCGGTCGCGGTCCACCGCGAGCACGATCTCGCTCGCCTTGTCGGAGTCGAACCAGCGGCCGGCGGCATTCACGTCCACGTCACGGATGCGGCTGAAACGCTTCAGTCGCTCGGCGAGGCCGTCGGCGATGGCGCGGACTGTCGTGTAGTTGTAGCCCAGGATCTGGATGGAGAAGTTGGGCGGCGAGCTACCGCCGCCATAGAACGACGGGCCGCGGCCAATGACGCGGATCGTCGCGCCGCCGAAGCCAAAGCCCACGCCGGTCAGCTCCTCCTTCAGGGCCAGCGGAATGTCGGTGTGATCTATGGAATCGGGGAAGGTGATGGTGACCTGGGCATACTGCGGGTTCACGCGCGTGGTCACCCGGGCCACGTAGGGCAGCGGGAGCACGCGCGCCTCGAAGAAGCGAGCCACCTCGTCGGTCCGCGCCAGCTCCTCACCGCGTGGCTGGGTGACCCTCACCTCCACTGTGGACCGCTCGGCGCCGCCCCACCGCCCCCACACCAGCCCGCGAGCCACGTTCCGGTCGAACAGCCAGTAGCTGCCTCCCACCAGAAGCGCCGTAAACAACACTGTACTCCACGGAAATCGCAGCGTGGTGCGGAGCGCCGCCGCGTAGAAGCGCTCGTAGAGGGGCCGTCTTGCTGGCGCATCCGGATCGCCCCGACTGCCGCGATCGGCGTCGCCGGCGCGCAGTAGCCGCACCCCGAACGCCGGGATGAAGGTGAAGGAGACGAACAGGCTGGCGAGCAGGCTCAATCCCACCACCATCGCCAGTGGCACGTAGTACAGCCGCAGCTCTCCCTGCAGGTAGACGAACGGAATGAAGACGACAAGCGTCGTCGCCGTCGCCGCCAGAATGGCCAGCACTACCTCTCCCGCCCCGTGCTCGGCCGCCTCCTCCACTCCCTCGCCGGCGCGCCAACGGCGATAGATGTTCTCCAGCACGACGATGGCGTTGTCGGCAATGAGGCCGAAGCCCATGGCCAGCCCCATCAGGGTGAGGACGTTCAGCGAGTAGCCGGCGAAATAGATCAGGTTGAGGGCGATGAGCACCGAGAAACCGATCGTCGTGAAGACGATCACGGCGGAACGCAACGAACCGAGGAAGGCGAGCAGCACGGCGAAGACGACCAGCGCCGAGAGGATGGCGCGCGAGCGGAGATCGGTGAGCTGCTGGCGGATTGCCTTGCTCTCGTCACTGTCCAGGATGAGGCGCACACCCGGCGGGAGGCCGGTCGCTTCGAGCGATGCCAGTCGCGCCTTCACGGAATCGGCCAGCTTCACCGAGTTGACGCCCGCTTCCCTGGTGACCACGAACTGCACCGCCGGCTGACCGTCTATGCGGTAGTACGAGCGCGCGTCTTCATAGATATCGTGCACCGTACCGACGTCGCCCACTCGCACAACGCGCCCTCCTCGAGTGCTCACGACAGCCTGGCGCACGTCGTCTATCGTGCCCGCGCGCTGCCGGATGACGAGCGAGCGCAACATGCCGCCCTCCTCCACCGAGCCCGCCTCGCGCACTATCTCCAGTTGCATCACGCGCTGGCGCACCTGCATGGGCGTGATCCCCTGCGCGGCCAGGGCGTTGTCGTCCAGCCGCAACTCCAGCACGCGGTCGCGGCCACCCATCGCCGTCACCTGGGCCACGCCGTCCAACTGCTGCACCGCCGGCGCAACCTCCTCGTCCACAGTCGTGCGGAGCGCCTCCTGGGTGAACGGACCGGTGACCGTGTAGCGGAGGAAGGGCATGCGCTGGGTGCTCAGCTCCTCCGGCACGTAGGCTTCCACGAACGGACCGGCGACCTGCGGCGGCAGCTCTCCCTCCAGGGCGGCGAAGCGCTCCAGCAGGTCGAGCCGGGCGAAGTTCATGTCGGTCTTGCGAGCGAACTTCACCTCTATCAAGGCCGTGCCGCGACCGTTGTCCTGAGCTGATGTGGAGCTCACCTCCTCCACGCCACGCACCTGCTGGATGGCCGCCTCCAGCGGTGAGGTGACGAAGGCCTCCATCGTCTCCGGCGAGGCGCCGGAAAGATTAGCCGTCACCGATAGCCGCGGCAGGTCGGTGTCGGGCAGCAACTCCACCGGAATGTTCCGCCACGCCGCCACGCCCAGGAGCGCGGCGGACAGATAGGCCATGGCGATGGCCACCGGGCGGCGGATGGAGAAGCGGATCACTGGATCACGGGGGCGAGAGCGTTGCTTGCCGCGTCAAGGCTCGGGCGGACCGAGCCGGAAGAGATCCACTCGCTCCACCTCGTTCTCGTCAGTGGCGACTCCCAGCACGTAGTCGCGGCCGAACTCCAGGGCGCGGAAGTTGGCTGGCATGGCCACCGTGCCGAGCATGCGCCCCTCAGCGTCGAAGGCGGTCCAGCGGGGGATCGTGTCGTCAGGTAGTGTCGTCTCTGACACCCAGAGCCTGCCAGCGGCGTCCGTGCGCAGCGCGCCGTGGGCTGGCATGGTCGTTGGCATTGTTCCTTTCCACTTTTCTTCGGCCATCTGGCGAAACACGTCGCGCATCTCTGCCGGACCGTCTGTGCGACGCTCCAGCTCAATCTTCTTCGCCGCCTCCACGACCGCGGGAGTGACGGCGATCGGCTCGACCGTCCGCCGGACTATCCGGTCGAGCCGGCCGTCGGCGGTACGATGCTCGAGCTGATAGCGATCACTGGCTCCGAACCAGAATCCGTTCGCGTCGAGCGCGACCTGGGAACTCTTGCCGAACGGAGGTGGCCCGATCATGACGATGCGACGTCCCTCGCTGCCGCCCGCTGAAGCCTGGGTCTCGCCACCGACCATGACGCCTATCGTATCGCGCAACGTGCCGTCCGCGGCGAGACGGACGTACGTTGCCGAATCGCGCTTGACGCTCGCGCCGGGCTCGGCGAGCGCGGGCTGGCCGCGTGTGCGGGCCAGGAAGGAACCGTCGCTCATGACGCCCAGCACTTCGTACATGCCCAGACCACCCACCCGGACACGCCGTTCACCCGAGCCAATCGCCGCCTCCGGCGCCGGCGCCGCCGCAGCCGCCGCAAGATTGACCGTCCGCGCCACCGTACCGTCGGGCGCGAGGACAGTGATTCGCTGCGCCTGAATGTCGTGCAGGACCAGCGAGTCGCCGGGCAGTCGCACCATCCATGTCGCGCCCTGGAACTCACCGGGCCCACCACCCTTGCCGCCGCTGCGCCTGATGTACTTGCCAATCGAGTCGTAGTACCGCACCTCCTGCGAGCCACCGTCAAAGACGACTATGCCACCATCGGCCAGCCGCGTCGCGGCGCGCACCTGATACAGTTGGTACTCCGGCGGTCCGTCCATCTCGCCAATGCTCACCGTCGGCTCGGCAGCCAGGACGAGCGCCGTGCCTTCCGTCCACGTCGGGCCAGCATTCTCGACGATGGTCACTCCGACACTGTCGCGTACAGTGGCGGCGTTGGCCGAGTTGGCGGCGTCGGAGCCACCGCAGGCGGCGCTGGCAAGAAGTAGTACGACGGGAACAATCTTTCGCATCACGCTATCGGGTTGGAGGAGCTGGATGGGCGTCCAGTAATCGGTCAGTCGCCCGTTGCGGCGTCTGGCATGCTGCCTAATGCGGGCGATGTACGTCGCAGCGCGACACGCTCGCGCAACTCCTCGATCACGCTGTAGGCGACCGGGATGACGATGAGCGTCAGTACGGTGGCGCTGACCAGTCCGCCCAGCACGGCCACCGCCATCGGCGCCTGTAGTTGCCCGCCGGCGCCGATACCGAGGGCCATCGGCAGGAGTCCGAGGACGGTCGTGATGGTGTTGATGAGGATCGGGCGCAGCCGCGCGTGGCCGGCCTCCTGGATCGCCTGCCGCACGGCGTGACCCTGGGCGCGCATCTGGTTTATGAAGTCGATCTTGATCACGGCGTCGTTGTCGACGATACCGATGAGCACCACCATACCGATCAGGCTCACCACGTTGATGCCGCCACCGGAAATCCAGAGCGCGACAGCGGCTCCCAGAGTGGAGAGCGGAACCGCCAGCAGGACGATGAACGGATGCACAAGCGACTCGAACTCGGCCGCCAGGATCATGTAGACGAGGAGGATGGCGAGCAGCATGGCGAAGCCGAGGGCGGCGAAGCTGCGCGTCATCTCCTCGTTCTCGCCGCCTATCTCCACCTGCACACCGCGCGGCACGGTGATGCCGACCAGCGCGCCGCGCACCGCGCTCACCGCCTTGTCCAGGTCACCGCCGGCGACGTCGGCGTAGACCGGCACCACCCGCGCCTGGTCCACCCGGCGCACTTCGGTGGGACCCATCCCGTCCTGAATGCTGGTGAGTTCGCGAAGCGGCACTCCGGCCACCCTGATCCGCTGCAGCACGTCGAGCGAGCGCAGCAGCAGCTTG
>CALCHX010000180.1 GCA_937906875.1 uncultured Gemmatimonadota bacterium | reverse complement strand
CGGCGAAAGCCCGTCATCCCGGCGAAAGCCCGTCATCCCGGCGAAAGCCGGGACCCATGACACCGACGCAGAGCATGGATTCCGGCTTCCGCCGGAATGACGAACGTCATCCTCGGCGAGAGCCCGTCATCCCGGCGAAAGCCGGGACCACTCCGTCACATCGTACCGGCGCCCCGTCTCAGACATCAATCCCTCCTCGGCCAACCTGATGTACGCCTCCGCATTCTCCTCCGGCGTCGGCAATGTCATCGGATCCTCGCTGGGATAGGCCGCCGCGCGCATGTCGGTGCGCATGCCGCCGGGGTCCACGATGAACACGCGTACGCCGTCGCCACGCAGCTCCCGGGCCCAGATCCCGGCCAGCCCGTCGAGCGCGATCTTGCTCACGTTGTACGCCCCCCATCCCTCGCGCGGGCCCAGGCTCACGCCGCTGGACACGAAGATGAGGGCGCAGTTCGGCGCGAGCATGGGCAGGAGCTGGCGCGTGAGGTCGAACGGCGCGAAGACGTTCGCCGCCATCACGTCGGAGAACTCTCCGGGCGGGTAGCTGGCGAGCGGGACGCGCGGCCCCAGCAACCCCGCGTTGTGGATCACAACATCGAGTTTGTGCCCGTCGGCGACGATACGGCTGGCGACGGCGGCGTTGTCCTCCACCCGCGAGACATCGGCGCGCAGCGTCACGACGTCGAGCGGTTCGGCCGCCGCATGGTCAGCGAGCGCGGCCAGGCCCTCCACTCCGCGCGCGGTGGTGTACACGCGGTAGCCGCGGCGGGCGAAGGCGACGACGAGGGCACGGCCGAGGCCGCGTGTTCCACCGGTTATCAGAATTGTAGGCATCATAGGGGAAACATGGTAAAACCGAGGATCGGGAGTCGGGAACGGCCGGACACCCGCACACCACCCGTTGACGCAGACAGCGTGCGAGCCGAGAATGCATGCTCGTCTCTCATACCCCCGTCATGACGACACCCCGTCCTCCCGACACATCCTCGCTCGCCACGGCGCTCGCTGGCCAGTTCGCCATCGAGCGTGAGCTAGGCCGCGGCGGCATGGGGATCGTCCTCCTCGCCCGCGACCTCAAGCTCGACCGGCCGGTAGCGCTCAAGGTCCTCCCGCCGGAGCTGGCGGCAAAGCCGGACATGCGCGAGCGTTTCCTGCGCGAGGCGCGCACGGCGGCGCGGCTGTCGCACCCCAACATCGTACCCATCTACCGGGCCGACGACGTCCAGGGTGTCGCCTTCTTCGCCATGGCCTACGTGGACGGCCAGACGCTGGCCGAGCGGCTGCGCGACCGCGCGCGGCTACCGGCACAGGAGGCCGTGCGCCTGCTGCGCGAGGTGGCCTGGGCGCTGGCCTACGCTCATGCGCGCGGTGTCGTGCACCGGGACATCAAGCCGGAGAACATCATGCTGGAGCGCGTCGGCGGCCGCGCCCTGGTCACCGACTTCGGTATCGCCCACATGGCTGAGGCGTCGCGGCTCACCCAGGACGGCCAGGTGCTCGGCACCGTCCAGTACATGAGCCCCGAGCAGGCCCTGGGCGCCGAGGTGGACGGTCGCAGCGACCTGTACTCGCTGGGCGTCGTCGCCTATCAACTGCTCACTGGCAAACTCCCTTTCCAGGAGCAATCGGCGGCGGCCGTCCTGGTGGCCCACGCCACTCGCGAGCCGCAGTCCATCCTGGACGTCGCACCCGAGTTGGCGAGCGAGATCCCGCCGGCGTTGGCGACGGTGGTCGCTCGTTGCCTGGCCAAGCGGCCGGAGGACCGTCCGCCTACCGGCGAGGCGCTGTCCGATGCACTTGGAGCAGCTATCGCCATGGTAGCCGGGGAAGACACGCTGCCCCCAGGGCTGCCACAGGTGGTGGACCCGGCCGAGGCCGAGGCTATCTGGCGCCGGGCGGCACAGCTACAGGCGGACGCGCTACGCCGGTTGGAGGAGCGGCGCGATCTGCTGCCCCTCGTCACCAGCACGGTCACACCTGCAACTGCGACATCAAACGCCTCGCTGACCAGCGGACACCGACTGCGTGACGTCGTCGACGCGGCGGCCGAGGCCGGGATCTCAAGGCAGTATGTGGCAATGGCGCTGGCCGAACTACCGCAGAATGCCGAGCAGGCGCTGGAGCGCGTACCGAAGATGGGCGTGAGTGAGCGGACGGCTACACGCTTCCTCGGCACGGACGAACGCAGCCTGGGGGTATCGGTAGTGGTCGAGGCCGACGCGGGGCGCGTGCTGAGAGCGGTGGGGACGGTGCTGCAACAGCAGCCCTACGAACTGCGTCTACATGAGACAGTGGGTCCGCACCCGCTGGATGGCGGGATTCTCGTCTTCAACCTGCCTGGCAAGGCGATGATCATTGCCGAAACTGACGGGACCAAGGCTGGTTTCTGGGCAAATACGCGTCAGGCACTCGAGGCGAGCCAGGTGCAGGTGATGCTGCGTGCCCTGCCGGGCGAATCACCACGCACCGAGCTCAGCATGCTCTGCGACCTGCGCCCGGGCGTGCGCAGGAACGTGAGGGCTTCCCAGGCTATCAGCGGTTTGGCAGCTGTCGTTGGCGGCGGCGTTGGTACAATTGTCGCGGGCGGAGCCGTCGCTGCCAGCGCCGGCACGCTGGGACTCGCACTGGTGGCCGCACCAGCGCTCCTCGCTGGCGGTGCAGTGGCGGCGGGTTCGGTGGCCTGGTATCGCTGGCTCTACCGGAACGCAGCGGCCAAGGCAACGGAGGAGATGCGTCTCGCGCTCGAGGCCGTAGCATCCACGATACGCACCGAGCAACTGTTCGGCTCACTTCCGGAGCGCCCGCGGTCGGCTGGTGAGCTGTCGCCCGATGAGGTGGCGGCAGCGTTCGGTTACCCTCCTACCAGTTGAGCGAGACAGTCGCCGGCAGCATGTAGTTGGTGCCCCTGACGTCGCTCGTGAAGCGATGGTAGCGCACGTCCATGGATAGCGTGGCGGTGGCGCTCCGCAACAGGACGACGCCCAGTCCGACGCTTCCACCCGGGCGGAACGAGGCTGAGTGCGAACTCTGACCGCCGTAATAGGCGCCCATGCCTCCCACCGCATATGCCCGGATTCCACGGGGGCGAACCCCGAGCGTCGCCATCGCGCCAGCGTGGGCGATCCAGTCGGCTCCCCAGGTGCACGTCTGGATGGCGGCACAGGCCATCTCGGTGAAGCCGTGGTATCCCGCCTCACCTCCCACGGCGAGGCGAGCGGACTGCCGACGCATGATGCCCAGCTCGCCATGGCCGCCGATGTCGTTGGCGAGCGAGCCGCGATCCGCACCCTGGTAGGTGAAGCCGGCACCGAATCGGTACTCCGTCCTGCCAGTCTGCCCCTGCTGGGCGGTCAGGGATGCCGGAAGGGTGATCGCAACCACGAGGGCGAGGGCAACGATGGAAAGGCGGCGTGTGATGACGAGACCGACATTGCCCACGATTCTGACTCCGGTGGTTGAAGACAAAGCTCATGACGACCGAGCCGTACCATTCGTCCAAGCCAATCTGAGCGACACATGCCGACGAACCAAGCACCGTCGGGTGGGCCGGGAATCAGCGCGAACGCGCTGATTCCTTGATAGAATCAGGGTGACGCCTTGGTGGCCGTATGATGACCCTTTGATGGTGCGTTGATAGTGCTCTGCTGATGTGACGATGTCTTGATGACGTCTCGCTAGCGCCATGTCGCCAGCCGGCGCGGCATGCGCTGCGGCCAGCGCTCAGGGCAGGTGGTCGTGGTCGTCGTCCCCTTCGTCGCCACCGGCCGCCGCCGTCAGCATCTGGTAGTCCGCGGCCGTCATGTGCGGCAGTTGCCGCACGAAGGCCGTCATCCCCCAGAGCTTGTGCTCGTCGTGGGTCTTTCCGAAGCCGGGCATGCCGGCCATCTTGATGCCGTGACTGATGATCCAGTGTATCTCGGCGTCTGACCATTCCGGCGCCGACTTCGCCAGATCCGGCGGCTCGGGATTGAGGCCCTTGCCGGTGGCCGAGCGTTCGACACCCGGCGCGCCGTGGCAGGTGGCACACATCTCCCTGTACTCACCGGCGCCAACGATTACCAGCGCACTATCGTCCAGCGCCGGTACCTGTACATCGCCGACATGTGCTGCGACCGAGCGGTCCATGAGCGTGCTCAGGGCCCATTCCGTTGCGGCGGTGTGAGGCACGCTGGCCGCCACGTTGTACACGCCCGAGTAGAGCCAGATCAGCGCGATCACCACGAGTGCGCCGAGGGTGGCCAGTACCGTCCAGACGATCTTCATGATCAGCTTTCAGGTGAACAGTTGAATGAGTAGTCGCGGCCTCATGGCTCGGACAGTTGACCAGTTGGCGGACCACGGCCGGCTACCCCGCACCGCGCGATCGCGATGCTCTCGAGGCCCCCTGGGCAATCGCCGTGTCGTGCGCTCGGCCATCCGTTTCGGCCTGAGGCCAGTCCTCCTGCATGAATCGTAGCTGGACAGACGTGCAGCTCCCACGCGGCTCCCACGCGGCTCCCACGCGGCTCCCACGCGGCTCCCACGCAGCTCCCACGCGGCTCCCACTCTACCGGCTCCTCGGAGTAGCCATGAAAGCACTACTCGCATTCCTGTTGCTCAACGCGATATCTGGCGGCGGGTGGCCAGACAGTCGCGGTCCTGGCCCTCGGTCGGCACCATGCTGGTTCCCCCCAGCGACAGCCGCGTCACTCGTCGCTCACCTTCAGGATATCGTGAGCGCTGCAGACTCCGGCGGAGCTACGTTGAGAGATTCCTTGCGGCTGCCGGCTATCCCGGCCGCAAGCGTTCAGGTGGTCACGACTGACAGCATCTGCGGGCTGGCTCTAGCCGCACACAAGGCCGTGCGTCAACCGCCTGCTGGCACCACTCTCACGCAGCTACTCGTGGTTCGCATTGGCTCCACCCGCTATGTCGTCTGGGACGGCTTCAGTCGTGCTGGCGAGTTCGACCTCTTCCACGTCTACGACGGCGACTTCAAGTTCCTTGCGACTCTTGCTGGCTGACAGATGAACCGATGCGAACAGCGCGGGTGCTACTCCGCCAGCACCACCAGATCCAGCCGAAGCGCTTCACCAACCGACCACGCCTGAAAGGGGCACCCTCGCGGTGTGTATGGCGGATCGCCATCCGCGATCTCGGAGATATGTCCGAGGCCAGCCTCGTCGAGGTGCTGGAGCAACGGCGTCAGGAAACGCGCCCGTGCTTCGCGCCTGACCGCCGCGGTGCCGCCGCGCACCCGTACCCACGCCTCCACGAACGTACCCATGAGCCACGGCCACGCGGTGCCCTGGTGGTACGCCTCGTCCCGCTCGCGCGGGCTGCCCTGGTAGTGCGGCACGTACGCTGGATCGTCCGGCGCCAGGGTACGCAGTCCCATGGGCGTCAGCAATCGGGCTTCGACCGCGTCGACGACCTGCCGGGCACGTGCACCGGTGAGCAGCGGGAACGGGAGACCGCCCACCGCGAACAGTTGATTGGGGCGGAAGGATACGTCGACCGCGCCGGGCTGGTGATCGACGTCGATGACGTCGTGAAGGTAGCCGCCTTCCTCGTTCCAGAAACGCTCCAGAAAGGCACGTGAGCCATTGCGCAGTACGCCGATCCGCCGCTCCGAGAAGAGGTTGCCGATCCCGAGCGCGCAGAGCCAGAGCGCCTGCACCTCTACCGGCTTGCCGATGCGCGGCGTCACCACCCGGTCGCCAACCCTGGCATCCATCCATGTGAGTTGCGCGCCCGGCTCGCCCGCCGCGAGCAGGCCGTCGGCATCGCAGCGGATGCCATACCGTGTCCCGCGCATGTAGCCATCGAGGATCGCGTCGACCGCCATGTGCAGCGTTTCCCGGTCGGTGCTCGTGACCATCCACCCTCGCACCTTCGCCGCTTCCAGGAAGTCATGAACGGCAATGATGAACCAGAGCGAGGCATCGACTGCGTTGTACTCGGGTTGTCCGTGGCCGTCGGGAAAGCGGTTCGGCAACATGCCTTCGGACACGGCGCCCGCCCACTGCAGCAGGATGTCGCTTGCGTCGCCCAGTCGTCCGGTGGCCAGGCAGAGCCCGCGCATGGCGATGAAGGTGTCGCGTCCCCAGTCGGTGAACCAGGGATAGCCGGCGAGGATGGTCTTGCCACTGCCACGTCCAACGGTGTAGGCGCTGGCCGAGCGTAGCAGGCGCGACGAGGCCGTGGGAGCGACACGTCGAACCCGTTCCTCTTCGCGCCAGCGCCTGACCGCGCCGACCGCCGACTCACCCGGCTGCAGTGCATCTTCCGCATCGCCCGCATCGCCGGCCGCCGCGAGGATCCAGACCGCCTCGCCAGTCGAGATATCCCAACTGAAGACCCCCGGCGCGGCGAGATCCTCGGTGAAATCCAGACCGCGCGCCAGCTCTGCCTCATACTGGAAGTTGCGGTACCACTCGGGCTCGTGCGCATAGCTGGCGTTCGATATCGAGACGACGCCCGGAACGCCGGGATAAGGCTGCCACCGTACTCGCTCGGCCGACGCGTCGGCGTCGAAGTTGAAGAGCGGGTTCTCGTGATGAAGCGCGTGATAGTCGCGGCCGGAGAGGAGTGGCCGGGCGACGAGCGTGACGCCGGAGCGCGGGCTGGCCAGGCGACATGTGACGACCACGATGGCCGGATACTGCGGGACGAAGATCTCCTGCTCGACCACGATGCCATCCTCGAGCTGGAAGGTCCACCGTGGCCACGGGTCGTATGCGAAGCTCGCGATTCGACGGGAGCCGTCGGGATGGAAGACGCCCGGCACGTACCGCTGCGACGAGAGCGCGAACGTGCCCGTTGGCGTCGCGATCCAGGCATCGAAGCCATTGACCAGCACCATGCGCCCGGTCGGCGGCGTGGTAGCCACCAGCAACAGGGCGTGATAGCGGCGCGTCCGGACGCCGGTCGCGGTTCCCGAGGCGAACCCACCCTGGCCGTCGGCCTCGAGCCACTCCCGCTCCACTCGTGATTGCATGGGGCGCGTCAGTGCGGCGCCCGGCGGGGCTGGAGCAGCTTGGCCACGAGGGCGGTCCAACCGGTCTGGTGGGAAGCGCCGAGTCCATGGCCGTCGTCGCCGTCGAAGTACTCGTGGAAGAGAACCTGATCACGGAAATGCGGATCATCGGCGTGCAGGCCGTGTCGGCCAGCGCCCGGTCGCCGTCCGTCGGCGCCGGGAAGGAAGATGCTCGTGAGTCGGTGAGTGAGCTCGTCAGCCACCTCGTCGAGCGTCATGAAGCAGCCGGAGCCCGTCGGACATTCGACGCGGAAATCGTCTCCATAGTAGTAGTGGAACTTCTGGAGCGATTCGATGATCAGGAAGTTCACCGGGAACCAGATCGGCCCCCGCCAGTTGGAGTTGCCACCGAACAGTCCGGAGACTGATTCGGCGGGCTGGTAGCTCACGCTGAAGTCCCGATCGCCGTCGGAGAAGAGGTATGGAGCGTCGCGATGGTACCGGGAGAGTGAGCGCACTCCATACGGTGAGAGGAACTCCGTCTCATCGAGCATGCGGCGGATCAGGCATTTCATGCGATGGCCGCGCAGGAGCGAGAGCAGCCGTCGCTCGCCGTACCCCGGCTCGAACCAGCGCGACACATGGCTGGCCAGGTCAGGTCTGTAGTTGAGGAACCACTCCAGCCGCTGGCGGAACTCCGGCACCCCGTCCAGGAGCTCCGGCGGGAGTGTCTCCACGGCGAACAACGGGATGAGTCCCACCATCGAGCGCAACCGCAGCGGAAAGCGTGTGCCATCCGGCATTTCCAGCTCATCGTAGAAGAACTCGTCCTGCTCGTCCCACAGGCCCGCCCCGTCCGCAGCCATGCTGCTCATCGCCGCGGCAATCTCCAGGAAATGCTCGAAGAACTTCGTGGCGATGTCCTGGTACACCGGATTGTGCCGGGCCAGCTCGAGGGCGATGCGCATGAGGTTCAGGCTGTACATCGCCATCCAGCTCGTACCGTCGGACTGATTGATGTGGCCGCCTGTAGGGAGGGGCGCTCCGCGGTCGAACACGCCGACGTTATCCAGCCCCAGGAAGCCACCCTGGAAGATGTTGTTGCCGTCGACGTCCTTGCGGTTCACCCACCAGGTGAAGTTGAGCATCAACTTGTGGAGGATGCGCTCGAGGAACGCGATGTCGCCATCGCCACCGTGCCGCGCCCGATCGATCTCGAAGACACGCCACGCCGCCCACGCGTGTACCGGTGGATTCACGTCGCCCAGGGCCCACTCGTACGCCGGCAACTGGCCGTTGGGGTGCATGTACCACTCACGCGCCAGGAGCACCAGTTGCTCCTTGGCAAACTCGGCATCCATGAGGGCCAGCGGGACACAGTGAAAGGCGAGGTCCCACGCCGCGTACCACGGATATTCCCACTTGTCCGGCATCGAGATCACGTCGGCATTGTTCAGGTGCTGCCAGTCGCGGTTCCGGCCCTTCAACCGCTCCGGTGGCGGCGGCGGCTGCGCGGGATCACCACGCAACCACTGAGGGACATCGTAGTAATAGAACTGCTTGCTCCAGAGCAGCCCGGCGAACGCCTGACGCTGCACCTTGCGCCGCTCGGCGTCCGGGATAGCGGCCTGGAGCACGTCGTAGAAATCGTCGGCTTCGTGCGCCCGGAGCGCGAAGGTCGCGTCGAAGTCGGAGAATGGGCCGGTTGGTGACGGAGTGTCGGTCAGGCGCAGGCGAAGCTGCTTCGCGCCTCCCGCGGGGACGGTGATCCGGTGGTGTGCAGCCGCCTTCGTCCCGACCTGTTGCGGGTTCACCGCGTCCGGGCGACCGGAGACGACATGGTCGTGAAAGGCGTCCTTGAAGTGGCCAGGAGCGCCGGTGCCAAACAGGCGGGCGGCGTTCGTGTCGTTGTCACAGAACAACAGCGTCGCGCCCTGCTCGCAATGCAGAACGTACTCTCCGAGATCCTGATGCCGGGCGCTGATGGCATGCGAGTCCTGAGCGTGCATCTCCGGCTTCGCAGCGTCATGGGTCCATGACCAGGTATTCCGGAACCAGAGTTGCGGCAGGACATCGATCGGCGCTGGCTCGGGCCCCCGGTTGTGCACGGTGATACGCATCAGGATGTCGTTCGGCGCGGCCTTGGCGTACTCGACTACCACATCGAAGTAGCGACTCTCCTCGAAGATTCCGGTGTCGACCAGCTCGAACTCGGGCTGATCCATTCCGCGACGCCGGTTCTCCTCCACCAGCTGCTGGTACGGAAAGGCGCGCTGCGGGTACCTGTAGAGCATCTTCAGGTACGAGTTGGTCGGCGTGGCATCCAGGTAGTAGTAGAGCTCCTTCACATCCTCGCCGTGGTTGCCCTCGCTGTTCGTCAGGCCGAACAGGCGCTCCTTCAGGATCGGATCGTGTCCGTTCCAGAGCGCGACCGACAGGCAGAGCAGTTGACGGTCATCGCTCAACCCGGCGATGCCATCCTCGCCCCAACGATAGGCACGGCTGCGCGCGGCATCGTGCGGCAGATATTCCCACGCGGTACCGTGCGGGCTGTAATCCTCGCGCACGGTGCCCCACTGCCGCTCGCTGAGGTATGGCCCCCACCGCTTCCACGGACGCTCGCCACGGGCGTCCTCGGCCAGGCGTAGCTTCTCGGCGCTGTCGGGCTCCGGAGGTGTCTCCGTGGCGGGCGGTACATGGGCAGCGCTCGTCATCGCATCTCCGCGCAGGATAGGCCACCGGCTCCGGCAACGGCCGGCCTGTCAGCGGATACGGTCATCGCATCTCCGCGCGCGAGCGATTGCGCACTCCGGATGACGTTCGTCGGTGGAGTCGTCACCACGATTCCACGGAAGCACGCCTGCCCGTTACCCCGCCTGCGACGCTCTTCCCTGCGTTGTGCATGACGACCTCCAGACATGTGAGCTGGCGAACGGTTGATGACACGCCCGTGAGGCCGGGCTGTTGAGCGCCTAGAACTCGGGCGGATTGCACTCCGGACACTGAATCTCCACGAACGTCAGCCACTCCAGCACGTCGCCGCCAGTCGTCGGCCAACCCGCCTCGTCCGGGCGCAGGTCGGCGTAAATCTCGCGGAAGCGGTCGGTGATGAAGAGCGTCGTTGCGGGTGCGCCGCCCGCATCCACCGCACCGACACGACGATGGAGCGCCGCCTCGTGGTCCAGGAGCAACGGAAACGGCCATCGCCATCCGTGCGCCGCCGTCTCCGGGTCGATGGCGGCGATCGCGAGCACCACGCCACCTTCCGCGGAGATCGCGTCGCGCGCCCCATCGAGCAGGTCCAGCAGTGCGGCGGCGGGCCCGGTGATCTCCGCCGCACCGAGCATCAGCAGGACCAGCGGCGCTCGTCCGCGGTAGCGCTGGAGTGATAGCTGGTCACCGTCCAGCACGGGCAGCGTCGCGTCCGGAAACAGTCGTCCCGATCCGCCGGGGCTGCGGCCACGGCCCACATCCAACTCGATTGCCTCTTCCGACATGATGCACCTCCTGTATGACTGCATCTAAGGATATAGCGACCACGGCGGGATGCGATGGTTGCCCTCCGCCAGCCATCAGGCGGTCAAGCCCTTCGCCATGGTTGCGACGGCAACGGATCGGGACATCCGGTCGCACCGTGGACGACGAGGCCTGCACAACCGAGCGCAGCAGCCGGTCAGGCTCTTGCGGTAGCCACAGCCATGCGTAGCACCCGGAACCGTCCACCACCCAGTTGGCGCCCGCCTGTGGCCGCCGCACTCTGCCTTGTGCTCGGCGCACTCGCGCTTTTCATGGGCGCTCTGCTCACCGATGGCGGGCGACTGCTCCGCCCCGATACGTTCGCCGACCGCGCGGCGGCCAGCCTGAGCGACGATCGGGTGGCGGCGTATGTGGCCGACCGCCTCACCGGTGCGGTGCTCGACCAGAATCGCGACCTCACCGCGTATCGTCCGCTCATACTGACGGCGGCGCGGGGTGTGGTCACCTCCGATGCCTTTCGCGGTGTTGCCCGAGGCACGATGCGCCGGGCTCACAGCGCGCTCTTCTCCGGCGTTGGCCAGTCGGTGGTATTCTCGGCGGACGACCTCGACACCCTGCTCCGTAGTGCGCTCGCTTCCACACCGGAACTCGCGCGAGCCCTTCCCGACGCGGTCGAGATGCAGGACACCGCCGGCCTCGCCGACCACCCGGCAGTCCGGATCGCTCGACTGGCCATCCAGTTGCACGACGCCCTGCCACGCGCCGGCCTGCTGGCTCTCCTGCTCGGAGTGGTCTGCCTCGTCGCCGGTGGCTGGCTGTTACATGGCCTGCGCACCGCGCTCGTTGGAGCCGGCAGCGCGTTGATCGTCACCGGCCTGGCCCTCTGGCTGTTGGTGCCGCTGGGAGCCGGCGCCATCACGCGGCTTGCCCCCGACCCTGCCGCCGGAAACGCACTCGCTGGCCTGTGGTCGGTGGCGCTGGCGGGACTGCGTAGGTGGGAAGTCGCCTTCGGCGCCACCGGCGTGGTGCTCGCCGCGGCCGGCAGCTCGCTCCTGGAGCGGCTGGACGTGGTGGACGTCGGACGACGTGCACTACGACTCACCCTCACCACCCCACGTCGCCGGTCGGTACGCGTCGCCCGTGCACTCGGCATCACGGCCGCTGGTGTCATCGCCGCCGCCGCACCTGGGTCAGTGCTGAACCTGTTGATGGTCCTCACCGGGATCGGACTGGGGTTCGTCGGACTGCGCGAGCTGTTCGCCGTGGTGCTGCACGCCGCGCCGGCGGACGTGCGTGTCGGCCGCGCTGTGGCCGCCAACGGTGAGGGGTGGGCCGTGGGCGTCGTACTGGTGTCGGCACTGACGGTCCTCTTCGCCAGCGCAATAGCGCTGACCGCGCGCCCGGTCATCGCCGCACGCGGACCCACATCGATCGCGGTCTGTAACGGCGCCGCCACACTCTGCGACCGCCGACTGGACGAGGTAGTGCTGGCCGCCACGCACAATTCCATGGCTTCCGCCGAGCGCCCCGACTGGCTCTTCCCACAGCAGGAGCACGGCATCGTCACACAACTGAGGGACGGCATCCGCGCGCTCCTCATCGACGTGCATTACGGCACCCCCGCCGGCGATCGCGTACGCACCGATCTGGACGACCCCAATACCGTCGCCCAGGCCGAGCGTGTGCTCGGGCCCGACAGCACGGCGGCGGCGATGCGCGTCCGCGATAGACTCGTGGGATCGGCCGAGGGCAGGCGCGGTCTGTACCTGTGCCACGGCTTCTGCGAGCTGGGCGCTTCGCCGCTCGACCCGACGCTCAGGGAGATCCGCGAATTCATGGTACGGAACCCGGAAGAGGTGCTCCTGATCGTGGTCGAGGACTACGTGGCACCCAACGAACTGGCGCACGCGATCGAGGTCAGTGGACTCGTCGATTTCGTCTACCACGAGCCCGACGGAGTGGATCGGGGTGCCCCCTGGCCCACGCTACGCGAACTGATCGCGCGCGACGAACGGGTGGTGGTTCTTCTTGAGTCCGGCCGGGACGACGTTTCCTGGCTACTGCCCGCGTTCGAGGTGATGCAGGAGACGCCTTATGCGTTCACGACCACGAGCGATACGCTCTCGTGCGAGCCCAATCGCGGAGGTACGACGGGCTCGCTCTTCCAGGTGAACCACTGGATCACGACCACTCCGGCCGCACTGCCGTCGAACGCGACAGTATTGAACACGCGGGCTCGGCTGCACGAGCGAGTCAGGCGCTGCGAGCGAGAGCGTGGGCTACGGGTGAATATTCTGGCTGTCGATTTCTATCGGACGGGGGATGTGCTGGGGGTAGTGGAGGAGCTCAATTCCCGGGAGTTGGGGGAGTTGATCGGCCCGGGCGCGTAGAGTTGAAGCGGCCGCGTGCATGTCGGCCCGTTGAACTGCGGGCGTTGACAGATTGTGGACATGTGCCGTATTGCGCGCCGCGACGGTGGACCCACAGCGTGTAGTTCGCTCTCAGCTCGCACGACGCTGGATCGCGGTGCTGGAACGTGAGAGGCACGGCCAGGCGTGAGCATCGGGAATGAGCGCGCAGCAGGCGGTCTTCATATCCCAGGTGCTCCCATGCCGCAGCCCTTTCACCAGCTGACGCTCGATCGGTTCGATGGTCTCCTGAACGCGTTCAGCTTCACGCGGCGCATCGAGTCGGTCCACCTCCACCACACCTGGCGGCCCGACCACTCGCAGTACGATGGCCACGCGTCCATCGTCGCCATGTGGCGCTATCACACCGGAGTCAACCACTGGAGTGACATCGCGCAGCATGTGAGCATAGCGCCCGACGGCACGATATGGACAGGTCGGAACTGGAACGTCGCGCCGGCCAGCGCCAGGGGTTACAACGGCACGTCGGCGGTGGGGCCGTTCATGATCGAGATGATCGGCGACTTCGATATCGGCCGGGATCCATTCGTGGATCCACAGCGGGCGGCAGTGCTGGAAGTCATTGCCCGGGTACAGCGCCGCTTCGGCCTCGCGCCCGACGCGCTCCGCTTCCATAACTCGATGACGAGGCTGAAGAGTTGTCCCGGCACCCAGTTGAACCGGGCAGCACTCATCGCCGACATAACGGTACTGCACGCGAGCCTGGCGGCGAGCGAGACCGGCCGTGGAGCGAGGGCGGCGCTGCCGTTCGACGACGATCAGACGCAGTTGAACCGGATCGCGATGACGCTGGCGCGCTCCGCTCCGTCGACGGTTGACGAGCGGGATTCCGAACCGGCGGAGGAAGACGGCTCGGCAGCCGAGCGGGAGGTGCTCGCCGGCGTGCGGCCCGTGATGGCTGGAGAGAACTACGACGGCAACGCGGACGGCCAGCTCTCATCCATGTCGGACCTCGAGTCGTTGCGACCGCACGTCGTCAACCTGCACCGCGGTCGGCTGTCGGACGATGGCATGTTCCGCACCCGCCCGGAGGACATCGACGCGATCTTCCAGCTTCACCTGCCGACGTATGTCGCACGCGCGCGAGCTGCCGGCGTCACTCCGCGGCTGGTCATCTTCGCCCATGGTGGGCTCGTGCCCGAACGGAGCGGACTGGCCGTCGCCCACAAGCAGACGGCGTGGTGGAAGCGCGCCGGCGTCTATCCCATCTTCTTCGTCTGGGAGACGGGACTTGCCGACACCGTAGCCGACATCGTCGCCGGCCAACTGTGGCGCCAGGCCCCCGCAGTCACGACCACCCGCGCCACGCGAGGGCTGTTCCCGGAGCGCCTGTGGAACCGACTGGTGGAGCATTCCGCCCGTGGCGCACGGGCATCGCGCATCTGGGATGCCATGAAGCACTCGGCAGCCGCCGCCTCCGGTGACGGCGGCGGCGCGCGCCAGGTGATGGAGCGGCTGCGGCTGTTCACGGAAGAGAATCCGGATCTGGAGCTTCACGCCATCGGCCACAGCGCCGGCTCCATCTTCCACGCCCACATGCTACCGCTCGCCGTCCAGCTCGGCCTGCGGTTCCAGACGCTGCAGTTGTTGGCCCCAGCCGTGCGGGTCGACGAATTCAGGGCACGAATGTCGCCGCTGCTCGCCGCGGCCGGCGGCGTCGAAGCATGCACGATCTTCACCATGCTGGACGACTACGAGGAAGCGGACGTCTGCCAGTTGCCGCTGCTGCAGGACTACGGGCGGTCGCTGCTCTATCTGGTGCATCAGGCGCTGGAGGACCGTCCGGGCACGCCCATCCTGGGGCTGGAGCGCAGCCTGCGCGGCGATCCGGAACTCGTCTCGCTTCTCGCCCTGAACGGCGGCGGCGGCAACCACCGCGTCGTCTGGTCGATGTCGAACTCGAGCACGGGACGTAGTGCGAGCATGGCGACCGCTCACGGTGCGTTCGACGACGATCGGGCGACGATGGAGAGCGTCCTGCGGCGTGTTCTCAGCCTGGCCGACAGCGACGACGTGACACCCTTCCCGGCCGTGGCCGCGCGCGATATCAGGGTGGGACCGCGCCTCGACCAGGACGAGGAGGTCGGACTCCTGATCGAGGCGCTAACGCTGGCCCCGGCTTCCGCCGGGACGACGGGGGGGACGACGACCGGGGCCGGCGGTGGGGCCGGCGGTGGGGCGGACGGTGGCATTGGCACCCTTCGTCATTCCGGCGAACGCCGGAATCCATGGGATAGTGCCACGGCACCATGGGTCCCGGCTTCCGCCGGGACGACGGGGGGGACGACGACCGGGGTGAGCGGTGGGGCCGGCGGTGGGGCGGACGGTGGGGCGGACGGTGACATTGGCACCCTTCGTCATTCCGGCGAACGCCGGAATCCATGGGATAGTGCCACGGCCCCATGGGTCCCGGCTTCCGCCGGGACGACGACGGGGGCGGCTGGGGACGCGAGCGGGAGTGCGAGCGGGAGTGCGAGCGGAAGTGCACCTGCCGCAGCTACCGGTAACGGCGACACGGGCCGGAGCGGGCGCAAGCTGGCGCTATGTGTGGGGATCGACGCCTATCCCGGACGGGACCGGCTGAGTGGCTGCGTGCGCGACGCCAGCCAATGGCAGGAGGTCCTCCAGGGAATCGGCTTCACGGTCACCACCCTCACAGACGGCCAGGCGACCCGACAGGCCATCGAGGCCGGGCTTGGCAGGCTGATCGACGAGGCGAGACCGGGTGATACGGTGATCTTCCAGTACGCCGGACATGGCACCGAGGTGCCCGACGTGAACGGCGACGAGACCGGTGGCAACAACGGCCGCAAGGACGAGGCGCTCTGCCCGGTCGACTATGTCGACGGTCACCTCTTCATCGACGACGACATCGGTGCCATCCTGGATCGTGCCCGGCCGGGCGTCTCGATCACCTGCTTCATGGACTGCTGCCATTCGGGGACGATTTCCCGCGTCGCCCTCGGCGAGCCACCCGAGCCGGCCGGACAGTCCCGGCGCGCCCGCTACCTGGTACTCCCCCCGGAAGCCATCGCGCGCCACCGCAGCTTCCGCGAGCAGCTAACGGTGGGGTCGCGCAAGCTGGACCTGCGACGGCGGAACGCGATGCCCGAAGTGGTCTTCTCGGCCTGTCGCGACATCGAGGTTGCCTGGGAGACCAATGGGCAGGGCGCGTTCACCTGCCGTGCCGCGCCCCTGCTGGCGCGGGCCGTCGCCGAGCGCTGGTCCAACGTCGCCTTCTTCGAACAGGTGAAGGCCGCATTCGGCACGGAGCCATCCCAGCACCCGATCCTGGACTGCGCGCCGCCTGCGCGAGCCATGTCCATTCTGGGAGCGGCCGTGGTGGGCCAGTCCGGTCCCGGTGTGGCCATACCAGCCGAAGTGCCGTTCGGATCGTCACATCCTCCCGCGGCCTGGTCGCAGTGACCGTCATGACAACCGAACAGACGTCGCCGTTCACGGCATCCTACAGGGTCATCGGTCGGCCGCCGCAACCGTTATCCGTCAGCGATCCGGCTATCGCTGCCGTCGGTTGCGGCGATGCTGGTGACGACCGAGTGGCTGAGGACCGACATCCGCCGGACGACCTGCTCTACAGAGTAGGCGAGGGCGTGACGCGTCCGGCCCGGATCTGCATCCATGAACGCAAGCGGGAGGAGCCGGTGTACCGCCCGCTTCGCATCTTCACCCAGGACGCCGCCACCTCGCGTCTGGATGGCGCGGTGACCCAGCTCGACGTGCCATACGAGCCGCTGGAGCCGGGTCCGCGGGGATGCCTGTTCGAGGTCGACCCGCGCGACTATGACACCGGCGTGGCCTACCGCGCCTTCGACCCCGACCATCCCTTCTCGCTCATGTCGGCCGGCCGCGACCCGTCGCCGTCCGATCCGATGTTCCACCAGCAGATGGTCTACGCCGTCTGCAGTTCAGTCTACGCCACCTTCCGGCACGCCCTCGGCCGACACCCCACGTGGGGGTTCGATCCACCGCCGTCCGGTGACGGAGACGGGCCGCGATACGATCGGTTGCGTCTGCACCCGCATGGCGGCATCACCGAGAACGCGTACTACGATCGCGAACGCGGCGAGATCCGCTTCGGCTACTTCAGGACCCGCGACGACGACTACGTGAAGAGCCAGGTGGGCGCCTACGTCTTCACCGCCCTCTCGCACGACATCATCGTGCACGAGGTGTCCCACGCTCTGGTGGACGGACTCCGCGCCCACTTCGACGCGCCGAGCAATCCCGACGTGCTGGCGTTCCACGAAGCGTTCGCCGACCTGATGGCGATCTTCCAGCGGTTCACCTACCAGGAGGTAGTGCGACTGGCCGTGCGCCGTTCGCGCGGTAACATCCGCGCCGCGTCGCTGCTGACGGGTATAGCGACCGAGTTCGGCCACGCGATCGCCCGCGACGCGCCGCTCCGCACGGTCGTCGACACCGCCGATCCGGACTCGCCACCGCGGCGCACCTACGACCCGTCGCTGGAGTGTCACCTACTGGGATCGGTGCTCTCGTCGGCAGTGTTCGAGGCGTTCGTGACAGTGTTCTCGCGGAAGGTGGAGCGCTACGTACGGCTGGCCACCAACGGCACCGGACTCCTCCCGCCCGGCGAGCCGTCGCTCGATTTCCAGATAGTGCTGGCCGAGGAGGCCAGCCAGCTCGCGTCGCAGTTCCAGGTGATGTGCATCAGGGCGCTGGACTACTGCCCGCCGGTGGACATCACCTTCGGCGAGTTCCTGCGGGCCGCCGTCACGGCCGACCGCGACCTCATCCCGAGCGATCCATGGGGCTACCGCGAGGCCTGGGTGGACGCCTTCCGACGGCGCGGGATCACGATGCCCAACGTGCGCTCGCTGGCCGAGGACGCGCTCGTCTGGCGCGAGCCGGAACTGGACCTGGGGAGCATTGATGAGCTGAGCTTTGCCAGGCTGCAGTTCCACGGCGAACCGGGCAACCCGATGAGCGAGACCGAACTGCGACGGCAGGCCGCGGTCTTCGGCCAGTTGGTTGCCTCCCCTCAGAACCGCGCCATGTTCGGCCTCGCAGATCCCGACGACCCGGCCCTGGACGGCGACATGGTGGACCTGCCGGTGGTGCAGTCGGTACGCACGGCGCGCCGCGTCGGCCCGGACCGCCAGTTCACCTTCGACCTCGTCGCCGAGGTGACCCAGTGCAGGACGGTGGCGCCGCGGGACGGGCAACCGGGATTCTGCTTCCTTGGCGGTTCGACGGTCATCTTCGACGCGACGGGTGCGGTCCGCTTCATCGTCCGCAAGAGTGTCTTGAACGGACAGCGAGTGGCGGCACAGCGGGCGTTCATCGCTGACGCGCTGGGTGGGCGGTACTGGTGCGTGACGGGAGATCGGTGTGCGCCGAGGAGTATGCTGCTGCGGATGGTGCACGACGAGGGGCGGGGGGCTGGCGGAGTTTAGGGGGTGGTACGCTCGGCTAGGCGATTGGGGGAAAGGGCGGCCGGTGCACGACGAGGTTCGCGCCGCGGGTGGAAGCGGCAGGGAGAGCAGGTGATCACGCCTCGAGTGGTTCGCCGCCAGCGACGGGCAGGGCAGCAGGTGATCACGCCTCGAGTGGTTCGCCGCCAGGCTACGGCAGCGATGCGCGGAACTGCACGGGATCGAGGATGCAGGATTCACGCAGGGATCCGGGCAGCGTGAAGATCCGCGGCTGATTGCGGAATCTGAAGACCCGGTAGAGGCTGAAGCTCGGGGCGCGCTCCGCGGATATCGCTACCTCGCGCTTGCTTGCGTAGAACGGCGTCATCGCGCCAAAACCCGTCGTCTTGACCTCGATCAGTCGCTCGCGTCCGTCGGTGTCGAAGGACAGGATGTCGTAGCCGAGGCCGTCGCCCCGTGTCTTCGAAACATGCTCGATCCGCTCGGCCAGTTGGCGTTTGCCCGCCTCCCAGAGACGGCGATGCTCGACGGTGAGGACGAATGCCTCACCCGCCAATCCAAGCGATGAGTTGCGCGCTTCACGTTCCAGATAATCGATGTCCCGGCGCGGAGGAAGCGGTAGTTCACGACGCTCGTACGCCCGTCGTACCTCGCGCACCGGAGCCTGCACAATGATGTCGTCGAGAGAGCGCACCAGCGGTGCATTCTCTACCGGTTTCGCGACGGCGAATTCGACCAGGCTCACCAGGCTCCGGTCAGAATCGAACTGCGTCACCACCTCCTCGACGAGCAGCCCCTGATAGTTGGCCCTGGGCTTGTACCCATCGATGAAGGGGATTCCGAGTTCGCGGAGGACGGCGCTGATATTGGCGTGCTTGAACTCGACAGCTTGTGCGGACCTGCCTCGTAGAAGAGGCTGGAGCTGGCGGTTGTGCTCTGCCTTGTTGTACGGCTCACCCCGTAGCTCGTGCGCCAGCATCGCGAGGTAATCCGCGACGGTGGCGGCTACCTCCTCCGGCGACCAGTCTTCAGCCATGCTCGTAGGTCATCTGGCTGTGGGTTCAGGAGGCATGGTATCCGTTCGAGGCTGGTAACTCCCACGACAGCTGCATTCGCGGTGTCGCGGGACAGCATGGGCCTCAGTGGCGATTCGACTGGGCCGAGTCGCGTGATATGGTGCGACGGCCCGTCGGGCGCAAGGAGTTGCACCCGGAGCGCTGCATGCTGTGCGATCGGGAACAGCGAGTGGTGCGGTGCCCACGGCCGGATAGTTAGCGGAACAACTTTTCTGTCTCGGCGACCGCATCGTACCGATGTATCGGGAGACCGCCAGCTCGTGCGGCGCCTCCTTCAGGCGCACCTCCTTCGTTGCGCCGGACTTCACTCCCCACGTGGGTAGCTCGCGTTTGTCACGTACCAGGATGGCCTCACCCACGTTAAGGCGAAAAACAGAGCTACGATGATTGCCCGATCCACTGATGGCTCCACGGTGGGCGCGAAGCCGGCCCCAGAGCCTTGACTTGGATCCTGAGCCGAGGGCGTGGGTTCCCACGCGCACGACTCTCTGTTCGCACGAGTCGCCGTGCCGATGCTCGCCAGGCTCGAAGAAGAAGTACACACCACGCTCCGCCAAGCCGCTGCGGCTGTAATCGGCGAGACGGAGTCCCTGACCAGGGAGAGCGCTCAAGCGATTCAGCAAGCCGTAGAAGCGGGCGTGTGCCTGCTTGTCAGACGAGGGCATTCTCACGCTTGAGCCACTGGAGTTGCTGTCCGAACGCAAGCCGAGCGAGCGGGATATCAACGTGTATCCCAAGGGCGAGCAGGGTGGGCAGGAGCCGCTCACGGTATCTGAGGCCTGCCAGCATGAGAATACTGGTCGGCGCCGGCACGAGCTTACCCAATTGCTCGAGTACCTCGGTGGCCCACGCTGATCGAGAGGCTGCAGACATCCGGTTCAGGGTGCGCTCGTAAGGAGCGACGATTGTGTCCGGATGGATTAGACTGTGCTTGGCCGACAGGATGAACCAGCTATCCGAGTTGGCCTCGGCGTGGTTACGAAGGCCGTGGAATAGCGGGGACGTGTACAGATCGCGGGCCGGGGCAGGATAGGGCAGTTTCTGCTTCACGCAGGATACGAGAGCGATGCGCATGGAGCTATTCTGGGGCTCATGCGCCCGTGTGTAAACCGAAGCCGTGAACCGCCCCGGGATTCCAACTCGGAGCAGTTCACTGCACCATTGCCGATGGACGGGAATCATGCCGCGAACGAAGATATCTTCGCCGGCGATCTTGTGCTGCAGCGCCTGCGAAAGGAGCAGGGCGAGCTCCAGGAAGAGATCAGACTCAACCTGGAGCGCCAGTTGAAAGACCCGGAGTTCGCGAAGGCATACGAGAAGATGTCAGCCGAGCGCGACTGGTCCAGGTACGGAACCTGAAGCTGTTTCGCAATCGCGAAGAACCCCTCCTCACCACCTACGCCGTCCCATACCCCAGCGCCCCCGCGTTCTCCCGCACCCTCGCATCCCTGGTGATGATCGTGACCAGCGGTGGCGGCTCACCCAGTATCTCCGCGCTCGCGAGATGTATCGCGTCGAGCATGCGGATCGGTTCTTCGGGAAACGCGCGGCCGGCACGGATCAGTACCTCGTCAGTGACCGCGATCAGGTCGCAGCGGGCGAAGAAGGTTCGGAGCGCCAGCACCACCGCCCGCTCCTGCTCGGCGTCCAGCCGACCGGACGTCCGCGCACGTACCACGGCCCTGTAAGATTCAGCCACGGTGAGGGCGGACGTCACCCGTCGTCCGGCGGTGCGGAGTTCGCGCGTTGCGGTGGGTTCCTGCTCCAACAGCGCAGAGAGGAGCGCGCTCGTCTCGATGTAGCGAATGGAGGCCGAGCGCGGCTCGGTACGTTCCGCGCTGGCGGAATCAGGCACCGCGATCCTCATCTATCAGAGTCGCCACGGTGCCCGGGGGGAGCGCAACCGTATCCGCCGCGGGCCAGTCGGCCAGAGGGTCACCGTCTTCCACCGACGGACGGATGACGCCGGTGGCGACGAGCTCAGCATACCGACCGCCCCCGTTCCGCGGCGGGTGCCCGGACGCGCTGTCGACGGCCCTCAGCTCCGCAACCAAACGACCACGGTCGGTGACCGCGATAGCCTCACCGGGCCGCAGACGTCGAAGGTATCGGCTGAGGTTGTTCTTGAGGTCCCGGATGCCAGCGGAGATCATGCATGCAATGCAGCTACATGTGGCCACATTCGTCAGAATCCTCTCCCGAGCTTGACCGGAACGTCCAGGTCATCATCCGCAGACTCTCGGCAGAGTTCGGGTGAAGCATACCGCCGTGTCGCACCCCGCCCTCGCCGTCAGCGATCCTGTGCGGGTAGCACCACCTGAACCGCGTCGCTGACCTGCCCGTCCACCAGGTCGTCCCGGCCCACGTGGGAATCCCGCCATTGCCACACGGCTGCCTACGGCCGGCGGATCGGCAGTGCCAGCATGGTCTCACCCCAGCGCAGAGCCAGCAATGCCGAGTCCGCCTCGGCGTACGGGAAGGAGAAGGAGAGCGACTCCATGTAGCTGGCGCGCTCGGGTCGCACGCGCAGGCGCAGCGCGTCGTTGGCCTCGCGATAGGTGAGGTGGTCCACGTCCCAGGCACGGTTGAAGGCGAGCGTCCACTCCTCCTGACCGGGCACCGCCCAGATGCTGTACCGGCCTGCTGGAAGCGGCTGTCCGGCGACGGAGATGGCCTCATTCACCTCGATGCGCGTGGCCTCGTCCGCGCCGGGATTCCAGAGGGAGTCCCAGGGCACTATTCCCCCGAACAGCTCCCGTCCTCGCGCCGAGGGACGACCATAGGCGATGGTCATCTCGGTGGAACCCATGCGCTGCACCACCCGGGCGGGCTGACTGCGGCGACCGGCGCCGGAGGGCGTCACCGTCTGGATGGGCTCCGCACGGTCCTCGGCGGGGCGGCAGGCGCCGAGGGTCAGGAGAAGTACGACGCCGAACAGGCTGCGAGTGAGAGCGGGCATCGGACGGGAGAGCCAGAGATGAGCCTGCGACGAATCGTGGCGTTCAACCCGGATCCTGCAATCGGTGTTCGAAGTCGGCAAGGGCTGGTGCCGTGGGCTCGAAGCGGAGCGGGCGGCCGGCGACCGCAACGCTGTAGCGGGCTGATTGTGAATCTCAGCTCGACGGTCGGCCGGGTGAGCGTGCCGTTCTTCGGCGTCTATCATGCCAGCAAGTTCGCACTGGAGGGCTACTCGATCGCGTTGCGCGGGAGGTCGCTTCCTCTGGCGTGGACGTCGTCGTGGTCGAACCGGGGCCCGCTACCACCGCACTCTTGACCAGCAGCCCGCGGCCCGACGATGTCGACGGTCGGAGCGAGAGCCATCCGGCGGTGGCGCATCAGACGTTCCACAACATGGGGAGCGCGTTCGATGGACTGTTCAGGGATCCGGACACGCCCACCGACCCGGCACTGGTAGTGAACAGGATCATCGTGCTGACGGAGATGAGCGCCGGCAGCCGACCGATTCGCACTGTCGTGGGGGTCGACTTCGGAGTGCGGGAGCTGAATGCATCCATGGAGCCGCACGAGGTCGCGCTACTGAACATGCTGGGGCTGACCTCGTTCGCGACCCTCGCGTCCAGTGGCGCCGCATTAGGACCGTCACGCCTCCGGCCTGGAGCCGGTCGACCGTCTGTAACGTGAGCGCGACGCCTCCCTCGATCCGTCGCAACCGCGTCCGTAACTATCGTTGACCCGGCGGCTCCGCCCGCAGTCTCACGATACTCTGCACGCCCAGCGAGTCCGCGACTATCCCCACTATCGCGTCCCCCGTCACGCTCACCGGGCGAAACCGCTCGGGGAACGTGACAGCGCCGAGCTGTAGCCCTGATTCCGCAAACACATCCCACGTGGGTGACCCGTAGCTGAGCGCCTCGAGCGTCAACCCGGACGGCGCACCCTGCATCTCCGACACGCTCGCGGACCGCTGCACGAGTATCAAGCCTCCTGGACCAGGGCGGATCGCGGCGAACATGGGATAGTGTTCGGCAACGGACACGTTCGCCAGCATTCTCTTCGCCATCCCCGCGGCTTCCGGGCCTACCTGGGTCATGCCCCGGGCCAGCGATTCACCATACAGGCTCATCACCGCCGCCTGCTCGGCAGACGTGATCGGTCGGCGCTCGCGGTCGAGCGAGATGATTCGTTCGAGACGCCCCGTGGAGTCATGGATGCGCAAGTATGGTCGGCAGGCCGGGCCCGAGTTCGCCCGGGCCGGCTCCGGTTCGTGCGAAGCGGCGGAGCAACGCGCCGCCGCGGTCGAAGCTGAGCACGGCACCGGCGTCGGGATCGACAGCGTAGATGTTGCCCGGTTCGTCGACCGTCACGCTGGCGATCCGCCCGAACAACAGCGCTCCATACGCCGAGCTGTCGCTCCCCGAAATGCGCAGCTCCTCGACGAGGCTCCAACGCGCGTCATCCGCGGCTCGCGCCTGCTCGGCGATGTGAATCACCTCGACCCCCGCGCTGTCGACTGTGGCGACCCGCGAGGCCGATGGATCGCGGCCGACATCACAGGCGACGAGCATGCTCGCTGCGATGAGTGCGCACGTGCGCGGGGCATGAGTGCGCCTCTGGCCCCGATTGTATCTCGAATCTGTCGCTGCGGTCAATTTCCATGGCCGAGGCTGAAGGAACGGCGTTCTGGTTCTCCATTCCATCTCGCTCGACCGCCGCTCGGTCACAGACGGTCAGCTAGGGGCTCAGGTCGCCCGCGGCAAATCGCAGCGGAATCACCCCCGTGGCCGGGTCAACCCACTCGGCGAAGTCCTCGAACATCGCCGTACTCCCGTCGCCCGCCAACGCGAGCACGGTGCTGTTGCGGAACTGCCGGTAGTAGCCGATGTCAAAGTGGGTGACTCCGGACGGAACGACGCACTGGCAGTCGGCCTCGATCGAGACTCCAGCACCGTCGTTCAGTCCATCATTCACGATGATCCGGACTGGCTTGCCAGTCTCGTTGGTGATCCGGGGAGCGAAGTAGGCGTCGCCATCCACCCGTGGTTCGGCGCGCGCCCTGACGATGCCCAGCGGACTGGATGGAAACGGAAGACTCGCGCTGGCACCGATCACCGTACCCATCGGCTGACCGTCACCGTTCACCGGCGCGATCACCGTCCACCTGAGGTCGCGTCCATTCCGGCGTGATACGCGGGTAACCAGGGTGGCCCCGGCGTCGACTGAAACAGGTAGTTCATTCTGGAGCACCAACTCGACCGGTCGGTCCAGCGTGTTAAGGAATGCCACTCTGGGATTTGACCACGACCAGAACCCCGCGGCACCGACTCCGACAATTACCGCCAGCAGCAATACCATGGACACCCTGATCGCGCCCCGTGGTAGTGCGGGCCTCACCGCCGCAGCTTCCGCGAATTTCGTCACCGGCGCACGGGCCCCCGGCCGGGTACCTTGCTCGGACACACCAGCATCGCCGTCGGAAACCCTCGAACTGCCCGGAGTGCGGTCGACGGTTGTCTCACCATCCACCACCGGCTCGCTTCAGCAGGATCATGTCGTGCCACCCGACCGTCACGCGGCACATCAGCTACAGCCAGTGATTGTGACGTCTCCGCCTTCGACATTGCAGTGATCGGCATCGCCCGAGGGGCATGAGATGGCATGGCGACTACTTGCGCCTCGAGCGGCTGACGAGGCGGAGGAGCGTCGTCCATGCTGCTGGCAGCAGCAAACGTGGCCCGCTTCGCGACGATGGTGCCAGGGACCCTGTCGTATCGCATCCGGCAGTCCCTGTCCCGGGTGACCCGGAAGAAGCCGAGCCCGGGAGGGAAGCTGCGGACGAGCTTCCCGATCGTCAAGCGACGAGCAAGCAGCAGGAGACTGACGACGATCACCGGTACCCGGGCGAGCATCCAGATGCGGAGTTGGCTTGCCGACGACGCTCCGTCTGTCGCGAGTCAGGCAGATCGTCCCCCCCCGACGCGTTCAGCGCGAATAAAGCTGTGGGCTGACAATCACCGTCACTCCGTCCGCAGTGCCTCCACCGGATCCGCCCGCGCCGCTCGCCACGCCGGTACTACCGACGCAAGGACGACAATCACCAGCAGTACCACGGCCACCACCGCGAGCGTGGCAGGGTCGCGCGGCCCGATGCCATAGAGCAGCGCGGCGACAGCGCGCCCTGCGGCCAGCGCCAGGACGACGCCGGCCGCCGTCCCGATCAGCGCCGTCCGCAGTCCCTCGGCAACCACCAGTCGTATCACGTCCGCCGCGCGAGCACCGAGGGCGACGCGGACGCCGAATTCGTGCGTCCGCTGACTGACCGTGTAGGCGACGGTGCTGTAGGTGCCGATCGCCGCGACGAGTAGGGCCAGCAGACCGAATAGCGTGAACAGTTTCGCCCCGAGATCCCACGGACGGTACTCGGGTGCCATCGCATCCTTCATCGTGTTGATACGCGGGATCGCACCGGGGAACTCCGCGCGCAGTAGCTGCCGCAATGCCACCTGCACGCCCGCCATCTGTCGCGGGTCGGTGCGGACGATGATCTCCGGAGCACTGAAAATCTTCATCGGTAGCTGCTCGAGCGACAGGTAGAACTGCGGCTGTGGCTCCTCGTCGATCGACGTCAGGATCGCATTCTGCGCGACCCCTACGACGGTCGCGCACGGCGCGGTCGGCTCCCTGAACCGCACGCAGCGGCCAATCGGATCCAGCCCCGGCCAGAGTCCCCGGGCCATCGCCTCGTTGACGACGACCGGGAACGCCGCCTCTCCGTCGCCCGCCTCACCGAACGAGCGCCCGCGAAGCAGCTTCGTTCCGGTTGTGGTGAAGAAGCTGGGAGACACCGCGGTGTAGATGCCCGCCGGCAGCCGCCGTCCTGCCGTGTCGCCCTCGATGTGGTAGCGCTCGAAGGACATCCCCCACTTCGGACGCATCGACGTGAGCGCCACGCCCTCCACGGCCGGTATGGCGGCCACGCGCTCCTCGAGCTCCCGCAGTCGCAGCGGGAACAGGGCGTCGCGGACCGAGTCCCGGCTGTCGTAACTCGCCGTGGCGAAGACGAGGCGATCCACCGCGTAGCCAACATCGTGCGCCTTCACGTTGTGCAGGCTGCGCACGAACAGCACGGCGCCGACCAGCAGCACGACCGAGAGCGCCGCCTGCGACGCGACGAGGAACGAACGCAGTCGGGAACGGTGGGTCGTTCCGGCACCGGCGCGCGCGCCGGCCTTGAGCGTCGCCGTGAGATCGGGAGAGGCCGCTTGCAGAGCCGGCACGAGTCCGGCCGCTATGCCGGCCGTGAGAGCCGCGCCGAGGGCGAACAGCAGTACGCGCCAGTGCAGTGGCGCGCCGTGCCATTCCACGTTCGGTATGAGCAGCGTACGCAACATCGCGCTCCCATACCACGCCGCGGCGAGCGCTGCCCCTCCAGCGACGACGGCGAGCAGCACGCTCTCCGTCACCAGCAGCCGTATGAGCCGACCGCGCGAGATGCCGAGGGCGAGCCTGACGGCGATCTCACGGCGACGATTGACGGCACGGGCGAGGAGGAGATTGACGACGTTCGCGACAGCCACCAGAAGAACGATGAAGGCCACTCCGGCAAGTCGCGTGGCCACCTTCATCTCGGTGCTCTTCTTCCCGGGCCCGCGCGCGACATTGACCGCACCCAACGCCGCCACGGCGAGCGTGTCCTGCCCATATCCGATCCCCGGCTGGCGTAGCGCATGGGTCAGTCGCGGGATGAGTTCCGCCTCGCTCGTCCCTGGCGCCGCGCGCAACACGATCTGAAAGCCGTTGACGCCGGGACTTCGCCACCACGGGTCGCGGCCGGGTGGGGGCGCGCCGAACATTGCCCCGAGCGGCACCCAGACGTCGGTGGCATTGAGCTCCGTGCCACGGAATCCCGTGGGTGCGACGCCGACTATCGTGAAGGTCCGGCCGTTGAGCGACAGTTCCTTCCCCAGCACGTCTGATGTGCCGCCGTACTCGCGCTGCCAGAAGTACTCGGAGATGACAGCGACCGGAGCCGGGTTCGCCAGGCCGTCCTCGTCGGGCAGATAGAAGCGCCCCAGCCGCGGTCGCAGGCCGAGCACCGTGAAGTAGCTCGCCGCGGCCGGCGCTGAGTTCACTGTCGGCGCGTTCTCTCCTCGGGCGAGCCTGTACTTCTCCGGTGTCCGATAGATCGTCGTCGTCGCCCGGTCGGCCACCGCCTCGCTGATCGCGGCATAGCTGGAGTAGTCGAAACCCGACCAGAACTGCGTACCGCTCGAGAACTTGCGCTCCGACCAGACGCGCCTGATTCCGTCGGCCTCCACCACACCCGCCGGGGGGCGCAGGTAGATGACGTCGAGAATTGAGAATAAGGCCGCATTGGCACCCAACCCGAGGGCGAGGGTGAGGATGATGGTCAGCGAGACCATGGGAGTTCGGGCGAGTGTGCGGACGGCATATGCGATGTCCTGCCGCCACGCGTCCAGCCGGTCGAAACGGCTCTGTCGCCGGCCCGCGCGTTTATCGATGTCGACGAGGGTCGCACGTACAGCGTCCACGTCCCCGAACTCGGCGACCGCCTGGGCGTTCGCCTGGTCGTGCGAGAGGCCCTGCGTCATCAACTCCTCCACCCGCAGTGCGAAGTGGAAGCGCAACTCCCGGTCCACATCGCCGTGCACGCTCATGCGGAACTTCATCTCAGCCCCCTCATGTGGACCTGCGTGGTCAAGTGTGCTGCGGGCTCAACCGGTCGACGGAACCACGGCCATCACGCGCGCCACGGCGGCGACGTAGTCGTTCCAGTTCCGGGTCTCGTTACGGAATGCGCGACGGCCGGCCGTGGTGAGGCGGTAGAACTTTGCTCGTTTGCCCTTGTCGGAGGCGCCCCACTCGGACTCCGCCCATCCGCGCGCCTCCAGTCGATGGAGAGCGGTGTACAGCGCGCCGTCGAGCACCTTGAAGGAGCCGTCCGAGCCGTCGCGAATGAAGCGGGCGACGGCGTAACCATGCATCGGTCCCCAGGAGAGGGCGCGCAGGACGAGGACATCGAGCGTCCCCTGCAGGAGGTCGAGTTCGCGTGGGCTCATGTTGCCATCATACACTCAACATTTGAGTGAAGCAAGGGATGTTGAGGGTGGCTCGCTGGACCTTGCAGGTGCAGCGTAGACGCCGCCACCAACTGGCCGGTTGCCAGCCGGACGGCACGCTGCTCCGGGCCGGGTTCCTGGGCGCTCCGCTTGCCAGGGAGCGGGGACATGGATCCCCGCTTTCGCACGGATGACGGTCAGAGGGCCGGGATGACGGTCAGAGGGCCGGACTGCCGCCATCCTCCTGGTCGTTCTGGTCGCAGTCCACGCCGTTCTCGTCGCCCGTGCCATCGCGGCGCAGTCTTGCCGTGACCTGCTCGATGAATGCCCTGGGTTCGAGCTGTTCGCGCAGCGCGCTGAAACCGAAGCCGGTCACCAGTTTCACGTGGCGCCAGCACTGTTGCTGGGAGGCGTAGCCCAGTCTGTCGGCGATCTCCTCTGGCGACTGGCGGCTCTCGCGCAGATAGCTGTATACGCGCACCACGCGCGCGCTCCGTACCAACTGCGCTGCCGAGGCGAAGCCGGCACGCTCGAGCGCCCTGTCGAAGGTGCGCCGGGGGAGTCCGGCGAGGCGGACGAAGTCCTCCACATCGAGCACCGTGTGCGGCTCGCGGAACAGTTGCTCGATGGCAGTCACGATCGGCGTCGGGATCCCTTCCATGAGAGGTGCCAGGGCGGCGATCATCTGTCCGCTCATCGAATCTGCGGGCAGCGATTCCAGTCGAGCCCGGAATCTCTCCGGGTCGTCGTCGTAGTCTCTCAGGACTATGTGCCTGACTCCACGCGATGCCAGCTCCACCACCATCCTCATCCCGCCTGGCGATACGGCCACGTATGCTACCAGGGCAACCGAGGGATGACGGGTCGCCGCTGCCCCGAGGAGTGGCAATGCTCCGGCACCGATCATCTCCGGATCGACCACGGCGACACTCACCGGCCGACGTCGGAGCATGCGGTCGAATGACGCGAAGTCGTCAGTGGTGATGACGGTGTGCTCGGAACCGAGTGCTATACGCAGTCGTCCGAGCATGGGATCCGGAAGAAGAGAGAGAACATCCACCGGCGGCTGGCTGGCTGAAAGTGATGCAGAGATGGCCGGGACTGCGCGTGATGTGCCCCTGGGGCGTGCCTAGCTTAACCGACAACCCATCACTCAGCGAGGTATCCATGCCCCGTCGCACCCTCCGCCTGCTGCTCGCCGCCATCGCCACCGTCTCCCTCGTCTCGGCCTGCACGTCGCCGACCGCGCCGAACGCTGGCAACGCGCCAACCGCCAACGCCTCCGTCATAGCTGGCAGCGGCACCTGAGCCTGACGAGGGGCGCGGCTCGAGGTACGCAGGGCCGCTACGGACGCGCACCCGCAACTGACTCGCGCAGCTCGCGCAGGCCGCTGATTACCACCGCGATGCCAGGTGTATCGTGAGCAACTGATCCGGCCGCGGGCTCGCCCGCCGGGCGATGGCTCTCCGCCAGGGCGAGCACCTCGTTGATGCCATTGGCGGCGGCGACATCGACGGCGCGGTCAGACGCTTCCTCGGCCAGCCCGGACCGGCCGAACGCACGGAAGCCGCGAGAGGCGTAGAGGTGGAAGTACGCGGCCAGCTCTGGCGGCAGCGATTCACTCTCCAGTTGCGATCGATAACCATCGAACGCCTCTTCCTGGCGGTCGTGTACCGACAGCTCCAGCAGGTTGATGGTCGCTACCCAGCGCAGATATTGCTCCTGGGCGGTCGCGGCGATCACGAGATATCCATCTCGCGCGGCGTCGCGGAGACCGATCTCGCCCAGGAATGAAGCGACATCGCCGAGGGCCCGGTCCCGCTTGGTCGGCTCCGTGTACAGTCCCAGGGCATCGTAGCCAAGCGTTACCGCACGCTCGCTCTGACCGCGCCGGTGAGCCACATGTGCGCGGTCGTGGAGGGCCATCGCGAGCACGTTGTCGTCGCCGGCCGCGACCGCATCGGCTATCGCGCGATCGAGCTGGGCTTCCGCGGCCGGGAGATTACCCCGCTGCAGGGCCACGTTCGCCTCGCCGATCATGGCCCTCACGGCCATCGCTGGCATCGCCTGGTCACGGGCGATCCAGGCCGCTGCCTGATACGCTTCCAGCGCCTCGCCGGGCAGGCCGAGCGTCCTCAGGCAGCCGCCCAACTGCACGTGGGCGTCGGCCACGCTCTCCGCCGCGTCGGTCACCCAGACGTGGCGGATGATGCTCCGGTAGACGTCGGCGGCACGGTCCCACCGGGCATCGAACTGGAGCGCACGGGCGTAGGCAGCCAGGCGCGAAGCCAGAACCTGCCTCTCGCCGCCGTCCTCCGACGGCAGCAGTGCACCCAGCAGCCCGTCCAGCATGGCACGATGCACGCTGCCGGCCCTGATGGCGTGGACAGCGCGCGAGACGGCGAGCACGGCCGGGTCGCGCGCATCGAGCCCTCGACCGCCAGTAGCGGCCCACTCGTCCACGAGGCGCATCGTGACGAGTCCGGCCTCCGTCTCAGCCCACTCGTCGTCCGTGCGGGAAAGATTCGCCAGGGCTACGAAGAACGCGTGGTGCTCCACCGATGGTTGTGCGACCGAGTCCACGTGCGGCCTCCGCTCTGCGGGTGATGCGTGCCTGATCCGGATCTCCAACGCTGCTGCTGCCCGGCGACTGACGGAAATCCGCGATCCACCGACCGGATCCAGTCTGCACCTCTGCCTCGCCCGGCGCCAGTGAGTCTCGCAGCTTCAGCCTCTCTCCTGTCAGACGCATGAATGCGGCCCCGAGTCTCACACCTCGCCGGGCGACGAAGTCCGACCCGTGGCTGACCTGGGGCCCACGTCGCTTTCATTGTGCCCGGCAGATGCCGTACCAGGCGCCCCGGGGAGCCGGCTCCGGAATGTCGACGAAGCCGTCCACCTGCCGCGACGTCACTGCCGACGGGCGCCACTCGCGGCAAAATAGAAGTCGAGCATGGATGTCAACGGCTCTGCGTCGCCCCTCAGCCGACTGCGCAACGCGGCCCCCTCCCAGCAATCGACGAGCAGACACGCCATCTCCCGGGGGTCGGCGTCGGATGGAATGTCACCGCGTACCCGAGCCTCCTCCAGGCAGGTGGCAGTTCGCTCGGATATCACCGTGAAGCATTCCGCTATCCTCGCCCTGAAGGTGCCGTTCACACCAGAGAGCTCCTGACCGAGCCCGCCAAGGAGACAGCCCAGGTACCCTTCGCGTCTGTAGTTCTCCTCTGTCAGCTCGAAAAATCTTCGTACCCGGGCGAGCGGCGGTCGTGCGGTGTCATTCAGACACTGATCGAGTCCGTGATGCACATTTCGCATGTACTCATCAACCACCTGCAGGGCAAAGTCTTCCTTGTCCCTGAAGTGATGGTAGAATGACCCCTTCGGAACCTGCGCCGCGTCGAGCAACGCCTGCACGCCGAGGCCATGATAGCCGTGTTCCAGGAGCAGGGCCATCCCGACATCGAGCAGGCGTTGCTTCGTGGCATGAGTTCCGTCCATGACCATCAGTACGGGGAAGAGACTTCGATAGCTGCAGCCTGACGCATTACTGGCCCGAGACCCTGGCGATCATGTGGTTGATGACGTGAGTGTGTTCACGTTGTGGACTGAACATGATGAGTTCCGCATCGGCGGTAACCCTGACGTTGTGACCCGGTGGCCAGTAGAACAAGTCGTGCGCGTTGACCGTTTCGGTCTCGCCACTCCCGCTGGTGGTGGTGAGCTGGCCTTCCAGCACGAATCCCCAGTGCGGACACTGGCACTGGTCCTCCTCCAGGCCCACGAACAGCGGTGTCGTGTCGACCCCCGCGGCCAGGCTGAAGTACTCTCCGCTGATGCCGTCAAAACCGGCTACGGTGCCAAAGTCGGTCTGTTGACGGATGATGGCGCCCGGGATGTTCATCCGGACGGCGACGTCCTCCTTGGCTATGCGCATGTTGCACTCTCCGTGGAAGCTGGTACAACTGGAATAGACCGATCGGTCTAGTGCCACTATTGTACGCTCCTGAGTCGGAGTCAATAGGCAATTTCGCAGTCCCCACCCCCTGTCCCTCCATCAACGCCCGGGGTACCGGCCGCAGGACAGCAGGATGCGGCGCCGCTCGAGGCGGCGTGGGAGCGCGGTCGCTGCAGATGGAGATGACCTCCGGTATACCGACGACAGGGATCGTCTCGCACGAGCGCCGCACACCGGCTCTTGACGCCGACCATCAGGAGGGCTATCATCTGCCCCACAATTGAAGTGCCGTGGTCATTTGCCGCCTATTGCAGCCACGTTAAACAAGTGCTAAAACGCGAGACCAGCGCCTGGCGGCACTTTCGCCCGGGCGCTTTTTTCTCGTCCATACTCCTGCCTTCGTCACCTGCTCCGAACTCGATGCCGCTTCCGCGTTCCATCCATCGCTCCGCCACGCACACACGCCTGCGCTCCGCACTCGGCGTGCCTTCCGGCGTGCGGGTGAACTGCGGGAGAGCTGAGGGTGCAAACGCGCGTGGTGCAAATGCGCGTGCTGCGACCAGGCGTCGCCCGCACCTGCACGGCCTGAACGCATGCACTGCGATCGCCCATGCCGCGAGCGATCGTACCACGACCGGCACACCCGTCGTCACGCGCGCGACCGCGGCGCTCTGCGCCGCCATGTACATGCGCATGTGCACGAGCATGCCCATCCGCTCCCAGCGGCCAGAGCCCGACGACGGCGGCGCGTCCTAGACAGCGCCCAGAACCCCAGCCCCACTCGTCGCCCCTCCACGGCCGCTCTCCCCCGAGCGGCCGTTTCCTGTTTCATACTTCCCTGATCTCCGGTCCATCCCCAATGACCACCACCCTTCAGAGACATCCGCCTCACGGTCCGCTGGCGACGGCCGGGGAGATCGTGGGCACCCCGGGCGCCAGGTCGGCGTTCTTCCATTCGCTGCTCGCCCTCGCAAGCGCCGGGTGAACAGGTGCTCCTCCGCGATCCGGGCGTCCCCATCCACGCCTCCGGCTCCGACTTCGCCGACCGTCTGCCTGCCGACGAGGGGCTGGCGGTCCTTCCCGGAACCGCCTCCGGCCCCCGCGGCGAGTACCACCTGCGCCTCGCCCTCACCGCTCCCGTGCCTGTCCTCGAGCAGGATGTCCACCGTCTCGCTAATGGGGTACAATCAGTGATCGACCACCATCAGCCGGAGTCCTGACGTGCCTCAATCCGCCAACACCATCACGACTGTATCGCACCAGCCAAGCGACAGTTCCGCCCAGGAGGCTCGTCCGGCGCGGAAGGTTACAGTCGCTACCCTCGCCGCCCTGCGTGCGCGCGGCGAGCGTGCCGTCTTCGTCACTGCCTACGACTACCCCACCGCCGTCTTCGCCGACCGCGCCGGCGTCGACATGCTCCTCGTCGGCGACTCGGCGGCGATGACGATGCTCGGACACCCCAATACGGTGGCCGTGACGATGGACGAGATGCTCGTCTTTGCCCGCGCCGTCTGCCGCGGGGCGCGGCGGCCGTTCGTGGTGGGTGACCTCCCCTTCCTGTCGTATCAGTGTTCCGATCGCGAGGCGGTGCGGAACGCCGGCGCCTTCATCGCCGCCGGCTGCGACGCGGTGAAGTGCGAGGGAGGGGAGCGGGTCGCTCGGCGCGTGCGGGCCATGACCGACGCCGGTATCCTCGCCATGGGACACCTGGGGCTGACGCCGCAGAACATGGCCCAACTGGGCGGCTGGAAGGTGCAGGGCAAGACGCTCGCGGCCGCCGAGCTGGTGCTGCGCGACGCCGTCGCGCTGCAGCGGGCGGGAGCCTTCTCGATCCTGCTCGAGGCGATGCCCGCCGAGGCGGCCGCCTTCGTCCGCGAGCGGGTCGACCTCCTGGTCTATGGAATAGGGGCTGGCCCGCATGTGGACGGACAGCTCGTCATTGCCCACGACGTACTGGGCAATTTCGTGGGCGACGTACGACCTCGCTTCGTCAGTCGCTACGCCGACGTGGACGACGTGGTCACCAACGCCTTCCTCTCCTACGCCGCCGACGTCCGCTCCGGGCGCTTTCCGACGCCTGAGCATTGCTACCCGATCGAGCCGGCCCACGAGGCGGAGATCCGCGCCGCCCGTGTAGCGGGCGCCCCGTCGGCCTGTTCATCCGGGTCGGCCGGGTCCGCTGCATCGCCAGGGTCTTTCGCGCCCCCTGCACCGGCTGACGCGATTGCATCGGCCGGAGCGGCCGGACACGGCGCCTCGCCAGCACCGACCGTCGGTGCACTCCAATGAGCATCCGACGCGCGCTGGTTCACGTACCCGCGACCTCCTCCAACCTGGGCGCCGGCTTCGACTGCGTGGGGGTGGCGGTCGGACCTCGCCTCAGGCTCTCCGCTACCCTGGACCCTGACTCCGACGCGGCGATCTCGATCGATCGCGCCGGCACCCTGGCCGCGCTCTCCTCGGCGGCTCCGACCGACGACCTGCTGGTGACGGGGATGAGAGCCGCCTGCGCGTCGGCCGGCCGCGACCTGCCGGCGGGCCTCTCGCTCCAGGCCAGCTCCGAGATCCCGGTCGCTCGTGGCCTCGGCTCGTCGGCCGCCGCCCTGGTGGCCGGCGCGGTCGCCATCGATGCCCTGCTCCAGCTACGGCTGGGCGACCTTGCCATTGCCGCGGCCGCGGCCGGCGCCGAGGGGCATCCGGACAACGTCGCACCGGCGGTCTGGGGCGGTACGGTACTCACCCTCACCGGCGCCGACGGCAGGCTCAGCGTCACCCCGCTCCAGGTCGCGCCGTCGCTGGTGCTGGTTCTCGCCGTCCCCGACTTCACCAGCCGGACGGACAGCGCCCGCCACGTTCTCCCGGCAACCCTGCCCCACGCCGACGCGGTCCGCGCCGCCAGCCTTGGCGCCGCGCTGGTACAGGGCCTGGCCACCGCCGACGCCACGCTCCTCACGGCCGCGCTCACCGGCGACGTGCTCCATATTCCGTTCAGGCGGCAGCTCATCCGGGGCTACGACGACGTGACCGCGGCGGCCACGGACGCCGGCGCCTACGGGGCCACTCTCAGCGGCTCCGGCTCCAGCCTGGTCGCCGTCGCTCCGGTCGAGCGAGCCCCAGCAGTCGCCGACGCGATGCGCGCTGCGTGGGCCGGTTGTGGGGTCACCGCGCAGACCTTGGTGAGCGAGCTCTCGGGGCCGGGATACACCGTCTCCGTGCAGGTGGATCGAATGTGACCATGACATCAACGACGCATTCATGAGCCACATTCACGCCACTTCCTCTACCTCGAGCATCAGATGCCAGTCACGTTGAATCTCCCCGCCCCGCTCGCCCGACTTGCCGGTGAACGCGTACTCCAACTCTCCGGCGCCACGGTGGGCGACGTGGTGAGCGACGCCGTCACCCGTCATCCCACCCTCGCGCCGCGGCTCCGCGACGAGCAGGGTCAACCGTACTCCTTCGTCACCTTCTACCTGAACGACGAGGACATCCGCTTTCACGGTGGCTTCGGAGCCGCGGTGGCCGACGGCGACGAGATCACGGTTGTCCCCGCCATTGCCGGAGGCTGAGCGATGACCACTCCAGGCTCAAGCGGAAGGGTCGCCGGCGAGATCGCGACGCCAACGACCCCGGTTCCCACGGTCGACCTCCCGACGCTCGACCGCGACGAACTGCTCCGCTACAGTCGCCACCTCATCCTCCCGGAGGTCGGGGTGGAGGGGCAGCGTCGGCTCAAGGCTGCCCGCGTCCTCCTCGTCGGAGCGGGTGGGCTGGGATCACCGCTCGCCCTCTACCTGGCCGCCGCCGGCGTCGGCACGCTGGGTCTGATCGACCACGACGTCGTCGACGTCACCAACCTGCAGCGTCAGGTGCTCCACGGCACGAGCGACATCGGCCGCTCCAAGCTCGCCTCGGCGGCCGACCGCATGAGGGAGATCAACCCTCACGTGAAGCTGGAGCTGCACGAGACCAGGCTCACCTCTGCCAACGCGTTGGAGATTCTGCGTGACTATGACCTTGTGGCGGATGGGACGGACAACTTTCCAACCCGCTATCTGGTAAACGACGCCTGCGTTCTGCTGGGCATCCCCAACGTCTACGGCAGCATCTTCCGCTTCGAGGGTCAGGTCTCGGTCTTTGCCACGGCCGACGGACCGTGCTACCGCTGCCTCTTCCGGGAGCCACCTCCCCCGGGACTCGTGCCGAGCTGCGCCGAGGGCGGCGTGCTGGGGGTGCTGCCGGGCCTCATCGGAACGCTGCAGGCGACGGAGGTGGTGAAGCTCATCCTCGGCGTCGGCGAGCCGCTGGTGGGTCGATTGCTCCTGGTCGACAGCCTGGGTCCCAGCTTCCGCACCCTGAAATTGCGTCGCGACCCCACCTGTCCAGCCTGCGGCACGCGGGAGCTCCAGGAACTGATCGACTACGAGCACTTCTGCGGCATCACCACCGGCGGCGAGCTGATCCATAGCGAACTCACGGTTCCGTCGATCACTCCGCTGGAGCTGGCTGACCGCCTGGCCAGCGGTGGGGAGTTGACGCTGCTGGACGTGCGCGAGCAGCACGAGTGGGACATCGCACACCTGGAGGGAGCGCGGCTGATACCGTTGGGGAGTCTGGCTGAGTCGCTCGATTCGCTGGACCCCGACGCCGAATTGGTGGTGCATTGCAAGAGCGGCGGGAGGAGTGCGAAGGCGGTGCGCCAGTTGAGGGAGGCGGGATTCACTCATGTACTCAACCTGGACGGCGGGATCCTCCGCTGGAGCGACGACGTGGATCCATCGGTGCCGAAGTACTGATGGTTTGATCGATGTTGGTTGGAATAAACTCTGATTTTGACGGGATTTACGGGATTTACTGGATTCACGGAATGCTGACCAGTGGCCTTGCACGAGTTCGGCGCGTGCCGAGGGTACAGGTCCGTCTGAGGGTCTCGGCATCGAGTTCGTGCGCACGATCCGAGGCTCACGGATCCGGCAGCGACACTCACACACATCCACCTGAAGCTCCTGCGTTCCCGGACAGCCATCTCTGCCGATCGAACATTGTCGCCCAATCCCGTCAATCCCGTTAATCCCGTCTAGAACTGTGGTCGTGACGCCGCAGAGACCTCCGCGACGGCGCCCCTCGCAATACGTCGTTCCGCGCCGAGCGCCGTCCTCCACTCAACACCGATTATCCCTCCCATGGCTACCCAGATCAGACCTAGTCGTATCCCATTCTCGCTCACTGACGTGCTACTGCCGCTCAAGTGTCGTGCTTGTGGCGTCGAGCAGGAGCCTGCAGCGCTCACAGTCTGCGATGCCTGCCTCGGTCCGCTCGAGCCGCTATACCCGGTCGGTCGGAATCTTCCCGACCGTGCCACCATCGCCGCCCGGGCCCCGTCGCTCTGGCGTTACCAGGAGTGGCTCCCCTTTGCCGCCGGGAGCACGCCGCCGCTGTCACGCGACACCGGGTTCAGTCCGCTCGTCGAGGCGCCGCGACTGGCCGACGCGCTCGGAGTGGGCCGCGCATGGGTGAAGAACGACGCGGTGTCGCATCCCACCCTCTCGTTCAAGGACCGCGTGGTGGCGACCGCCATCAACGCCGCCCACGCCCTGGGACTGCCGGTCGTCGGCTGCGCGTCCACCGGCAACCTGGCCAACGCCGTCGCCGCCCATGCCGCTCGCGCCGGTCTTCCAGCCTGGATCTTCATCCCCGAGGATCTGGAGCCGGCCAAGGTACTCGGCAGCCTCGTCTACGGCGCCAACGTCGTGCGGGTGCGCGGGCACTACGACGACGTCAACCGGCTCTGCGCGCAGCTCGCCGACCGGTTCGGCTGGGGGATCGTCAACGTCAACCTGCGCAGCTACTACGGCGAGGGCTCCAAGACGATGGCGTTCGAGATCGTCGAGCAACTGGGGTGGCGGCTGCCGACGGCCGTGGTGGCACCGATGGCCGGTGGATCGTTGCTCACCAAGCTCGGCAAGGGATTCGGCGAGTTCCTGGACGCCGGGCTGGTGGAGGGCCCCTCACCGCGGCTCCACGGCGCCCAGGCCGCTGGGTGCGCGCCGATCGTCCGACTGCTGGAACGCGGCGACGACGTGCTGGTGCCCGAGGTTCCGCAGACCATCGCCCGGTCCATAGCCATTGGCAACCCCGCCGACGGGCGCTACGCCGCCCGCGCGATGCGCGACAGCGGCGGCTGGGGTGCGGCCGTCTCCGACCTGGCGCTGGTGGAGGGAATAAGGCTACTGGCCGAGACCACGGGGATCTTCACCGAGACCGCCGGCGGAGTGACCGTCGCCGGCGCGTTGGCGCTCTCGCGCGCGGGACGGTTGGGCGCCGACGACGAGGTCGTCGTCTGCATCACCGGTAACGGACTCAAGACTACGGACGCTCTGCGAGACGTACTGCCGGAGCCGCCGCTGGTGGCAGCGCGAGTGCGGGAGGTGGAAGCGCTGGTGGCAGCCAGTGCTGCGACCCTGCATCAGTGACGCCCGTTCCCACCCGAGTCATCTCCTGTCTGGAACCCCGGTCGAGCCCTGTCGACATCCGGACCTTTGCCTATCGAACGAAGGGTGAGAAATTTCACTGTCGGCGTACAGTCTCCTCTTCCCCGCATGCAACTTCACCTCCCGAGGTAGCTTGACATTCCAGGACCCTGATCGGATCCCCGCCCGGCTACGTCCGCGGGTCGCGGAGATCGATGCCCTCACCAGCTCCTTCGCTGACGAGCACCTCAACGACGAGTACGCGGTACTCTGCCGACGCATGGCATCGACGCTGGCGCAGCAGCGCCCGTCCTTACTCGCCCGCGACGCTGCGGTCACGTGGGCGGCGGCAATCGTACACGCCGTAGGATGGGTCAACTTCCTCAGCGACCCGGCAGAGAAGCCGCATATGACCATGACCCAGTTGGCGGCCGCGACCAATGTCACCGCCAGCGCCATTGCCGCCCATTCCCGAAAGATTCGCAAGAGGTTGTACCTCTCACAGTTCGATCCTGACTGGACGCTACCGAGCTTGATGCCAGACAACCCGCTGGCCTGGCTGATCGAAGTGGACGGGGTGCCGGTCGACATGCGCTTCGCGCCGCTGGAACTACAGGAGGAGGCCTTGCGGCGCGGCTTCATCCCGTATATCCCGTCCGTGGGGGATACACTTCCGAAGTTGGATCCGCGGGATTACCTGTCGGACGACGGGTTGGAGCCCGACGCCTTCAGGACAGTGGAAGATCCGCCGGATCACCCGTCGGACGACGGGTTGGAGCCGGACGCCTTCTGGGCAGAAGAAGATCCGCCCGGTGGCGCCGGAGACCCATCCGACGAGGGCGACTTGATACCAGACGAGTTCCGGGCAATGATCGAGCAGTTGCTCGCTGGAGCGGCCGGTGCGCTCCCGCCCTCGGCGACGATGGTCGACCTGAACTCGGCGCTGGCCGGAATAGTCCAAGAGTACAATACCCGACCGCAGGCGGAACTGGGCGGCCTCTCGCCAGACAACCTCCAGGAACTACTCGACGCCGACTGGCTCTCACCGGAGAGCGCGATCCAGATCGATGACTCGCTGAAGCTGAACGATCTGGCATCGTCGCGCACACTCGACGACGCGCGACTCGTGCTCGATCTGCTGGCTGAACAGGGACGGGTGAAGGCGACGCCCAGGAAGAATCTGCCGCGTACATTCGTCGCCGCCTTCCGCGAGCGAATGCGCCCTCGCGGCTCGGCGATGGAGGAGCGGGACCACGGGCTTGAAAGAGGACCGCGCACGCTCAACGAGGAGGATCTCTGGTCGCTCCACATGACCCGCCGTCTGCTCGAACTGGCCGGTCTCGTGAAGCTCAGGAAGGGTGTCTTCAGCCGCACCAGGCGGGGCGAGAGACTCACCCATGCCGAGGCCGCCGGGGAGCTGTTCGTACTACTCCTTAGCACTCTCTTCCGACACATGAACCTGGCCTATCTGGACCGAGCCGCTCCGGCACCGGACTTTCAGCACACCATCGGCTTCACGCTCTACCAGTTCGACCGCGTGGGTGACGACTGGAAGTCGGCCGGTGAGTTGGTCGATACGTTGGTGCTTCCCATGGTCCGCGACGAACTGCCCACGAGCAACTACTTCGACGAGCCAGCCTTCATTCTCGAGATGCGGTTCCTGCGACAGCTCGAAGGGCTCGGAATGGCGGAAGCGCGGGAACTGGCGCGCGAACCAGGTAGTGCTCTTCCCAGGACAGAGTGGCGTAAGACGGAGCTCTTTGGTCGGGTGGTGACGTTCGAGATCGATGCGACAGATTCACCCCGAACCGATGCTTGATGACGGCGGCCACGGTCGCGGCCCGCTATCGTCCGGAACTCCTGCCGTCCACGCTTCTCTCAGGTAGCCGCTCGAGCTGGGCGTGACAGCCGTCCAACCTGGACGGCTGTCACGCCAGTCCGCGACGTCGTGCGCTCACCTGTTCTTGCGCCGTGCCCGCACTACGGGAATCAGGCCCAGGAGCCCCGTGCCCAGCAGGAGCAGTGATGCTGGCTCGGGAATGGTCGTCGTGCCGGCCAGGTCCATCGTGCCAAAACCGGTCGTCTGGTCGAACGACGCCGAGGCGAGCAAGCCGCCGCTCGCGTCCATGGCGTTGACCCCTTCCAGCGTCACATCCATCGAGCAGATTGCCGAGTTTCCGGGCGCCTGGCGGTTGTTGCTGCAACTGATCAGCGACTGGAAGTCGTAGAGGAAGGTGCTTCCGGTGCTGAACGGCAGGTACAGATCGAAGCCGCCGGCAAACTGCGTGGCGTTGTTGAGGTAGAGAGAACCCAGCACATTGTTGGCATCGAATCTCTGGCCTACCTTCGCGAACACCGATGGGTCGCTGCTGTCGTGCAGCAGCAGGTTCCAGGCATCCGTTCCGTTCAGGAAGTTGCCGCCCACTCCGGAAACCGACTGACTGGTGAGGAAGTGGAAGACCAGATTGTCGCCGGCCGAGGGAGTGCCGAACACGCTCAACTGACTGAACTGCGTCGAGTTGGCGCCGGCTGTACCATTCGCCTGTATCGAGCTGCTGTTGGGAATCACGCTGGCGGAATTGCTCTGGCTTCGCGTGGCGTTGTCGGAAGTCGCGCTGGAGACGGCGGAGCTGTTGGCCAGTTTCACGTCGCAGGAAGAAGCACTGGAGAGCTCGCCGGCTATCAGGTTGCCCGGCCCGCATGGCTGCAGGGGGAAGCTCTGATGGTCGAACGCTGACGCCCGACTTGAACTGTTGCCTGGCGCGAGCGCTTGGGCGGCGACCGCCGTAGGCGTCAGGGTAGTGATGGCGCCAGCGGCAGCCATGGCGAGCGCTGCCATGACCCCGAGGGACAGAGATGATGTTCGCATCTGCGACTCCGGAAGTGTGGGTGAGCTACCCCTGAAGACCACGCGGTCGTCCGAGGTGGCGACGGAAGCGCCGCCAGCCCGAGTATGCACAACGTATGCCTATTAGTCAAGTAAAGAATGGAGTTATTGGAACTATTGCCGGATCGCCTGTTTCCTACCGCCGTGCTTGGCCATTCCGTCGGAGGCTTCATGACCGTCATCAGCCGCGTCGTTCTCGTGACTCTCCTCCTCCCCGCCCTGCTTGCCGCCCAGGGTGCCGGTGCGCCGTCCGCGGCCGCCAACGCCCCGAGGGTAGGCCCGGCCAGCGGCACGGTGATCGTCGTGGGCGGCGGCCGGATGGGGCCGGAGATCTACGACCGGTTCATCCAGGCGGCCGGCGGACCGGACGCGCTCATCCTCGATGTCCCCAACGCCGGCGGTGCTGCCTCCTACGACGACAATGCCGCCGGAGCGCGCGCCTTTCGCGATGCCGGCGCGCGGAACGTCCACGTCCTCTTCACCACCGATCGCGCGGTCGCCAACTCCGACTCCATCGTCGCCCTGATCGACCGGGCGAGCGGCATCTGGTTCGACGGCGGGCGCCAGTTCCGCCTCGTCGACGACTACGCCGGCACCCGCACGGAGAAGGCGTTCAACGACCTCCTGGCCCGCGGCGGTGTCATTGGCGGTTCGTCGGCCGGCGCGACGATACTGGGTGACTTCCTCGTCCGCGGCGCGCCGTCCGGCGACAACAGCATCATGGACCACCCCGGCTACCGGAAGGGCTTCGCCTACCTGCACGGCGTGGCCATCGACCAGCATGTCGTCGCCCGCGACCGACTGCCCGACCTGGCCGACTCCATCATGACCCGGTACCCCGACCTGCTGGGTATATCGGTAGACGAGGGGACCGCGTGGGTCGTCCAGGGCGACACGGCCGTCATCATCGGTCGCAACAAGGCGTTCGTCTATGGCGGGCGCGACGCCAACGATCCGGGTGTGCCCTTTCTCACGCTACATCCGGGCGACCGCTATGACCTGGCCGAGCGACGCGTGACCCACCGCGCGATAGACGATTCGCCGCTGACGATGGAGTTCGTGGATGGACTGTTTGCCGACTACACGAACCCCTCATCCGGTGGCGCTACGGTGCTCGTCGCCGAGGGAGGTTCGGTGCTCGTCGACCGTTCGTACGGCGTCCCCCAGCAGCCCCGCTACGCGCCCACCACGACGTCCCCGCAGTGGGCACTCGGGGAGCTGTCGGGTGTGTTCGCCTCGCTCTGCGCGCAGCTTCCGGAAACACCGGTCGGGAGTGCCGGCGGTGCGCGGCCGGGCCAGCAGGGCTCGGCTCCCACTACCGCCTTCCAGCGCTGCGTGGCGCGACAGCTCTCGCCCCCGATCGGTATGCACCGTACCACCGCCGACGCTCGCGGTCAGGTGAGCTCCAACGTCGATGAGCTCTATCGGCTGGCGCTGGGCCTGCAGAACCCGCGCACCTGGCCGGGCGTCGACGTCACCCAGGGATGGACGACGGAGAAGCACGGCGACGTCTCATGGCTCACGGCCTACGGCACGGCCGATGGCAGGCGCGCCGCATTCGTGCGCATCCCCGACAGACAGGCCGTCGTCATCGTGCTCACGAACGACGACCTGGCGGATGCGAGGGGGATTGCCGAGAGGATCGCCGGCCGGCTCGTGGCCGGCCGGAGCTGAGCCAGGGGCGGCGCTCGCCGCACTCGCTATCGTGGGATTGACAGGAGCCACGATAGCGAACCACGGCAAGGGCGCCTGCCGTCCCGCTCGCACTCCTTTACGGATTACCGCCGGTGAGCTCGCGCAACGCCTTGACCGCTGCCTCGAGCTGCTGATCGCGGCCCTTGCTCACCACGTCGTACTGGTTCATCACCCTGATGTCCGGATCCGTCTGCTGGTTCTCCAGGTACTTGCCAGTGTCCGCGTCCTTCACGCCGACGCCGGGCACGCCCCAGCGAATGCCTGTCTGTAGCGACTCCCAGCCGGCAAATGTGCAGGTGCCGGGCGTCGGCATTCCCACCAGCGGCCCCAGCTTCTGCGCCTTGTAGACGTAGGCGAAACAGTGGCCATCGCTGTAGTTGGCCTCGTTGGCCATGGCGACCGTGGGCTTGGTCCAGCGGAAGTTGGGCTCGTAACCGTTGCTGCGGGTATCGGTGGTGTAGTCGAAGAAACGCTTGCCGCTCAGGAACATGGCCAGGTCGGCAACCAGGTCTCCACCGCCGTTGAAACGGGTGTCCACCACTATCCCCTTCCGCGTCACGTAGCGGCCCATGATCTCCTCGAACGTACGCCGATACGCGCCGTCGTTCATGCCCGGAATGTGCACGTAGCCAAGCTGCCCGTTGCTCAGCGAGTCGACCTCGTCGGCGTTCCGCTTCACCCAGCGGGTGTAGAGCAGGCGGTTCTCGGCGGCCCGCGGCACCGGCTTCACCACCACGTCGGGCGTATTGGCGCCGCTGGCAAAGGTGAGCAGCACGTTCTTCCCCGCCTTCCGATTCAGCAACTGCGCGATGTCCATGTCCGCGCCGATCGCGACCCCGTCGACAGCGCTGAGAATGGCGCCCGGAGTGATCGTCACATCGTGCCGATCGAGCGGTCCTTCCCTGATGACCTCGACCACCCGCGCGCCTGCGCCGGCGTAGGTCGGGTCGAAGAAGACACCGAGTGATGCCGTGTTGTCGTCGGTCGGCTCGCTCCGGCTGAACCTGGCCCCGCTGTGGCTGATGTTCAGCTCACCCAGCATCTCGGCCAGCATCTCGGCGAACTCGAAGTCGTTGCCGATGTGGGGCAGGTACTTGGCGTAGATGGGGCGTATCCCCACCCAGTCGATACCGTGATAGCCCTCGGAATAGAAGGTGTCGCGGGTACGACGCCACACGTGGTCGAACATGGCCTCCCGCTCGGCGTCCACGTCCACCGTCGACTCGCCGCTCATGGCTATCATGTCGCGCTTGGACTTGGCCGGATCGAAGCGCGACATGACGCCGTCGGTGAGCAGGAAGATGTTGTCATGCTTCGCATCCCACGACATGCTGCCGCGGTTGGCGTTCAGCGTGAGGAGCATCTTCGTCTCTTTCGTGCGCAGGTTCGTGGACCAGAGGTTCATCCCCTTCTCGAACCGCGCGAGATAGTACAGCGTCTCGCCATCCTTGCTCACCAGTGCGTCGCCCATCGGCGCCGACGCCACTGTCAGTCGCGCAATGCGCGAGTCCAGGCCATCCAGATCGAGTACCAGCGGCTTCGCCGGCGGACGTGAACTGTCGGCCTTTGCCTTTGCGGAATCAGCCTTCGTGCGGGCCGTGCTACTGTCCACATCCTTGAGCAGCGCGAACTCGTCCTTGCTGAGGTTGAACCGCTCCCACGCTTCACGATCGAAGAACATCGCGTAGGCATCCCGCTGCGCCGGCCCGGACTGGGCGACCGACTTCAGGCCGTCCTTGTTGCTGAACCAGAGCATGGCCTTGCCACCCAGGATCCACTGCGCGCCGGCGTCGTGGAAGCCGCTCCCGGTAAGGTTGATCACCTCACCCGAACCGTCGGCGCGCACCAGTCCTACCTCACCGGGCGCGATCCCCGGCACGTCCAGGTCGAAGAGGATCCACTTGCTGTCCGGGCTCCACTCGAAGTGATGGTCGCTACCGAACAGCTCCCTGTCGGTGAGGATGGTGCGCGTCTGCTTCGTGGCAACGTCCATGACACGCAGGTTGTTGCGGTCCTCCAGGTAGGCCAGCAGCTTGCCGTCGGGAGAGTAGCTGGGGTGCGTGTTCTGGTGGTCGTTGGCGACGATCGGCGTTTCCGTGAGCACGGTGGAGGCGAAGAAGTAGGGCTCCGACTCGCGGCTGCGGCGCGCTTCGTAGATCGCCCACTTCCCACCACGTTCCGACGCGTAGATGAGCGACTTGCCGTCGGGTGAGAAGGCGACCCCGGTCTCGTTCTCCGGCGTGGTGGTGATGCGCTTGGTGTCCCGTCCCTCGACGCTGTTCACGAAGACGTCGCCCCGATATGTGAAAGCGACCTCCTTGCCAGTAGGCGAGACGACCAGGTTCTGGGCGTCCTTGTTGACGGCCAGCACCTGCATGCCGTTCGTGCGATTACCGGCGGCCAGCGCGACGTCCACCCGCCGCGGACTCTGGCCTGCGGTCATGGTGTAGAGCTGGCCGTCGAAGCCGAAGGCCAGCAGGCCATTGTTGGCGATGCTGAGAAAGCGCACCGGCACGCCTGAGAAGCGGGTGAGCTGCTCCGACTTCCCGCCGTCCATGCCCATCCGGTGGACGTTGAAGCTGCCGCTCTCCTCGCTCAGGTAGTAGAACGATTTCTCGTCGGGCGCGAACACCGGATCGCGGTCCTCGCCGGCAAAGGTGGTGAGCTGGCGGTGCGTGCCGGCCCTGCGGTCGTGCAGCCAGATGTCGCGGGCGATGGCCGACACGTGGTGCTTGCGCCACTCGTTCTCGCCGCCCTTCCGGTTCTGGTATATGAGTAGCTGTCCGTCCCTGCTCGGCCGCGCGAGCTCGGCCGGCGTGGTCAGGATCTGGATCGGTCGACCGCCAGCAGCCGGCACCTCATAGAGTTCGGGGAGCGCGTTGCTGGGGAACTGCCGGTTGCTGGCGGCGTCCTGACGGGCGGCGCTGAAGAGCACCTGGCGGTCGTCGGCCGAGAAGCTGGTGGGCAGTTCGTCGGCGGAGTGGAAGGTGAGGCGAGTGGCCTCACCGCCGTCGGCGCTGACGGTGAAGATGTCGTAGTTGCCGTGCCGGTCGGAGGCAAAGGCTATCGTGCGGCCATCGTGACTCCAGACGGGCATGAAGTCGTTGGCGATGTGCGAGGTGAGGGGCACCGCGACGCCGCCGGCGCTCGGCACCTTGTAGATATCGCCGCGGAAGGTGAAGGCGATGGTGCTGCCATCGGGTGATATGGCCGGGTAGCGCATCCAGCTCGCGCCGTCCGGGGAGGTGGACGGCGACTGCGCGGTCAGCGGCAGGGCGAGCATGGAGGTGCCCGCGAGTGCTATGGCGACGAGGGCGGAGTGGAATCGGGTCATGTTGGGCGTGAGTGGAGGACGGCATCAGGCCGGGTCACGGCCCGGGAGCGCGGGAGCCGTGGCGTAGAGCTTTGCGCGGGTACCCGCGACGCGCAAGATGAGAGTCATCCGGATGGGAGGGTGCCGCCCGGGTGACGGACTATGTTCTGATGCCGCTTCGAGCCCGTCTCGAGCCAGTCTTCCGACTCCGTCTCGAGCCCGCTCCCGACCCCGCCCCGAGACTCCGATCCTACTCCGCCTCCCGACTCCGATCCTACTCCGCCTCCCGACGCCGACCCGAATCCGCCTCCACAGCCCGCTCCCAGCCCACTCCCTCACTCTCTCCCGACCCGGCGCCTCCAGCCCGCTCCCTGACTCCGAGCCGACCCCGTCCCCGTCCCCGTCCCCGACCTCTTCCCGATCCCGCCCCCACCTCCTCCCCACCCTGTTCCCCAACCCGTCCCCAAGCTCGTCAGAAGATCTCGCCCACGCAGCAGCGCAGGGAACCGCCGCCGGCCTCGATCGCGGCCAGGCCGACGCTCCCGACTTCAAAACCAGCCGACTCCAGCGCGGCCAGGGTAGTCGGCGCCAGTGAGCGGTGTGCGAGGGTGCTCATCCAGACCTTGTGCGGCGAGAGGGAGATGGCGTTACCGACGAAGGCCGCGTGCTCGGCGGGTGACAACACTATCCCGTGCGGTGCATAGAGCGCGGCGATGGCGTCCACCACCTCCGGTTGGGCGAAGCCATCGGGACAGATCAACGCGGCGCGCCCGGCCAGCACGGCCAGCACCAGATTGGTGTGGTACTCGTCCGACGCGAGATCGAAGATCAGCGTGGCACGCAGTCCCAACGCCTCGTGCACGAGTACCGCTCCTTCCTCGTCGCACCGTCCCGAGAGGCCGCAGAATCCCAGACCGCGCGCGCGGTCGATGACCACCGCACCGGTCAGCTCGCACGGATGCTCCTGCGTCGACAGGTCGATCTCGCCATAGCCCAGCGTATCCCTGAAGAAGCCTCGGATGTCGGCGCGCAGCGCCTCGCGCTGGCGCACCGGGTGACGCATGCGACCGATGATGGTGCGGCCCGGTACGGTGGCGAAGACGTTGTTGGGATAGACCGCGTCGGGCGTGTCGGGGTTGCCGGCGAAGCAGATCGTGGGCAGGTCGGCGGCAAGGGCGCGGTGCAACTCCCGATGCTCTTCCGACGCGCGGTCGGCGTCGTACTCGCCCGCGTCGGCCATGTACAGGTTGTCGCGCGCCGACTGTTCGGCGCGCGTGAAGCCATCGGGCGCGACCAGGAAGGCCGCGCGCGCGGTGGGCGGTCCGAAGTCGGGCGCCAGGGAGTTCGCCAGGCGGAGGAATGCCTGGATGTCGCGGGTGATCATCTTCTTTGTCGGGGTCTGGTCACGGCCACCGGAGCGAGTTGGCTCGGGGCGGCGGACGGTCAACCGTAATCATTGCCCATTCGAGCGGCGAAAGCCACAGCAGAGCAGGTCGGTCGGCTTCCGTGCGTCATTATTGGCGGCGGCGTCCCGTGCACCGGTCCGGTCGCCCTGCACGACCGGCAGGACCAGCCGCGTCGTGGAACGTCAGCGCGGCGTCGCGACAGCGTGACGCTTACCGGATCGATCGGAGGTCGAAATGGAATGGCGTGGCGCGGAGGATCTGCCCGCGCACGGCGTCCGGGTGCCTCGGGTTGACCAGGACGTTCGTCTCGTCAGGCGCGTCGGGGAGGACCGCCGAGGGGAGGATGAGTACCAGCTCCTGCCCACGCTCGAGCCACTGTCGTAGGGCACGCGCACCGGCGCGAGCGTCTCGGCCCGGAGCACGCTCTGGTACTCGGCAGTCGGGATGTTCTTACGGGTCGCCTCCTCGTGAACGAGGGTTCCCACGACCTTCGTCGAGTCGCGCTTACGAGTAGCCATGTCGTTCTGGGGTCCTGTCAGGAGTCGAGTGCATCGGGGTTGGCGAGTGACTTCTTCTCCTCCGTCGCCAGACGACGTTCCACCTTCTTCACATCCTCAGCAGCCGGAAGCGCCTCGGGGCGGATGCCGCGCCCGAGCAGCGTGTGCCTGACTGCTTCGTTGTTCGTGACGTGCTCGCTGGAGATCGCACCCTCCGTCGCCAGCGCACGCTCCTTCGTGTTGAAAATCGTGATCTCGGTCGCGAAATCCTTCGCCTTGAGGACGATCGTGGGCGCGAAGTCCGCCAGCGGGCGGTTGTCAGGGACGCTCCAGTGAGCCTTCATCGCGCGGGTGGACCTGCCGAACAGGGCACCGTCTCCCATGCTTCTGATGCGAGCAAAGCTCTGCTCTCCCCCCGTCCTTTCGTAGATGACCCGCGACAGCTCCTTCTCTGTTTCGGTGAGCTTCCTTCGCGCCGACACACGCTCTGCCTCATGAAGGCGCTGAGCTATCAACTCTGCGCGCCGCGTCTGGATGGCAAAGTAAGTCTGCGCGAAGGCAATCTGCTTCTTCTTCGGATCGCCATTCTGCGCGACGAGATAGCAGGCATATCGCGTGAGCATGAGGTCGTCCACCTCGCGCTGACTGCCTGATCCCAGTTCCACCATTTTGTTGACGTCAACAAAATGGTCGGGGATGGCGTGCCCAGACAGCTCACAGGCGGTTCTCGCCTTCGAGATGACCGTGGTGAAGTTCCGCCACTCGGCATAGCCAAGCAGTTGCTGGAGGTCACGGGCCAGCCAGAACTCGATGCCTCCTTCGGTCTGACGGGCGTGAGCTTCGAAGCTTTCGGTAAGGGTCTGGACGAGATCAGCTTTCATCGGGCGATCTCCGTGGCAGAAAATGAGGGATCGGGGCGGCCACACCCTCGAGTTCGGCGAGCTGACGGCTCGCGGCGGCCAGCCGCTTCAGGATCGCGGAGCCCTCGAAGCGCCGGACATCGAGCGTGTGCAACGGAGCGATAGGGTTCACGGCAGTTCTCCGCGGATCACGACGTGTACGCGAAAGCCGGGAAACGGGTACACGTCGGATCGGATATGGTCGCGTTCCGAAGCATATGTGTACACATCCTCGGGCATATGCAAAGGAAACGGCCATTTCCTTTGCATATCCGTACTCTCCAGGCCCGCCGGCAAACCCAGCATCATGACTCCGGCCCGGCTAGCACGGCCTGGCCGGCAGCCCGTTCGAGCATCCCGTCGAACTCGGCCTCCACCCGCGCCTCGAAGTCGCTCTCTATCCGGTAGACCTCGGTGAACTCCGCGAACGCCCAGCGGCCCATCGTGCCCAGGTTGTTGACCGCCGGCACCCAGTAGGTATCCATCGTCGACTTCTTGTCCTTGGCGTCCTCGCCCCGGTAGCCCTTGATCTCCACCACCAGGTGCAGCAGGTCGTCCTCACCATGCCCGTCGTCCACCAGGACGACAAAGTCGGGCAGGTAGTGGCGCACCCCGGAGCCGTAACGGTACGGCACCTCCAGCCCCAGGTTGTGGTTCTTCACGTACGCCCGCACCCGTGGATGCGACTCGGCCACCCGGCAGAACTCCGCCTCCCAGCCGCTGTCCAGCACCACCCAGTTCACCTGGCAGCGGGACGGGTCCGTCTGCCAACGGTCCGACCGGGAGGTGTTGAAGCGGACGTGCGCCGACGAGCCCACCGGGTTGTACGCGTCGAGCATCGCCCTGATCGGCCGCTCGTCCGCGAACGCCGCCGTGATGCCGGCCGTGATGCGGTTGCAGGCCTCGTCCGCCAGATCCTGGTACATGAGGAGTGCGGGGTAGGTGTTGCCCCGGCACACCAGATGGTCCTGTAGCCACTGGCGTGTGATGCGCTTGAGCTCACCGAACAGGTGTAGCTTGGGTTCCTCGCCAGCGTCGCGCCACTTCGTGTAGAGCAGGCGATGGGTGAGGTGGAAGAGCAGTGTGGACGGGCGAACCCTGTCCAGATGCTCCAGGCTCAGGTCCACCACCTCGCCTATGATCCCGGCGTTCCGGGTAACGGAGGGACCCACCAGGTCAGGCGTGAGGACGAGGGTGGAGTCATCGGTGAAGACCGCCGTCAGCCGCTCCTCGGGCAGCTCCACGCGGTAGCCGTTCACCCGCGGGAAGCGGATCTCCAGGGCGTCGCGCTCCGGGCGCACGGCGCGCACCACCACCGTCTCCCGCGGCGGCTGGGGCGGCGCCACCACCGGTTTGGCGGTGAAGTCGAAGGGAATACCGAGTACGTCGGCATACTCCACGTTGAACAGCCCCTCGTCGTTCAGGTCGTAGGACTGCCGACGGAGGGCGCGGCCGATCACCTGCTCGCAGAGCAATTGGGTGCCGAAGGCGCGCACGCCGAGTACGTGGGTGACCGTGTTGGCGTCCCACCCCTCGGTGAGCATGGAGACCGACACCACGCAGCGGATGGAGCCGCCCAGCTGACCATGGCGCCCGACAGTGTTCATCACCTCGCGCAGCAGGTCCTGGTCGGTGAGGCTGGCGGCGTCCAGCCGTTCTCCCGTGCGTTCCACGATCTCGCGCCGGAAGCGCTCGATCTCGTCGGCCGCCATACTCCGGAAGTTGTCGTCCAGCGCCTCGCCGCTCTCCAACTGCTCACTGTCTATGAGCAGGGTATTGGGCCTGGCCAACGGGTTGCCGTGCTCATCGAAATTGCGGAAGAGGGCCAGGCGGCCGTTCTCCAGTGTGCTTGTGCCATCGTCGTTCTGACGCTGGAAGCCGGAGACGAAGTCGTAGACCAGCTTGGAGATCGCGGTGTTCTGGCAGACGATGATGAAGCACGGCGGCACGGAGACCCCTGCCTTCTGCCAGAGGTCGAAGGTCTTCTCGTAGTGGCCGTAGAGGGCCTGGAGGGCTGTCTGGAGACGGGTGGGAAGGGCGAGCGGATCCAGGTCCTTTGCCTTGCCGCGCCCCTTCTTTGGCATGTCCTTCCGGATGTGCTCCCAGAGGTTGCGGAACATCGGCATCTCGCCGCCAGGAATGTTCTCGGCCACCGGCACGCGCGGCAGCTTCACGATGCCGCACTCGATCGCGTCCATGAGCGAGAAGTCGCTCATCGTCCACGGAAAGAGCGTCCCCTCGGCGTACCCCGAGCCGCTGAGGAAGAAGGGGGTGGCTGAGAGGTCCATGACGCGGGCGACGCCCAGCTTGCGGTTCACCGCCTCCAGCCCGGAGATCCAGAGCCGGGCGGCCTCGCTGTTCTTCTCGGCCTCCTTCCGCTCGTCGCCCGTGAGCTTCACCGCTTCTTCCTCTTCGCGCGGCTTCTCGCGGTAGCAGTGGTGCGCCTCGTCGTTCAGGACGAGGATGTTCTTAATCCCCATGAGCCCGGGCATCACCCGCTGGATCATCTGCCCCTCGGTCTCGAGGGTGTCCATGGTCTCCCCGCCGCGCCCTTCCAGCAGCGAGCGCCCACCCTTCGACAGCTTCACGCGCTCGCGCAACTTGAAGGAGTGGTAGTTGGTGATGACGATCTTGGCGCGAGCGATGTCGCCCAGCATGTCGCCCGGCACCAGCTCGCGGCTGGCGTAGTAGCTGTCCGGGTCATTGGGCTGAAGGACGCGCAGGCGGTCCTTGATGGCGATGCCCGGCGCGACGACGAGGAAACCGCGGGTGAACTTCTTCGAGTTCGGCCGCCGGACGGCGTTCACCGTCTGCCAGGCGATGAGCATGGCCATGACAGCCGTCTTGCCAGCGCCGGTCGCCAGCTTCAGCGCCAGCCTGGAGAGATCGGGGTTGGCGTCATGGTTGGCCCGTGCGAGGTGCTCCAGGAAGCGCTTGCCCTCGGTGCTTCCAGACGCCACCTCGGTGAGCCAGATGGCAGTCTCCACTGCTTCTATCTGGCAGAAGAAGGGGCGGATTCCGCTGAACTCGTGCGACCGCCAGTGCCTGAGCAGCCGCTCCGTCTCCGGAGTCACGCCCCAGGTGGCCGGATTCTCTAGCGCCCGCCACTGGTTCACCCGGGGGCGTAGCTCGTTGATGACGGGTGTGGGATCATATTGCTGCTCGGCGGTGGACACCCCCGCGCCCTCGTCGAAGACGATCGCCTGCTGCGCGTCGTTCCGATTCCGCCTCCTCGGCTTGGGAATGGGCGTGATGAACTGCGCCGTTCGCCGGGTCTCCAGGATCTTCTGGTTCGGCTGACCGTCTGCATCGAGCTCTCAGTGACGAGCGGGGTACTCGTACGGGGAATTGAGGATCGGATGTTCGAAGAAGCTGTTCGTCATTGAGCGAGCTAGCGGGGCGCCTGAGGGGGTTGTCTCTGTGACAGGGGCTGCCGCGGAGACGTACCGTTCGCCAAGGTAGCTCCAGAATCTGACAGTGGCGAGTTGTCGCGGTCGCTTGGCGCTGTGGACTACCAGAGCGGGGTGACCTGACGCGGCTGCCCTCTACCTCCCGCACCCGAGCCCTGCCGTCTCGTGCGGCCGGGTCGCCCACCCTTGACGCCTATACCCGCCTCGCGTCTCGTGGGACCCGTCAGAGTAGCGCCCGTACCCGCGCCAACACAGCATCCACGACGATCTCTGGCAGCCGACCCATGATGCTCGCGTTGCGCGCCCGCCAGTCGAGGCTCTTCAACTGATCGGCGAGTATCACACCCTCCACGCCGACTCCCTCCGGGAGCGCGACCTCGAACGGATAGCCCTTCACCCTGCTGGTTATCGGACAGCAGAGCGCCTGTCCGGTACGTCCGTTGTACGCGCCCGCGGAGATCACGAGCGCTGGTCGGCGGCAGGGACGTCGGTGCCGCCCCTGAGGATCGAAGTCCAGCCATACCACATCGCCACGCTCCGGCACTGAAGGCGGATCGGAACTCACCACTCCTCGCCGCCCCGCGCCCGGTCGTCGAACTGTGCGCCGTGCAGGTTCTCGGGAGTCACGCCGGCAAGCAGTTCATCAAGCGTGACAGCGTCAGCAACCGGTGTCGCAATCAGCCGCCCGTCCTCGAACCGAACGTCAACCAGGGAGCCGGCACCAATGCCGGCGTCCTCGGCAACCGACCGCGGGATGCGGACACCGAGGCTGTTCCCCCACCTGCTCACGGTCACGCGCATGACGCCCCCATATCCGTGAAATGCGGCCGGCCGCGCCATGTTGCTGGATATACAGTGTATATCCGGAGCCTGATCGACACCAATTGGTCTCGCCCCCTCAATCCTCCCGCAACGCCCTCGCCGGATCCACCCGCGACGCCCGCCTTGCAGGCAGGAAACTCGCCACCAGCGCCACCGCCAGCAGCAGCACCGTCGCCGTGCCCAGCACCGCCGGATCGCGCGGCGAGGTGGCGTAGAGCAGCGACTCCACATACCGTCCGCCGGCCAGCGCCAACGCCAGCCCGATCAGTAGCCCCGCGACCGCCACCGCCAGCCCGTCGCGCACCACCAGCCCCACCACGTCGGGCCGCCGCGCCCCGAGCGCCATCCGCACGCCTATCTCGTGTACGCGCTGGCTCACCCCGTAGGCGAGTACGCTGTACAGCCCCACCGCGGCTATCACCAGCGCCAGTGCGCCGAACAGGGCGAACATCGCCGCTCCCAGTCGCCATGGCTGCAGTTGCGGCGCCACCAGCTCCAGGAACGACCGCACGCTCACGAACGACATGTTGGGCACCAGTTGCTGCAGCTCGCGCTGCACCGCGCCGGCGGCGGTCGACGGCGCGCCGGGTCGCAGCCGCACGACGAGCGCTCCGGGCGCGTCGCTCCGGGTGCCCGCATCGCGCATGGGCAGGTAGATCAGACCGCGCTCGTCGTTCAACATCTGGAAGTGCATCACGCCCTGCACCACTCCCACCACCGTCGTACACCCGTCGTCGTCGCCCATGATCATGCACTCGCCGACCGCGCTCCGGCCGGGCCAGTAGGCGTCCGCTATCAGTTCACTCACGAGCGCCACCCGTGCCGTCGACCGCGCGTCGGCCTCGCCGAGTTCGCGCCCCCGGACGATCCTCGCCCCCAGGGTGGCCAGATAGCCGGGCTCCACCGTGCTGTAGTACGGTCCACCGCCCGGGAGGGAGGGCAGCGAGTCCAGCCCGGGAACCCGGACCCCCCGGGCGTAGGCGGAGCGAGTGGGGACGGAGCCGCCCACCAGAGCCGCCCGTTCCACCATCGGCAGCCGTCGCACGCGGTCGGCCCCGTCGTGCCACAGCTCGGCAGCACGTGCCCCATCCACACCGGCTGCTTCCAGGCTCGTGCTCGCCACGAGCACGCGCTCCAGGTCGATCCCCACATCCAACGCGCGCACCCGCTGCAGGCTCTGGACGAACAGCCCCGCTCCCACAAGGAGCACCACCGAGAGTGCTGTCTGCGCCATCAGGAGCCCGCTCCCCAGCCGTGATCGGCGCGCGCCACCCTCCTGTGCACCGGTCTTGAGGGCGATGGCCAGGTCGGGATGGCTCGACTGGAGCGCCGGGACGAGGCCGGCCAGCAGCACCGTCAGGAGGGTGACGGCGGCGGTGAAGGCGAGTACCCGTGCATCCACCGGGCTGCTGCCCCACGCCACGTCTGGAAGGAGTACCGCGCGTAGTATCTGCCCGCCCCAGTGGACCACCAGCAGCGCCGCTGCCGCCGAGAGAAGGGCGAGGAGGAGCGTCTCGGTGAGCAACTGGAGCACCAGCCGGCGACGCCCGACGCCCAGGGCGAGCCGAACGGCGATCTCCCGTCGACGGCGCCTCGCCCGAGCGAGCAGCAGGTTGGCCACGTTGGCGCAGGCGACGAGGAGCACCATCGCCGAGACGCCCACCAACCAGAGCGACACCCGGGCCTCGTCGGGCATCCCCGACGGCGACCGGGCAGCGATCAGGGAGCCCATGACCACGGTGCCCAGCGAGTCGCGCCACGGCTGATTCCAGCTCGCCACCGCTCGCCGGAGGGCAACGGTCGCCTGGGCGTCGGCCTGCTCTGTGGTGGCGCCATCGGCCAGCCGGCCGACGGTCCGGATCCAGACGTTGCCGGCGTTGGTCGCCCACTGGGGACCCATCATACCCTCGGCATAGGTGCTCACC
>CALCHX010000179.1 GCA_937906875.1 uncultured Gemmatimonadota bacterium | reverse complement strand
GCACGATGACGACGGCGGCAAGGAGTGTGATCCAGACGAGGGTGCCCAGGCCTGACAGCCCATTTCGGAGTAGCGGATCGGCGAGGATGCCGAGCAGGATGGCGGCGAGCAATGCTCGGCGCGCGTCGCTGGCCTCCGGTGCGGCGGGGAGGGAGGCGGGATCCGAGTCGTGGCGCGCTCCCGTGGTTCTGCTGGAGTCTGGAGTGCCGGGCAAGTGGACGGCCTGGTCTGGATCGGCAGGGCTCAAAGGTCCTCGGGTTGGTTATCGCGAAGAACTTTATCAAACAAAGTCACGCGACGCAAGGGCATCCTTCTCGGCCGACATGGTCGTAGTGGCCTCAGCGTTGAGTCGCCTGTTATCGTAGCGTATGAAAGCAAGCCGGATCAGTCACCCCGCAGCCTCAGCGCAGGTAATCATGGCAGTCAGCAGCGTCAACATTCTCCTCAACGCGGCTCTCCTGATCGAGGCTGCCACATGAACGTTCGTGTCAGCGGCGCGTTCCTGATCGTACTCGCCTGCGCCTGGCCAGGCGCAGCCGCCTCAGGGCAGAACGGTGTCCAACCAGCGGAGCGGACGGCGATCGAGCCGGAGGCCATGTTGCGACCGATCGGTCACGCCACGCGCACGACTGCGAAGATCGACATCGATGGTCGGCTGGACGAGGCGGTGTGGGCGACGGTGGATTCGCTGGATGGCTTCATCCAGTCGCAGCCGGACGCCGGGCGGCCGGCGACCGAGCGGAGCGTGGTCCGGATCATCTACGACGACCGCTACCTCTACGTGGGTGCCCAGCTCTACGAGTCGGAACCCGGCTCGATGGTCATCTCCACCCTGGAGAAGGATTTTCCCGGCGAGAGCACGCGTGACTACGACATATTCGGCCTCACGCTCGACACCTTTCTGGACCGGAAGAACTCCTTCATCTATCTCGTCAATCCGATGGGCGCGGTGAGGGACGGGCAGACCTACGACGACAGCCGTGAGACGAACTTCTCGTGGGACGGCGTATACGAGGTGAAGACCCGTATAGAGGACTGGGGCTGGAGTGTGGAGATGGCCATTCCCTGGAACAGCCTGCGGTTCGATCCGTCCAGACCGGACCAGGTATGGGGGCTCAACCTGCTGCGCCGGGTGCGCAGAAAGAACGAGGATTCGTACTGGGCACCCATGGATCGTCGCGATCCGGTGCACCGCATGTCGAAGGCCGGTACTCTGGAAGGGTTGCGGGGCATGCGCAGCAGCCGGAACCTGATGATCACGCCCTACGCCTCGGCGACCAGCGCCTCGGGCGCGGTAACGGCTCCGGGGGATCGCGGCGGCAACGTCGACGCAGGCTTCGATCTCAAGTATGGACTGACCCCGAAGCTCACGCTGGACCTGACTTACAGGACCGACTTCAGCCAGGTCGAGGTGGATGAGGAACAGGTGAACCTCACCCAGTACTCGCTCTTCTTCCCCGAGAAGCGTGACTTCTTCGTGGAGAACAGCGGCGTCTTCTCATTCGGGGACGTGGCTGAGCGTGGATACAGGATGGGGGCCAGCCTTCGCGATTTCACGCTCTTCCACTCGCGCCGCATAGGCCTCAGGGGAGGGCGTCCGGTGCCGATCATTGGCGGAGGGCGCACGACAGGTCGGATCGCCGGCTTCGAGGTTGGCATGCTGGATATGCAGACGGGGGCCGATGGTGCCTCACCCGGCGAGAATTTCGCCGTAGCTCGCGTCCGGCGTGACATCCAGGGCGTGGACGTGGGCGGGATCATGGTGAACCGGCAGAGCACCGATGGCAGCGGAAGCTTCAACCGGAGTTGGGGTGTCGATGCCTCGACTCGCCTCCTGGGAGACCTGATTCTGAGTTCCTACGTGGCCGGGACGGACCAGACGGACGACCTTCCCGGCGGACACCTTGCCAGCCGCCTGACTGCCGCGTGGAGGGACCAGCTCTGGGATATCTCGGCGATGTACAAGCAGGTCGGCGAGGGCTTCGCTCCGGGAGTGGGCTACGTGCGCCGAACGGGGATCAGGCAGAGCTACGCCACGATAGGCGCACATCCCCGCCCGAACATTGCTGGCGTTCAGACGGTGAATCCATATGTCGAGTTCGACTATATCACGTCTCCTTCGGGACTGCTCGAGACGCGTACAGGCACGGCCGGGCTGGGTATCGAGTTCGACGACGGAAGTACTCTGAGCAGCGAAGTGCTCGATCGGTTTGAACGACTGGACAGGCCGTTCACCGTGAGTGGCGGGGCGAGCGTGGCGGAAGGGAGCTACGCCTTCCGGGAGGGCAGGCTCAGCTACAGCTCCAGCCAGGGCCGGTCGCTGTCAGGACGGGTCACCATTTCTGGCGGGGACTTCTTCGACGGCGATCGGCGTTCGGTGGGCGTGGGCGCGAATTGGCGCGCCAGTTATCGCCTGGCCATCGAACTGCGCGCAGATCACAACGACATCCGGCTTCCCGGCGGCGACTTCACCGCCGACCTGTACGGTGCAAAGGTGCGCTATTCGCACTCCACCAAGCTATTCGGGAGCGCATTCGTACAGTACAACCAGGCGCTCGACCAGATGGTGACCAACCTCAGGGCGAACCTGATCCATGCCCCACTGAGCGACCTCTACCTGACCTACACGGAGCGCCGCGACATGGGTGGCGACGTTCAGGAGCGTCAGCTCGCCATGAAGGTGACGAGGATGATCGCCTTCTGAGGTGCCCGTCGGGACATGTCGAAACTCCTGATTGGATCCGGCTGGTCGGGGCCCGGTTTCATTCAGCCTGCGCCGTCGCGACGCGAGTTCGCGTCTGTTCCGGGCCCCCACTCCAGGACATCGATCCGGACCTGGGCGCGTCCCTGATGGATGTAGCCCAGTTGCCGTGCGGCACGCCTGGAGAGATCTATGATGGTGTTGCGGGCGGCCGCGCGGGCGCCCCACGGACCGCGATCCACGACGCGCACCTCGACGGAGCGATCGTTCCGGGTATTCGTCACGCGGAGCAGGGTGCCAAAGGGGAAGCCACGGTGGGCGGCGACCAGGTCGTCCTGACGGAAGATGGTGCCGCTGGCGGTCTCCCTTCCCTCGAACTTGTCGGCATAGTAGGTGGCCTCACCGCGCACGCTCCGGATCACTCGCTGCACCGCGCGAGGCGGCAGCGAGTCACGTAGCGACGACGGCAGCCCGCCCTGGGCGAAATCCCTGCCGACGGGGGACGCCGGAGTCAAACGGATCCGGAGTGCCGGAGGATTTGCCGCGAGCCTGGCGAGAGGAGAGGAGTCGGCGGGTGCCGCGGCGAGCATTGCAGCCAGGGGATGCTCGGCCAGCAATGCCGAAGGAGCGGGCATGCCGTCGCTCACTGTCGCACTATCCGTGACGCAGGCAGTCGCTGCACTGGCCAGGGCGACGGCCCCGAGAAGCGCCGTCGCGGATTTTCGTGACATTCAGGAACTCCGGTTTGTCCACCTGACCATCGCCTGGCTGCCTGTTCGGGGCAGGTGGGCCGTGAAGGATGCGTGGTCAGCTCTGAAGTGCAGTGAGAAAGAATAACCGTCAGCGGTCGTTCCCGTCACCCCCGCGAAAGCCGGGGCGAGCCCGGCCGTGTCACTGACGCCGGACCTCGTTCTGCTCGAGTTCGCCACGAAACGGGGAAGAGCTGCGTACAGAACTGTCAGGTGTCGCGCAGTCGATGTGGTGGCGTGAGGGGGGTGAACGTCTTCCTGCCGTTCGCCATCCATTGGCCCTGCAGAACTCCTGTATCGAGTGCTGTCCACTGGTCGCGTGCACGGGGAGACCCCAGGCCGGGCGACACAAGCATCTGGTTTCCTGTCGGCGGGCGGCTGCCGGTCAACCGGGAACACCCCGCAGAGGTTCACACCCTGGAGGATCGAGCGATGTACTCGCGTCAGCTATCGATCACGGCAGTCGCAACGCTGTTCATGGTGATGGCGCCGGAGGGCGGGCTACCTGCACAGCCGACGGCCACCGCCGCCGCGGCCGCTGAAGTGAGAGCGCGGTATGCCAAGCGGGAGGTGCGAATCCGCATGCGAGATGGCACCGAGCTGTTCACCGCCATCTACACTCCGCGCGATACCACGAGGAGTTATCCGATCCTCCTCATGCGCACTCCATACAGCGTCGGGCCGTATGGTGCCGACGCCTATCCGGCTGCCCTCGGACCGTGGAAGTCCTTTCAGGAGGACGGATACATCTTCGTCAACCAGGATGTTCGCGGCCGCTACATGAGCGATGGCTACTACTCGTTCATGACTCCTCATCTGGACGTCAAGCGTGGTCCGAAGGACGTCGATGAATCCAGTGATAGCTACGATACGATCGAGTGGTTGTTGAGGAATGTCCCGCGCAACAATGGCCGGGTGGGCACGTGGGGCAATTCCGCGCCAGGTTTCTTCGTTGCCGCCGGGCTCCCCGGCGCACATCCGGCGCTCAAGGCAGCGTATCCCTCCGCACCCATGATCGACTGGTATCTGGGCGACGACCGTCATCACAACGGAGTGCTCACGCTGGCCCAGACGTACAATTTCATCAGCGGCTTCGACCAGCCCCGCGACGGCCGGGTAACGACCTATCCCGCCCGTCCCACCCCACCCACGGGCGACGGCTACAACTTCTTTCTCCGTGAAGGCCCGCTGGAAGACTTCTCGCAGCGGTTGCTGGACGGCCGGGTGGCTTTCTGGGACAGCCTGATGGCGCATCCCAACTACGACGAGTTCTGGCAGAAGCGCAGCCTCTGGAGGCACATCAAGGACATCGAGCCGGCTGTGCTGACTGTCGGCGGCTGGTACGACGCCGAGGATCCCTATGGACCACTGCGGCTGAACGAGTCACTGGAGGACATGAGTACCGACACCCGGCGTACCCTGGTCATGGGGCCCTGGGGTCACGGCGACTGGAACCGGTCCGACATGGAATCCTTCGGCCCGTTGCAGTTCGGGAGCAGGACTGGCCAGTTCTTCCGCGACAGCATCGGAGTGCCGTTCTTCAGTTGCCTGCTCAAGGACCGCTGTGACAAGCCGTTGCCGCGGGTGCTTGCCTTCGAGACCGGGACAAACGCCTGGCGCACCTTTGATCGTTGGCCGCCAGGACAGGTCGAGTCCAGGTCGCTCTACCTGGGCGAGAACGGATCCCTGTCATTCGCCCGCCCCACGTCAACGGACGGTGCGGACGAGTACGTGAGCGACCCGGCCAGGCCAGTGCCGTACACCGAGGCGAGGTCCTTCGGTTACTACAGGCTCTACCCGATCGAGGATCAGCGTTTCGCCAGTCGGCGGCCCGACGTACTGGTCTACCGGACGGCGCCACTCACGGAGGATCTCACGCTGGCTGGTCCCATACGCGTGACGCTGCACGTGGCCAGCACTGGTACGGACGCCGATTTCATCGTCAAGGTGATCGACGTCTGGCCCGACGTGCCGCCACCAGCTCGTGGCGCACCGCCGCCTGCTCCCGGCGCCCCCGATCCGGCGATGGACGGCTACGAGCAACTGGTGAAGGGCGACATATATCGCGCGCGCTGGCGCCGCTCGAGGGATGTGCCCGAACCGCTGATTGCCGGCAAGCCGGACTCCATCAACTACACCCTGCACGACGTCCTTCACACCTTCAGGAAGGGGCATCGAGTGATGGTTCACGTACAGAGTTCCTGGTTCCCGCTCATGGATCGGAACCCGCAGACGTTCATCCCGAACATCAATACCGCCACTGCCGCGGACTTCAGGCGGGCAACGATGACGATCTTCCGCTCCGCTACGCGGCCGTCCAACGTCAGCCTCCCGGTGCTCCCATGAAGGCCCCGACCTCCATCGGGTTGGCGGCGGCGATGGTGGGCGCGTTCATCGCGCCCGTACCAGCCCAGGCCCAGACGTCGCAGATCCTTCCCGGTCCGACCGGCAGGGCGGCTATCCGCTTCGAGATCTCGGTGCCGACATCCGTCCGCGCCGAGCCGACCACGGGCCGCGTCTACGTGATGCTCTCGAAGAACAACGAGCGCGAACCGCGGCTGCAGATAGGACGTGTGGGCGCACCCATGTTCGGGCGTGACATCGAACGGTTGGCACCCGGCCGAGCAGCAGTCATCGATGGCACCGAACTCGGCACTCCGGTCACCGATCTGGCTGATATTCCAGCGGGAGAATACTGGGTGCAGGGCTTCGTGAACGTGTACAGTGAATTCAGGCGTGCTGATGGTCATGTGCTCTGGATGCACGACGATCAGTGGGAGGGCCAGAGGTGGCCGATCTCACCTGGCAATCTCTACAGCACACCGCAGAAGATCCGTATCGATCCGATGTCGCGGCAGGTGGTGAAGCTGGTGGCCGACCAGAAGATCCCGCCCATCGAGCTGCCGGCCGATGACGAGTTCGTCCAGCGCTTCAGGTTCCAGAGCCCATCCCTGACGAAGTTCTGGGGACGACCGATCTACCTGGGCGCGACGGTGCTCCTGCCGCGTGGCTATGCCCGCAGCACGACGGCGTATCCGGTCAACTATATCCAGGGCCATTTCTCGACCGCCGCACCGTATCGCTTCGACAGCGACACGGCGTTCCGGAACGCCTGGATGCAGCCCGATTTCCCGGGTGTGATCGCTGTGACATTCCAGCACCCCACTCCGTACTTCGACGATTCCTATGCGGTGAACTCCGTGAATGTCGGCCCTTACGGCGACGCCATCATGGAGGAGCTGATTCCGGAGCTGGAGAAGCGTTACCGCACCATCCGTGAGCCGTGGGCCCGCTGGCTCTCCGGCGGTTCCACGGGTGGTTGGGAGGCGCTTGCCCTGCAGGTGTGGCAGCCTGATTTCTTCGGCGGCACGTGGGCCTACTGCTCAGACCCGGTCACCTTCACTGACGTGGAGGGGATCAACATGTACGAGGATGAGAACGCCTTCTACAAGCAGGTAGGTGACTGGCATCGCACCCCCACCGTGAACTCGCGCGAGATCAACGGTGAGATCAGGCAGACGTCGCAGCAGCGCAACTGGATGGAGCTGGTCAACGGCACCAGGGGGCGCAGCGGGACGGGGCAACTGGACATCTGGTCGGCTGTCTTCGGCCCCATCGGCGACGATGGCTACTTCAAGCCGGCGTTCGACAAGCGTACCGGTGTGATCGATCACTCGGTAACGCAGTACTGGAAGGAGAACTTCGACATCCTGCACTACCTGAAGCAGAACTGGGCCACCGTGGGTCCCAGGCTGGTGGACAAGCTGCACATCTACACTGGCAACATGGACAACTTCTTCCTGGACCGTGCCACGCGCGAGCTGGAAGCGTGGATGAAGACCACCGAGAACCCTCACTACCCGGGATATTTCCTCTGGGGAGACCAGAAGGGACACTGCTGGATCGGGCCTGTCAGCAATGCGGAGAGACTGAAGGAGATGGCGGAATTCGGGCTGAGGAAGAAGCCCGAAGGCACGACGACCCCCTGGTGGAACTACTAGCGCGATCTCAACCTCCAACTGTGGACCCAAGACACGTGACCAGATCTCGTTCGTGGGCAGGAGCCCTGATGTTGATGGGCGCCCTTGTGGGCAGTGCTGTACCGGCCAGGAGCCAGGGCCCGACGCGACCTTTGAATGGAACGGTACGCGAGGAGGGGAGCCGGACCCCGATCGGCTCCGCGCAGATTGTGGTGAAGGGCACGACCATGGGCACGGTGGCGCGCGACGACGGTACGTTCACGCTGCAGGTGCCTCAGGGCGACATCACGCTGACCGTGCGGCGGATCGGCTATCCACCCACCGACGTTGCCGTGGGAGCGAACGTCTCCACCGTCGAGGTGCTCCTGCGACGCGACGCACTCAACCTGGATCAGGTGGTGGTGACCGGGCAGGCGACGGGCATCTCGCGCCGCAACCTGGCCACCTCCGTCGCCAGTGTGAGCGCCGATGAGCTGACGAAGGTCTCGACGCAATCGATCGAGAATGCCTTCCAGGGGAAGATCGCAGGCGCCCAGATCTCCCAGTCCACTGGTGCACCTGGTGGTGGAAACAGGATGCGACTGCGCGGCATCTCCTCGATCCTGGGGTCGGCGCAACCGCTCTACGTTATCGATGGCGTGATCGCGGCTGACGTGGCCATTGCCTCGGGCACCAACAAGGTGACGCGAGCATCCGGATCGAGGATATCCGTGGCGAGCCAGGAGTCGCCCGTGAACCGGATAGCCGACCTCAACCCCAACGACATCGAGAACATCGAGATCCTCAAGGGGTCGGCGGCATCGGCGATCTACGGTTCCAAGGCGTCCGGTGGCGTCATCATCATCACCACCAAGCGTGGAACGCCTGGCGCACCGAAGTTCTCACTGCGCTCGGGTGTCGGCACGGCCAGGCTGGCTTACAGGAATGGCTCACGGCGCTTCCAGTCGCTGGAGGACGCAGTGAAGGCCTACGGCCCGGGAGTCTCCGACTACTACAACACGAACACCGTCCTCGACTACGAGGATCTGGCGTACGGCGAGCACCCGGTGAACACGGAGACCTCGCTCAGCGTGAGCGGTGGCTCGGACAACACACGCTACTTCGTCTCGGGGCTGTTCCGGGACGAGGACGGGATCGTTCGCAATACCTACGCGAAGAAGACGGGCGTGCGGCTCAACCTGGACCAGAAGGTTGGCGACCGGATAAGCATGCAGGTTGGCTCCGAGTTGCTGCGGACGAGCAACGACCGCGGCCTGTTCGGCAACGACAATACGGGTACCTCCATCGCCTACGCGCTCACCAAGATCCCGAGCTTCATCGACCTTCGCCCCGGCGCGGACGGCAAGTACCCCAGGAATCCGTTCCACAACTCCAATCCGCTACAGACGATCGACCTGTTCAAGAACGAAGAGTCGGTCTGGCGAAGCATCACGACGGCCCGGGTCACTGTGGATGCCCTCACCACCGACGATCACAAGTTGCAGTTCATAGCCTATGGTGGGGCAGACGTTCTAAACCAGAAGAACGTCATCTATTCGCCGCCCGAACTTCAGTTCGAGCCGCTGGATGGGCTACCGGGCACGACCGCGACATCCTACACCGACAACGTGCAGGGCAACCTGAACGTCAACCTCGTGCACGGCTGGACGCCGTCGGCCAGCCTTGGTATCACGACGCAGCTCGGTACCCAGTACGAGCGCCGCACGCTGGGCCAGACTCGTACCTCGGCACAGAACCTTCTCGGCGGCCTGGAGATAGTGAACGCCGGCACCATTCGCGACGTCGATGAATCGCGGCTCAAGGTCGTGGACTTCGGCATGTTCGGACAGACCGAGATCCTCTTCCGGGAGCGGCTGTTGCTGACGCTTGGTGCGCGAGCTGACCGGAGCAGCAACAACGGCGACACGAAGAAGTTCTTCCTCTTCCCCAAGGCGTCGGCATCGTACCGGTTCCCCGAGCTTCGACCCGGCCTGGTGGATGAACTGAAGTTCCGTGTGGCGTATGGTGAGACGGGCAACCAACCGCTCTACGGCCAGAAGTTCACGGGGCTCGACCTGTCCAGCATAGGTGGGATCGGCGCCTTCCGCGTCGGCAACACGCGCGCCGCATCGGACATCCGTCCGGAGCGTCAGCGCGAGTTCGAGACTGGTGTGGACGCGGCGCTGTTCGGTAACCGCGCGACTGCCGAGGTCACTGGATTCCGTCGCGACATCTCCGACCTCCTCATCACGCGCACGCTGGCTCCGACGACCGGGTTCAGTTCGGAGATATCCAACGGAGCCGCGATGGAGGTGTGGGGGCTGGAGACGGCAATCGGTGGGTTCCCCGTAATGACCGACCGGTTCAGTTGGAACACGCGCTTCAACTGGGGCATGAATCGCAGCAAGATCACCGATCTTCCGGTACCCACCTTCCTGCTCGGATCGCCGCAGGTCGGCGCGATCAGGATCGAGAAGGGGAAGTCGGCCACGCAGATCATTGGCAATGACACGCTGCCCCAGCCTGGCGGGCGGGTGGTGGTGCCCGTGGTCATCGGCGACGGCAATCCGGACTGGAATGCCGGTTGGTCGAACGAGATCAGCTACGGGCCGCTCTCGATCTATGCACTGATAGATCGACAGCAGGGTGGCATGCTGGCCAATGGTACATGGCGCCACTACGACCTGGGTCAGAATTCGCGCGACTATGACGAGCTCACGTCCGACGGTCGCAAGCTGGGTGAGGTTCGCCGCACCTCGTACCTGCAGGTGACGAGCATCTACTACCAGGATGCGTCCTACACCAAGCTGCGTGAGGTCACGCTCAACTATGACATACCACTCAGCCTGATCGAGAAGTGGACTTCCAGGGTGGAGGGCGCGAAGCTGTCGCTGAGTGGTCGGAATCTCATCTGGTGGACCGACTTTCGAGGTGGCGATCCGGAAGCACAGAATTTTGGCGGCGGTGGCGCGCCCGACGCTGTGCAGCGCAATCGTGAGCTTGCCGCCTACCCTGCCAGCCGCTCGTACTGGCTCAACCTCAGCGTGAGCTTCTGATGATGCGCACACTCAACGCGCGCGCGCGCTCGTTCGCGCTGCCCATGGCGCTGGCAACCGTCGCCCTCCTCGGTGCATGCAGCGAAGTAGTGGTCCCCAACTACAACTCTCCCAGCACCGACCGACTGACCACCAATCCAACCGCGGCGACCGTGAACACCACCGTCGTCGGGTTGCTGGTAGGGATTCGCGGCAGCGTCGGCACCTGGGCGACAGGACTGGGAGTGCTCGGACGGGAGATCCTCAACCTGGACACTGCCGAGCCGCGCAGCGTCAATGCCTACCTGATCGGGCCGCTGGAGCCGGGCGGCTTCGGGGTGGACCAGGGGTGGACGGCGACCTACCGCAACCTGCGTACAGCCGTGACGTTGCTCGATGCGGTTGAGAAGGTGCCCGAGTACACCGACGCGCAGAAGGCCGCCGTGCGCGGATTCGTGAAGACGGTGATGGCGCAGGATTACGTGAACCTGCTCCGCGTGCGGGACACCTTCGGGATAGTCCTGGACGTGAATCCCGACCCCGCCGTGATGGGCGAATTCGTCAGCCGGGAGGCGGCCTACACCCGGGTCAGCGCCCTCTTCGATGAGGCCAAGGCTGATCTGCTTGCCGGGGGATCTGCCTTCCCCTTCCCGCTCACGACGGGTTTCGCCGGCTTCAATACTCCGACGACCTTCCTGCGCGTGAACCGGGCACTCAAGGCACGATCGGACATCTACCAACTGCACTGGGCGGACGCACTGACGTCCCTTGGCGAATCGTTCATCAGTACCGCGTCGTCGACTCCGGCAGCGCTCGCCGCGGGCGTCTACCATGTCTACTCGACCACCTCCGGAGATGCCACCAACCCCCTCTTCGATCCGGGTCCAAGGAATCTTGTCGCGGTTCCGGACTTCCTCACCGACGCGCAGTTGCGACCAGATGGAACCATCGATCTCCGGGCGTCGTCCAAGGCGCAACTCATGCCCACCAGCCTGTCGACCCAGGGCGTCAGCTCGAATGTGAGGATCACCGCTTACGCCAGCAACATCGCGCCTGTTCCATGGATCAAGAACGAGGAACTGATCCTGCTCCGTGCCGAGGCGTACAACGGTCTGGGCAACCGCGCCGCGGCGATCGCCGACCTGAATTTCGTTCGCGTCAACTCGGGCGGGCTGGCACCGCTGCCCGACGACTACGCCGGGGACCTGGTCGACGAGATTCTCTACAATCGTCGTTACTCCCTGTTCGATGAGTACGGGCACCGCTGGGTGGACAGCCGTCGCTACGGTCGGCTGGAGACGCTACCGAAGGCCCTGCCGTCCCACCGTATCTTTCCGCGTGTGCCGATCCCCATCGACGAGTGCAATCAGCGCCCCGTCGCACCTGTCGGCTGCGTGAACGTGCTGGGCTTCTAGCAAGTCCGGGGATAACATGGCAGGAAGACGTGTCGGGCCGCTTGCTGTCCGACGCGTCCCTTGCCATGGTGCAGTTGCTCGTTGTTCAATCCATCCCGATCGATCACCGCACCCAACTCAGGAGTGGAGATGGAGAGAAGAGAGTTCGTCCGCTCGTCGGCGCTCAGCTCGGTTGCCCTTGGCTTCGGGCACATGCCGTTGCCAATTTCCACCCTTGAACAGACCTCGAGCAGCATGTCCGACACGCTTTCCGGTGCGGCGACCCGCAAGATCCTCATCGCCGGCGGCGGTTTTGGCACCGACTTCATCCGATACATGGCCGAGCTGACGGGCAAGAAGCGCCCGCGACTCTGCTACCTCCCGACGGCCTCCGCCGACCGGCCGGACGGAAGCATCAGTTGGTTCCGCAACTGCGCCCCGCTGGACGTCGAGCCATACGTCCAGGAGAGCTTCATAGCCAGCACCCGCCAGGACAAGGGGTGGGATGAGGTATTCCTCTCCATGGACGGGATCGTGGCGTCCGGAGGCAACACGCTCAACCAGCAGGCTATCTGGAAGGCACAGGGAATAGACGAGGTGCTGCGGCAGGCCTGGGACAGGGGGATAGTGCTGGGAGGAGCCAGCGCCGGATCCCTCTGCTGGTTCGAGGAGGGCACCACCGACTCCCGCCCGAAGGAACTCTCCATCGTCAAGTGCCTCGGCTTCCTGAAAGGGAGTCACTCTCCCCACTACGACGCCGAAGCGGAACGCCGTCCCACCTACCATCGCCTCATTGGTTCCGGGCAAATGAAGCCGGGTTATGCCTGCGACAACAATGCCGGCATCTACTTCGAGGACAATGAAGTACGTCGCGTGGTAGCGACCCGCCAGGGAGCGAAGGTCTACCATGTGAGCCTGGTGGGAGGGAAGGTCGTGGAGCGGGTGATGGAGCCTGAAATGATCAGCTAGCGATTCGCGCTCCTCGCCGCGCCCACTGGAACGCCCAGGAATTGAACTGAGTCAGGCTGCGGCGTGCCTTCAGACAGGTGCATCGGACAGCCTGGTAGCCTCATCTTTCCCGAGACGCAAGGAATGATGTCATGCGACATCCGGAACCTGCTGATACAGCGGAGCGGCACGGGCGTCCACCGCCCGTCGTGCCGGACGCCGAGGAACTGGGAGAACTGCTTCGCAGTTACTGGCATCCGCTGGTGGCATATGTGACTCGTCTGCTCGGCGAGACGGCTGTGGCCGAGGATGTGGTTCAGCATGCGTTCGTCCGGATATGGGAACGTGGGCATGCCGTACCCCAGGGGGACGAGGCGCGTCCATTCCTGTACAGAGTCGTCCGGAACCTTGCTTCCAATGAATGGCGGCGTCAGCAGACGCACACGGAGTGGATGGACGAGGAGATGTCACTCGGTCCACCGGCGATCATGCCCAGCCAGTCGTTGGAGGAAGACGAGCTGGCTGCCGCGCTCATGGCTGCAGTGGAACGCCTTCCCGGACGCCGCCGCGAGGTCTTCGTCCTGTCGCGCTACCACGCTCTGACCAACAGGGAGATCGCGGACGTTCTCTCCATCGCCCCCCAGACGGTGGCGAACCAACTTGTGAGTGCGCTACGTGAACTCCGGGTGATGCTCAGCCCGTACCTGGAGGAGCGGCCACTACCGGGGCTCAAGATCATGCGAAGCGAGGACAGGGCGGCCGGTTGAGCCGTGCCGTTTGAGCCGCCGATGGTATACTGGTCGTTCTGACGGGTTGAGGTCTGTGAAGACGCTCGTCCGGGAACCTTCCCGGATCAACGTTCAACACAGGCGACCTGTGGACGAACTCATTCTCGCTGCGCTCCAGGAGCGCATCGCGCGCGACGACGCCATGCGACTGGAGTCATGGCGACTTGCGTCACCGCACAATGAGGCCCATTACCAGGCCATGGCTCGGATCTGGGGACTTGCTTCGCGTCCCGATCCGCTCGAGCCACGGAGTGGTACCGTGCCGTCGCTCGGCAAGCTGCGCTCGCGACGATTCATGCGCGGACCCAGGAGCAAGGTCGCGTATTCCGGCTGGGCGCGCGGTGCGCGATGGACGGCAGCGGTTGCTGCGGCCGCCGCGATCCTCCTCCTCGTCATGCGCCAGCCATCTGGTGCGGACGGCACCGATACCGGCTTCAGCGCCTCGGAGTTCGTGACGGACCAGGCCGAGATGGTCACGGCAAGCCTGGACGACGGGAGCGTGGTGCGGCTGGCACCGGAGAGCAGGCTGCGAGTGGCGCCCGTGGCTCATCGCCGCGAGGTCTGGCTGGATGGCGAGGCGTTCTTCGCCGTTGCCCGTGACAGCGCACGTCCGTTCACGGTACGCACGAGGGCCGGCAGTGTGGAGGTGCTCGGCACACGCTTCGATCTCCGCGTGATGGGCGATGAGCTCCGGCTGGTTGTTACCGAGGGGAAGGTCGCGCTGGTGAGCGGAGGGCATCGACTCCACGTAGTAGCTGGTCAGATAGCGCATGTGACGGGTGATGGAGTGCCGGTGGTGGAGGGTGCCGTGAAGGTGGACTCGCTGCTCGCCTGGGCCGGTGATTTCATCGTGTTCCAGAGCACACCGCTGCATCGGGTGGCGCGTGAACTGGAGAGCCGCTACGGCGTGCGGGTACTCCTGCCTGACAGTTCGGTAGCCTCGAGAACGGTTACCGCATGGTTCACCAACCAGAGCTTCCCGCAGGTGTTTCACGCGATCTGCAGAGCCGTCGACGCTCACTGCAGCCTTCGCGACAACGTCGCGAGCATCGAGCCATAGATCACGTTGTTCTGCCCTGGCGAGCGCGCCAGGGTCCATTCATGAGAGGCAAGGGGGCCCCATGTCGCGAAGTCTGGTATTACTCATGTCGCTGGCCGTCGCGCTGCCAGCGACAGAGGCTGTCGCACAGCGCGTCGTAACCCTCGCCGGCGCAAGGACCACGACGGATCGTGCGAACGCGCCGGCTACAGCGAGCCCGCTGGAGCGTCCGGCCAGGTTCACTGCCCAGGATGTCGAACTCACCAGCGGGCTCGAACTGCTCCACGCTCGCTCCGGGGTGGCACTGGCGTTCAGTCCCGACTTCATGCCGGCCGGCCACCGGGTGAGTTGCAGTTGTGCCGACCTCACGGTGGGGCGCGCACTCTCCGTGATGCTGGCCGGCTTGCCGCTCGTGCCGACGGCCCTCGACGGCAATCTCATACTCATCGCGCCGCCGGAGGGCGCTGGAGGGGCTGGTACACCCGTGACAGCCGGGCAGGGCGTCGAGCGGTCCACGACCGTGACGAGCCCCATCGTCGCCGGACAGATCAGTGGCCAGGTCATCAATTCCGGGACAGGCCAGCCAGTTGCCGGCGTGCAGATTCTGGTCCTCGGGACCAACCTCGGAGCCATGTCGCGCGAGGACGGTCGGTACACGATTGCGGGTGTCCCTGATGACACCTATCGACTACGCACCCAACGCCTCGGCTTCACCTCCGACGAGAAATCGGTGACCGTTGCCGGGGCCGACGTGACGGTGGACTTCGCCATCAGCACGGTCTCCGTGTCTCTGGATGAGGTGGTGGTGACGGGAACCGCCGGTGGTACGCAGCGCCGCGCGATCGGCAACGTCGTCGCCAGCGTGTCTGCCGACTCGGTGCTGGCCAAGTCACCGATCAACAATGTCGACCAGCTCATTGGCCAGCGTACGGCAGGGGTCATGATGCTGCCCGGCACCGGTCAGGTAGGTACGGGTTCGTCGGTCCGCATACGAGGTAACAGCAGCCTCTCGCTCACCAACGAACCGATCATCTACATAGACGGCGTGCGGATGGACAGCGACGCCCGGCGCGGGCCTGGCCAGCGCGGCGGCGCCAACGTGAGCCGGCTGAATGACATCAACCCGGCGGATATCGAGAGCGTCGAGATCATCAAGGGACCGGCGGCCGCGACTCTGTACGGCACCGAGGCCTCCAACGGCGTGATCCAGATCATCACCAAGCGGGGCAGGGACGGTCGGCCGCAGTTCGACGTCACCGCTCGCCACGGCTACGACTGGCTCTGGAACCCGGAGGGTCGCACCGGGATGCGTTACATGCCCGACCCGGCAAACCCCGGCCAGCTCATCGGCTTCAACGTCTATGAGCACGAGCGCGTCAACGGCACCGGCCCCATCTTCGGTTACGGCATGCTCCAGGGGTACAATGCGAGCATACGGGGCGGCACGGACGCGGTGCGCTACTTCGCGTCAGTTTCCAGCAACGACGACACCGGTGTCGTGGACTGGAACTGGGACAAGAAGATCGGCCTGAGAGCGAACATGGAGCTGGCCCTCTCCGACAAGGTGAAGGTGAACGTCGGGAGCAACTACATAGAGGGCAAGACAAGGCTGGCGCAGGGCTCGATCAACACCGACCCGTTCAGCAACCTGATCTGGTCCAACCCGCGCTTCCTGAGTGATGCGCGGCGTGGCTGGACCGCTGCCCCGCCGGAGGAGTGGGGTAAGGTGGAGAGTCGCGCGGACAACGATCGCACGACGTCCAATATCGAAGTCCGTTACCAGCCGTTCAGTTGGATGACCCATCG